>JAYOHN010000001.1:0-108600 GCA_038118245.1 Candidatus Poseidonia sp.
TCGAACCGATGGAATAGGCTTGCTTGATACGGGGAGGGTTGGCTGCTTGGGTGTCTTCAAAGGCGATTTGATGGTAATTTTGAATCAGGCCCGTGTAGTGATAGGTACCGTTGACGTTGCCATACAAAGCCTCGGACGTCACCCAGTAAAACGAATTGGTCCGGTAAACCCCATCGGGAACTTCAACATCAAAGGTGCCCACTCCGTCGGAGACCGTTCCCAAATATTCGTGCGTTTGGTTCTCAACAAACTGACCGGTGTTGATTCGATAGCTGGAGTACCAAATGTGGTAGACTTCACCTTCAATGCCCAATTGGTCGTCCCACGTCACCCGGGTGGTGCGGTCACCGATAAACTCAGCATGAACGTTGGTCGGCTCCGCAACCCAACTGTAAAATGCATTTTCTTCAATGGCGTTGGTGCACGAATCTTCGGTTGTGTCGGTGTTGATCACGCCCGTTGCGTCAACGGTCACGACGCAGTAGTAGGAGTACCCGAGGAAGCCCTGACGAACCTGGACTTGGTAGGAGTTGATGCCTTCCAAGATACCGGAAACAACGAGCTCGACGTCGTTGCGCAGGATGGTCGTGAAGGCTTGGTCTGAGCGGTACACGCGATAGGTCTCGCCGGTCTCTCCGGCAACATCGCCCCAACTGAGGTTGGTGTAACCCGTGCCGTCCTCGGGATTGGGAACGAATTGAGCCCCCAAAAGGATGGGTTGGGCGGGCGGGCGATTGTCCTCAACAACAGGACTCGCAAGCGTGTTCTGTCCGACAAATCGCAAATCTTCGTAGTCCTGACCGGGGCCGGACCAGTTCGGAAGATGGTAGGTGATGGAGTAGTAACTCTCTCGCTGGGTGTTGGGTCCAACGTCGATGACGTAGGAAGTGTTGGTGGGGTCGACCACGGCGATGGGGGTTTCGGAAACGGGCAGGAAGATGCCGTTGCTGCGGGAGATGGCGTAGGCCGTCCGCCATATTCGAATCTGCATGGCATCGGGCCCGGTGGTGGGGTGCACGGCCTCGATGGCGTTGTAGTTCAGCCAGTTGAGCGTGGTTTGGCTGGTCTCGGCATCAAAGATCGCCGAGATGATGAACGCCGTTTGTACCGGTTGGGTGAGTTCCAAGACCGGCGTGTCAATGTGGGAGCCGTTGACCAGCAACTCGGCCATCACGGTGCCGTTGGAGAGGGTGGTGGTGATGGCGTAGTAGAACTGGTCGTTGGTGCCGGGAGGGACGGGGTATTCCACGGCATGACCGGGGTGGGTGTCGCCCGAGCAATAACCCGGGTTACCACCGGCCGCAAGACTGCTGCAAACGGGGACCGTGGCGAAGGGGGTGAGGTTGGAAAGATTGGCGGCTTCAATCGGCGCCGTATGACGGTAAACGTTGTACGTGGACTGAAACATGTCGCCCAGGACGTTGATGTTGCTGGAGATTTGATTCTCCCATGTGACCGTGGTGATTTCCGTTGCGTTGTCAAAGGTCGCACTGATGTTCTGAGCCTGATGATTTTCAGGCAGCCCTTGGTTGGCGTTGGCCACCGGTGCGAGTGCGAGCAGCATCACCGCAACGAGGAAGACGGCGCGCAGAGTTCCGTTTTGTTCAGCCGTTGGACTACCCATCAACACATATGTCGCCTTCGTCCGTTATCACTATGTCGCTTCCGAGGCGTCAAAAGAGGGCTTCCAAGCCCCGATAAGCAGGCGCCATCAAACCGAGGAGTCCGCTTCGCTTTTTTGGTTCGGTTGGGGAAGAGGGTCGCTTTCGTCGAGCGCTTGAATTTCCCCTTTGGCTTGCATGAATCGAACCAAAAAGGTCCACATCCCTCCAAGGGCTGAAATGAACACGATGAGGCTCATCGGATTGACGGTGATGTGGGCATAGGGCCCGGGGTACGTGGCTTCAACCTCCATGCCAGCGATGAGCATCACGCCCATCGCGATCAAAGAAAGCAACGTCAGCACCGTGCGGTCGGCACGAGAAAAACCGCGATAGTTTCGGGCTCCCGCCACGGCCTGAGCCTGCGTGCCCATGTAGGAGCCAAGCAGGGTGAGGAACGCCGCTGCAAACCCAAGCGTGATGTCACCGACGAACACCGAGGCGCTGATGCAGACAACCCAAGTGGCGTCGAGCACACGGTCAATGGTGTGGTCGAGGTAGTCGCCCCACCGGGTGACTTCGCCTTTTGCTCTGGCCAAAGAGCCGTCCAGCCCGTCAAAAAGCATCGCTAAAGCGATCATGAGCGCGCCCCCCAGCAACCAGCCACCTCCCGAAGTGCTGTTTGGAGCGTACATTGCCAACACACCACCAGCAACACCGAAGGGGAGGGCCAGCCAGGTCACCGTCGCCGGCGAAAACCGGTAGAAGGTCCGCAACACGGGTTGAAGCGCCGCTTCCCAACGCCGACGCATCTTCTCAAGGGCCATGAGGCAACGACCCCCGAACGGGTGTTATGGTTTGTGGAGGTGACTTCGCCTGTTTGCCCGATTATGCGAGCCAATCGATGGCGCTGGCGAGGTGATGTTCCAACCCATCCGAGGGCATGCCGTCCCGCACCCAAGCCTCCACGCAGCGGCCAAGGGCCTCGACATCGTTGATGCCAGCGTCCAGTTCCAACAACGGAACGTTCACTTCAAACTCTGCTAATTCCGACCAGTGGCCCGCCGTCATCTCCCATTCAACGTTGGCCCGAACCTTGGCCTCGGTGTAGCCTCGTTCCGTCAAACGTCCCGAAAGGAGAGAGGGTGAACAGCGCAGAACAACCGTTCCGTCCACGTCCAGAAAATGACTCAAATGGCCGTCCACCACCCAACGTCCCGACCGGGGGGGTTCCCAAGCCTCGTCCAATCCTTGGATATCAAGAGGTGCTGCCCCGTCGGCCGGGTCGACCTCCCCCAAACAGCCGTGAGCAGCTGCCAGTTCTGCGACCTCAAGAAGACCCCAGCCCTGTTCGTGAAGCCAAGCCGACAGCGCAGATTTCCCCACCCCAGGCGTCCCTGTCACGGCAAGCAGACACCGTTCGTTCATGGACGGGCTTTGGTGTTGCTGGTATCTAAAAGCAGTCGGCGAAAACGGACGGGCCACAGCAAAGGCATGATAGCCAGCGGCGTTCTGACCCGACTTGTTCCCATGTTCGGCATGCAAGACCCTTCCCAAACGCTGCTCCAAATCGAGCGGTACATGGCGGAGGGTCGTCTCGAACTCTCCGAGGTGATGGCCACGCAGTTCTGCGACCTGATGCTTTCCAACAAAAAACGAGACCCACAACAGCAAATCTTTCTGCTCAAAGGCCTCCGTTTGATGTGCGATGTGTACCTGCTTCGCAACAAAGCAGAGCAGAGCATGAAGGCCATCAAGCGGATGCACAACGAACGCAAAACCCTCGTGAACGTGTTGCAAAAACACGCCCCGCAAATGTTGGACGCCATGCAACCCGAGCATGAAGACCACCTCCGTGCCGGTCGCTTGTACGCCGCAGCAGGCAAAACAAAGGCCGCCACCAAAGCGTTCGCTCGATGCGAAAAACTCGCACCGGGCCACCTCGCAGCGGCACTCGCTGCCGTTTCAGCAGCCCCGTCAAAGGCCCACATCACCCGATTTCTCACGGCGATCGAGGCCGCCGGCAGCGTGGTTCAATCTAACGGGGCCTTCATGCTTCAACCCTCAACATCGGCTTCGGTTCCGTTGGACGATGTGTTGAACGCCTTGACCGTCGCCGGTGGGGCCGGCACTGGTCATGCCGAGGCTTGCGCCGAGGTTCAAACGAACCTGACCGAGCAACAGGCTGCGATCCTCGCCGGTGAACAAGCCGCCAACGCCCGATTGCAAACCGCTTTGGACAGCCTGCAGCCAAAGCACGACTACTACCAGTACGGATGAGTAGCGAGGGATGGATTTGAACCATCGATCTCCGGGTTATGAGCCCGACGGGATATCCAGACTACCCCACCTCGCTAACCCCTCCGCCACGGTTCACCGTCTTCAAACCACCGTTTCACGAAACATCCTGAAAAGGGTGATTTCATGAGGTGAAGCGACCTACCCGTGTCATGCGAGCAAAGGGTCAGGCGTCGGTTCTGATGCTCGTCCTCCTTCTCTGCACGTCGCTTACGGGTTGCCTCGCCGATGATGGCGACGATGAAACCAACCCCATCACCATGGCCGTCCACTACGACACCACCTCGGGCACCATCACGGAGCGGATTCAAAACAACGCCGTTCTCTCCCAAAGCGGGGTGGAATTGAGTTTTGATTTCGCACGCGTCACCTCAAAAGCAGGCGCCATGAAGACCTTCACGCTCGACCCAGGTGACGACGATGACGGCATCAACGCCATCACGGTAAACGCCAACGAGCGGGCAGAAATCAGCTACACGTACCTCACACACGGATTGTTCACGGTCAGCTTGAGTGCGACCGATGAATCGGAAAACACCGCTTCCATCACCGTCAAAGTACGCATCGACAAAACCACCGATTGGACCGAATCGAACACCGATTCGCCGGACACCATGACGGTGTCAACCGTCCCAGACTGCACCTGCCCGACCGCAGAAAAAATCTCGATTGAATCCACCATATCCAACCCCGAAGACCTGGTGCCGGCAACCCAGGTGACCGCAACGTGGCATCTGAACGACCCCGATGGTGAAGAACAGGCTTTCCACACGGAACAGATTGGCGACGGGCAAGAAGCGTCCTGGACCCACAGCCAGTACAACCTCGCCAGCGGAGCGTGGACGTTGGAGGTCACCATCGATTCGGGCAACGACTCCATTTCCATTCGCCACATCGTTCACGTGCTCTACGAAGCCGTCGAATCGCCCCCGAACCCCTTGGCCCTCGAAGCCCCAAGCGAGGAGGAGCGTTCACTTTTCGTTTTGAAGAATCAGAAGTAAAAGTGAAAAAAGCGGTTACTGAAGCCTTGTCTTTTCGAAAACTTGGCTGAAATTCAGACCGAGGACCGTCGCGCCGTGCTTCGTCCGTTCATATAGGGACGCCAGCACAGATTGGCTTGAAGGGATGAAGAATGCCAGCCAAATCAAAGAAGAACGTGAAAATTGAAGTTGAAAAGAATGAAGCACCGGAGGAAGAGGTTGTTGCTCCGATGACCGAAGAGGAGGAAGTCCAACTCACCATCGAAGACCTCCCCGGCGTGGGGCCTGCGACCGCTGAGAAACTCCGCGAAGCCGGATTTGAAGAACTCCTCGCTTTGGCCGTGATGTCGCCTGGCGACCTCGCAGAAGAAGCGGAACTCGGCGAGGCGGTCTCGGCCAAAATCATCGCTGCAGCCAAGAAAATGGCCAACATCGGGGGCTTCGTTTCCGGTGATGCCCTCCTCGAACGCCGCCGTGAAGTTCAGAAACTCTCCTCCAAAGTCCAATCCATCGACGATCTCCTGGGCGGCGGTTTCGAAACGCAAGCCCTTGTGGAAGTCTACGGCGAGTTCGGAAGCGGAAAGACGCAGATCGGCCATCAGCTGGCCGTGAACTGCACCCTGCCTGTGGACCAAGGCGGCTTGGATGGCGATGTCTTCTACATCGACACGGAAGACACCTTCCGACCCGAGCGCATCACCCAAATGGCGCGCGGCCACGGACTTGACCCCGAGTACGTGCTCTCCCGCATTCACGTGGCTCGAGCCTACAACTCCGCCCACCAGATGCTCCTCGCTGACGAGATCAAAAGGATGAGCAAGGGCCTGAACGTCAAAATGATCATCGTTGATTCCTTGACCAGCCACTTCCGCGCCGAGTTCATCGGTCGAGGAATGCTCGCTCGACGCCAGCAAAAATTGAACAGCCACCTCAAAGATTTGAAGCAGCTGGCCGATGTGAACAACGCCTTGGTTCTCGTGACCAACCAAGTCCATTCCAAGCCAGACGCCATGTGGGGCGACCCGACCAAACCCATTGGTGGTCACATCCTTGCCCACGCTAGCACGTTCCGTCTCTACTTGAGGAAAGCCAAAGGCGGGCGGCGAATCGCTCGCTTGGTTGACTCTCCCAACCTCCCTGATGGGGAATGCGTTTACCAAGTCACGGAAGAAGGCCTTCGTGACTGAAACGGCGTGTTGAATCGAGCGGCGAAACCGCTTCCGGGAACCCTGTTGGGTGCGGCAACTTGAAAATGTCCAGAAGAGGACTTTGCCCATGCGCCATTTGATCGAACGTGTGCTTGAACTCACGGAAGAGGAAGAACGAGTCCCCGCTCGTGAACAAGCACCCGACCAAGGCAGCGACGAAGAACTTCGCTCACTGCTCGAATCGCTTCAGCCCCGAATCCGTGTTTACGGTGTGGGTGGAGCCGGTTGCAACGCCGTGAACCGTCTCTTTGACGAATCCCTCTTTGAGTCCTCCAACGTCACCGGATACGCCATCAACACCGATGCTCAAGCCCTCTTGCAATCACCGATCAAGGAAAAAGTCCTCATCGGGCGCACCGCAAGAGGCCGAGGTGCTGGGGGCGACCCAACGAAGGGAGAAGCGGCGGCGCTTGAATCCGAAATGGTGCTGCGTCGCATCACCAACGACACCCAGCTCGCCATCATCACGGCCGGAATGGGCGGCGGGTCAGGAACCGGTGCAGCAGGTCACATCGCACGACTGGCGAAAGCCCAAGGCGCCTTGACCATCGCTGTGGTCACCTACCCGTTCAAATCCGAAGGCTCACTTCGCAAGCAAAACGCAGAATGGGGTTTGGAACGACTGCGAGAGTATTGCGACACGATTCTTGTCATCCCCAACGAACGGCTCTTGGAAATTGAGGGCGTCAAAGACCTCCCCCTCGCCAGTGCGTTCCGCGTGGGTGACGAATTGCTCGTGCGCTCCATCACCGGCGTGACGGAGATGCTCAACAGCGACGGGATGGTGAACCTGGACTTTGAGGACCTCAAAGCCATCATCACTTCCGGTGGTGGCGTGGCGATGATCGGGCTCGGTGCTGCAAAAGGACCGGGTAGAGCGGAGGCGGCCGTAATGGAAGCGCTGCACTCCCCGTTGCTCGAGATGGACATGAGCGATGCGAGGGGGGCGCTCATCAACGTCATTGGTGGTCCGAGTTTGACCCTTGGAGAGGCGGAGCGATGCAACCAACTTGTGAGCGAACAAATCTCACCCAACGCGAAGATCATCTGGGGTGCGGATTCCAAACCTGAACACGGCGATGACCTGCGAGTCATGGTGGTCATCACGGGGGTAAAGAGCCCTCAAATTCACGGCTCAATGGAGAACCGCCAGCTCCGAGCCTTGCGAAATCGGCAAATCGAGTTCGTGAACTGATCACGACGGTCGAGCGCTGACCCACAACAGCCCGAGAATCAAGGCAAGGCCACCCACCAAGAGGACCTTGTCGCTCCAACCTACCCCGTCAATGCCTTTTGCAGGGTCAAGTGTCCCTTCAAAAGCCGTGCCCGCCACGGCGATGTCGAGGCTTGACCATCCGTCGCCGGTGGGGGCGTTGTTCCCGTTCACTGCATTGGCGTGAATCGTGAAGTCCGTGCGGCTGTTGTTCTCGGATGGAGAGGTCCACACCATGACCCAAGACCGTTGATGGGCGCCTGCTTCGGTCTGTGTCCATCCACCATCGATCATCTGGCCCTTGCTTTCGTTCATCGCGATGGTCCCGTTGCTGACCAGCACCCGGAATCCCCCCCTGTATTGGCCGTCTTCGGCCACGTCAGGGTTCTCAACGGTCAAGGTCAGCGTGTACGACGTGTTGCTCTCGTACCGTTCGGGCAAGCCGTCCAACATCACCGAAGTCTGGTCAACCGGTGCGTGGCACAAGCATCCCTCGTTCGCTTCAACGCCCACGCCACTGGGCAAGGACAGCACCGTGCTCGGGACGGTCAAAGCAAGGAAGAGCAGGAGCGTCACAACCCGGCAACGGCCCCCCATGGTCCAATCCTCGGCTCCGGTTTCGTATGAGACTTGCTTTTGCCTCCAGCATCTTGATGCACCAAGGCCCGTGAGAAACCATCCGTTAAGTACGAAGAGCGATGCATATGAGTCATGATAGAAGCGTTTGAGCCGCCAGTGGACGATGAGGACGAGTTCGATATTTACGATGCCTTGGGCTTGAACGCGCCCGTCAGCGGAGGCGGCAGCCCCAACGACCCTGTGGAGGCTTACGACCCGCTGGCCGCCTTCATGGAGGACGAGGAGGAACACCTTGAGGCCCCCGTTGCTGACCTTTTCTCAAACCAAACGGAGGACGGCAACCCTGGCGCCTCCCAACACAGCGTAGAGGTGCTCTTGGCCACCCTCGCACGCGAGTTGCTCGATGAAGAACGCCTGACCACCTCCCTTTCTGGCGGGGAAGCCGATTTGACGAGTTTGAAGGTTGAACGAGACCGCGAAGCGTACCATTTGTCCCTCATCGTCGACATGGGCGGTCACCTCATCAAGCCCTTCGCCACCGTGGTCGCAGACCAAGACTCGTGGAAGCCCCTGAGCCCACCAAAAGGGCTCAGTGCAAAATGGAAGCCGCTTTACGAAGCCCTCTGCTCCGCCCTCTCGGACGCCTTGAAAGCACAAGAGCGCCCGACGCCTGCTTGAACACCGCCCTTCACACCGATTCGGACGGGTGAAGCACGACTTCCCAGTCAATGACGATGGACGGGTCAAGTGAATTGGAAACGCTGCAATATTTTTCGTGGCTCTTTTCAACGACGCGCTCGACCAATTTTTGAGGAACATCGCCCACCACATGGTACACCATCGTCATCGAAGTAAAGCGGCGCGGGGTGGTTTCTGCCCGTGTTGAATCCAACTCCACCCAGGCTTTGGAGAACGGTCGCTCTTTCAAGCCGACAACAACGTCCACAAGCGAGCAAGCACCAACCATCTGAAGCGTCAATTGCATGGGCGAAGGCCCTGTTTCCCAATCCATCTCAATGCGTTGCCCCGAGGCGTTGATGCCCACCATGCCCGTGCCTTCCGTCCATTCCACGCGTCCCTGCATGGATGGAGGAGGGGCGGTTGATTCTTGAAGGAGAGGTCGGTGGGTCATGACGAGACACATGACAGGCACACCCATCACCATGGAGAACGGCACGCTGAACGTCCCCAACAACCCCGTGATCCACTACATCGAAGGCGACGGCATCGGGGTTGACATCACGCCCGTCATGATTCGCGTGGTGAACGCCGCTGTGGAAAAAGCGTACAAGGGCGAGCGGAGCATCGTTTGGTCCGAAGTGCTCGCTGGCGAGAAGGCCTTCAACGCCACCGGCGAATGGTTGCCTCAAGCCACCCTTGAGGCCATGAAATCGGGTTTGGTCTCGATCAAAGGCCCACTCACGACGCCGGTGGGCGGAGGCATTCGCTCGCTGAACGTCGCCCTGCGCCAAAAATTGGACCTCTATGCATGCGTCCGTCCCGTTCGTTGGTACGACGGTACGCCCTCGCCGGTGAAAGCACCGGGTGACGTTGACATGATCATTTTCCGCGAAAACAGCGAGGATGTTTACGCCGGCATCGAGTGGGAAGCCGAGAGCGACGAAGTGAAGCGGGTCATCGATTTCCTGCAAAACGAGATGGGGGTTGACAAGATTCGGTTCCCCAACACCTCGGGCATCGGCATCAAGCCGGTCTCAAAAGAAGGAACGGCCCGCATTGTCCGTGCTGCAATCCAATACGCCATCGACAACGACAAACCCAGCGTGACCTTGGTCCACAAGGGCAACATCATGAAATTCACCGAGGGCGGGTTCAGAGACTGGGGCTATAACCTTGCGAAAAGCGAGTTTGGCGCAAACGAACTTGACGGCGGGCCTTGGTGCACCCTCACCAACCCGAACACCGGCAACACCATCGTCATCAAGGACGTCATTGCCGACGCCATGCTTCAACAAATCATCACCCGACCAGCCGAGTACAGCGTACTGACGACGATGAACCTGAACGGCGATTACATCTCGGATGCTCTGGCGGCACAAGTCGGTGGTATCGGCATCGCACCCGGTGCAAACATCAACTACGACACCGGTATTTCCATCTTCGAGGCTACGCACGGCACCGCTCCAAAATACGCCGGACAAGACAAAGTCAACCCGGGCTCCCTCATTCTCTCGGCTGAGATGATGCTGCGCCACATGGGTTGGAAAGAAGCCGCTGACCTCATCGTCAAGGGAATGGAAGGGGCGATTTCCAACAAAACGGTCACCTACGACTTTGAACGACTGATGGACGACGCCGAGTTGTTGTCCTGCAGTGCCTTCGGCGAAGCCATGGTCCACCACATGTGAGGGAGGCAACACCCATGGCTCGCTCCTACGACGCTCGCTGGGTGAGCGTCAAAGGCGGTGCTGAACGCAAATGGTGGATTCGCGCCAAAGCAAAAATCGACACTGGGGCCAAGCGTTGCTCCATCGACGCCGGCCTCGCAAACGCCCTTGAATTGCCCGTTGTGGGCGAGGTGAGCGTGCGCAACGCCATGGGAAGCCAAACACGGAACGTCGTTCAAGCCAGCGTGCGCGTCGGCCGCATCACCTACGAGGTGGAAATGACCGTGGCCGATCGCAGCGCCATGAAATGCCCCATGCTCCTCGGCAAAGCCTTCCTTGATGAACTGGCCCAGGCCCCGCTCAAGCCCAACAGCAAGAGCGGCGTGCCTCAGTTTGTCTGACGACCCAACCAAGGCTTGAGGGTGCGGTTGTTCTTTGTCACACCGAACCCAAAGCGTTCTTCGATGGCCCGGTCAAGAAGCGTGAAGTCGCCGTCCATCGTTGCCACCAGAACCGCTCCGATGTCGGGCAACGGCATGGAGGAAAGATGCATCGCCAATCGATAGATGTCCAGGTCGGTGGACTCTGGATAGATCGCTTGTCCGTCGAGTTCGCTCCGGACGGTCACGCTTCGCAACGCCTTAAGCGCCGTCAGTTCGTCAAACACATCGGCATGGTGGAGCAAGAAGGCGTCCAAGGCCTCCGATGTTTCGGGCACGTCAGCGAGCATTTCAGCCGTGGGGGTCCAGGTCGTAAACTCGGAGAGCACATCGTCCACCAAGGCCTCCAACGAAGCTTTGTCGAGGGTCTGCTCGAGCGTTGAAGTGTCGACCATCGAACCCTTGAACCGGTCCAAAAGGCGTTTGTCCTTTGCAAGGAGGCGCAGTTCACCGCGAACATCATCGGGGATCATCAGCAGCAGACGCTTCGCCTTGGCGTGGTGTCGCAAAAGGTGGTGGAAGCGATTGCCTCCCAAGACATGGAGGTTGGTTTCAAACACCAAGTTCATCCGCTGGAACATCTTCTCAACCAACGCATCAACCAACACGTTCGTGTCAACGATGACGAGGGGTTTGAGCGAGAGGTTGTGCAGGAAACGGCGCTTCGAGGTGGGAATTTCATCCTTGTACATCGAGAACAACGATTGTTCCACCATCGCAAGGCGTTTGAGAGCGGTCACTGAAAACTTGGATGAGTTTTGAGCACGTTCGAGGTACATCAGTCCCTCAAAGGCCGCCTCTTCAGCGGCGTTCTTGGCGATCTCGTAGATTTCCTCCATGGACGGCGACATGCCCGTCATCGCTTGACGGAATTGGTGCTCGTACTGAGTGCGAGACCGACGCAGGTCGCGACTGATGTGGGTGGAAGCGGCGGTCACCCGGCCCAGGAAAGGCTCAGGAGGCAGCAAGTGAGCCTGCTCGTAAGGGTAGTTTCGCAACAAATCCAATTCTTCTTCGTTGTACACCGTTTTCGTTCGCTCAATCAGGTTGCCTTCCACGTCTTCTTCCGTGAATTTGATGCGCTCCTGCACGTGCTTTCGAATCATCCGAGCAGCTTCGTTGGTGTCGGTAGCGGCTTGGTGACAGACTCGCAAGTAGAGCTTGAAGCGCTCGGTGATGGCGGTTTTGAGAGCGGGGACTTTGTCCAACAATTCGACGGCTTCGGCCCACGACATGGCGTGAGCGTAATGAATCAACGATTTTCGATACAGCGCCAGAGGCAAGGCCACCGCCGAGTCATCGTCGTCGGTTTCCGAAGCCATGTCTGCGGCACCGCCAGATTGATGGCGTTGTTTGATGAACAAGTCAGCCGCCCGAGAGTATTCTCTTGCCGAATTCAATTCGTCGCTTTGAGATGCAAACAACGCTGCCCGACTCAACGGAGCCCAAGGCGACAGGGGGTGGTGCTGTTGGTACCAGGCGACGAGGTTGGGCAGGCCCAAATCGTGCTCCATGACCATGTGGGACATGGATTGCACCAAACGGAGGGGGAAAGCAGGGTTGGCCAGCATGGCATTGAGTTGTTCGCTTTGGCCTTCTTTGGCCATGCCGATGGAGTAGGTTTGCATGTGACCGTTGAGGGAAAGCGTGAGAATCATCACTTCAAAGAGGCGACGTTCAACCGTTGTCAACTCGAGGTCGTCAAGCGAATTGCTCAAGTTGTTGAGGTGGGTTTCGCTGACAACTCCACCTTCAACAATGGCTCGGCTGATGGGCGAGAACGCCTTCAACGCATTCTTGTTCAGAACCTTCACCACCTCTTCGGGCGATTCGCGGTGGATGCCCTCCATCAGCAACAAAAGGTGCTCAGCAACGGGCGAGAGAACCTCCGGGAGTTCGGCGCCATGAATGGCTTGCAGGGCGAGGGTACGGCAACCAAAAACGCCAGGCCGTAGCGAAGCATCAACGGTTGCTGGCGCCAAGTGGTGAAGCAACAAGGCTGCGTAAGGGTGCTGGAGGGCAAGCATTTCTTCCCGAACGAACACGGCGGCAAGGCGTCCGATGTCAAGGGTGCTCAGAAGCAGCATCAAGGCGGTGGATTTTGAGGCCTCCCAAGCCTCTCCCGGTTCATCGCACATGCGCTGAGCCGCAGCCAAACGCAGTTCATGGCTCAGTTCCGTGGCTTCAAGGACGTGTTGAATCGCTTGTTCATCAAGTTCAGGAACAAAACCCAGCAACCACCGATTGGCCCGTTCATCGTTCAGCGAAACCACGAGCGGTAAGAGTTCTCCAACATCCGAAGCACCGTCCAGCCTCAGGCTCTCAAGCACATCCAGAGCAGCGTCTCGGTGATCTTCCCGCAGCAGCGCTTTCAGCCGCCACCAGGTTAACCGGTCTTTGCCCTCGTGAAGGTTGGCGGTGTTGAGGAGGGAAAGCCCGGCTTCAAGTTGGGATGAGCTGCAGGCCTCGGCTTCGTCGGGAGCGTGTTGCCAGGCCAACGTTCGACGAGCGAGGCTCAGCGGGTCGTCCGCGGCAAGGACGAGGAGGGCTGGCCAATCCGTCATTTCCCCGTTGAGGAGGGCTGCAAAGTCGTTCAAGGCATGCGTGAGGGGTGCATCAACCGTTTCGCAACGCTTGATGAGTGAGGCATCAGGTGATTCGCCGTTGTGAAGCGCCAGCAGGAGAGGGACGAACGCCAAGGAGCCTTCAAGGCCGAGCAGAACGGCATCTACCGTGACGTTGCGCGCTCCTGACAATTGGTTGGCTGCTTTCTGTAAAGCGACTTTCGAATCGGGGTCTGCAACACCGGCTGCCGCCAGTTGAAGCACCGTAGAGAGCGCGTTTCGGTCACGGGGGTCCACCCAGAAAAATTCGGTGGAAAAGGTCGTTTTCTTGCTCGTCGCCTTGGGTTTGACTTTCGGGAAGGCCAAGAATTGGCCCAGCAGCGGGGTTTTCTCACCGATCAGATGCCAGACAGGGTGGACGCCCTTTTCCATGCATGTCGCTCTGAGGGCGTTCTCGTGCTCGTTCCACGCATCGTCCCAATCATCAGCGTTGAGTTGCTTGTGGATCAACAACACCGCAAGTCGGTAAGCTTCGCTGTACGGGGCTTCATCGATGATGACTTGGGGTTCGTGAAGCCAGGACATGTACGAGGGACCGTTGTTTCTCCCGCTTCGTCGGTTTCGGCCTCGGTGACGGGGCATGGCGGGGCGACGTTGCCCCTCGTCGTCGTCATCGGCAGGCGGGGGTTCGGTTTCGTGAGCGGCGACGATCAACACGGCCATCAGCGGCCTGTCCACCATTTTCGCCGCGCTTTCTCGGTTCATGGTAGCGACGCGAACGTTGCCCGACATGGGCTTTGAAAACGCTGCCTTGAGGCAGGTCTCCATGTACGTTTCCTCCAACCCTTCATCCCCTCGTTTCCCCCCACGACGAGAGCCCTTTCAATCCACCGCTGAGCCTTTATGGCGAAACAGGCTCAAACACATACTTCCTTGAACAGGCTCGGTTTCCCAACCCTTGAGCCCCATGGAGACCTTGCCTTTGCTCGTCCTTCTTCTCCATCCGCTGCTGGCCAGCGGGCTGGTGGTCTGGGTCTGGTGGCAGTACGCCTGGCGAAAGAAGTCCCATGAACTCAGAGGCGAAGAGCGGGCTTCCTATCTTTCGAAGCACGAAAGCAACGGAGAGCGTTTGCTCTGGGCCACCGGAGGAGTCATTCTCGTGGCCTTTGCGGCCCGCGGCTTTGTTGGTTGGTACGAAGGAGATGACGTGCTCGCTGCGCTCCTGCCTCAGTCCCTTCACGGGTACATGGGCCCCGTCGGTTTTGCCTTGATGGTCGCCTTGACGCGATTCGGCAGGCAGGCGCAGGCACAACGACTTGCAGGCGAATCGTTTGCGACTTCAAAACTCAAGCACGGACGTGCAGCCGATCTGGTCGTCTACCTCGTCTTTATCCACGCCTTCCTCGGGTTCATCTACACCTTTGATGTTCTTGCATGACGTGTCTCAAGCATGGCTCGCTGGCCTTCGCAGGAAGGCTCAACCAGGACAGGAAGAGAATTCTCACTCAGGGTGCTCAAAAGACGCTGGAGAACAACCAACCGAAGGTTGACTCGTCACCGGGTCCAAGGTAGAACATCAACATGAACACGGCGATGCCGTACATGACCGGCCCGGGCTCGTCGGCCTTGCCCATGCCGAGTTTGATGAGCACATAGGAGATCACACCCCATGCAATACCGTCAGCGATGGAGTAGGTGAACGGCATCAAGACCATGGTTAGGAAGGCCGGCAACACCATTTCCTTGTCGTCCCAGTTGATTTCCGTTGCCTGCTTCATCATCGTTGCACCGACAATCACCAGAGCACAAGCAGCGGCAAAGGTGGGGATGGCGGAGAACAAACCGGAGAGGAAGAGGCCGGAGAGCATCAACACGCCGACAACAACGGCGGTTAACCCTGTCTTTCCGCCTTCTTCAACACCCGCCGCGGATTCGATGTAGGTGGTGGTGGTGCTGGTACCGCAAAGCGCACCCACGATGGTCGCTGCTGCGTCGGACATGAAGGCTTCATCAGAGTTCTGGAGTTCGTCGTCCTCGTTGACATAGCCGGCTTGACGGCCAACGGAGTAGAGGGTCCCGGCGGTGTCAAAGATATCGACAAACAGGAAGGCGATCATCACAAGCATGAAGTCAGCGAGGTTGTCGCTGATGTCACCAAAGGCACCGGCTGCAGCGCCAAGGGATTCTTCGGGCATGCCGACGAAACCGAAGATTTCCGTCGGCCACTCAGCCGTGGAGGAAGCCCACCCTGCGCCGCCGGCAGCAAAGTCGTTGTAGGGGTCGTACGCACCCAAAATCCATCCAACCAGCGAAGCCCCAAGGACGCCGTAAATGATGGCGCCTTTGATGCCCCGGGCCATCATCACCGCAATGGCGATGAGCGCGATCATCCCGATGACAGCCCCGTGATCGTAGGAGAACGATTCCGTTGTGGCGAGGTTAACGAGGGTGGCCCCGTCGTCCTGAATCCACCCCATTTCACGAAGACCGATGATGGCGAGAAACATACCGATACCGGCGCCTGTGGCGATTTTCAGGTCCTTCGGGATGGCGTTGATCATCTTGGTGCGCCATCCGATTTGGGGCAAGGAAATGATGAGGAAGATGACCCCTTCAACCAACACAGCGGCCAAAGCGATCTCCCACGGAATGCCCATGCCGAGCACGACAGCGAAGGTGAAGTACGCATTGAGTCCCATGCCCGGTGCGAGCGCAAAGGGAAGGTTGGCCCAAAGCCCCATGACCACGCAACCAACGAAGGCGGCGATGGCCGTGGCGAAGAGGGCATCGTTGTAGGGAATCCCAGTCGCCCCGAAATTGTGGAGCATGGATGGGTTCACGATGAGAATGTACGCCATCGTCAAAAACGTCGTCAGGCCAGCGCGCAGCTCACCGTTCAAGGTTGCACCGCGCTCTTCAAATTTGAAATAATTCCCAATATCTTGCTCAAATCCCATGGTCATGTCTCCTGTGGTTACCCTTCTATTGCGTGGAGGGATTAATATACTTCGGGTGAAAAAAACCCTTTTTTTCTCTGAAAATCAGGTTTGTCCCGCTCACCGTCATTCGTCGTAAGTCACGAGGGTGTGCACGGGCGCCCCAATCCCGTCTCGACCGTTCAAGAAGGTCAATTCAACCACCACGCCGCAGCCGACCACATCTGCTCCGGCCGACGTGCACAACTGAACCGAGGCGGCCAGGGTCCCACCTGTGGCCAGTAGATCGTCCAATATCACCACCCGCTGCCCCTCCACGAGGGCGTCGGTTTGAATTTCGATGGTGTCTGTTCCGTATTCCAGGTCGTAGGTGAGCGTGTGGGTTGGACCGGGGAGTTTCCCTTGCTTGCGAATCATCATCATCGGCACCCCAAGTCGCTGCGCAAGGGGCGTAGCAAACAGAAAACCACGGCTTTCGATACCCGCAATCACGTCCGGCTCCCACCGACGAAGAACGGCTTCGAATGCATCGAGGCAATGCGCCAGTGCCTCCGGCTCGCGCAACAACGTAGCAATGTCATAGAACAAGATGCCTTCAACGGGAAAATCCGGTATGCTCCGAATGTGTTCTTTGAGATTCATGCACCGGTGTCGTAGCGTGCGGTTCTTCTACATGCCCTTAGGGGTTTGAGGCGAACATCAACAACGGAAACGCTGATTGAAATACAGCGTTTTTGCCGAAGAGGCATGGAAGGGGCAACAGACCCAGCCGTCTTGAAGGACCGTGCTTTCTTCAAAATGGGGTTATTCATCCACGACCACCAAAAAACCGTCATGGTTCTCGGACTCATCTCCTGCGTCCTCATGGCGGGGTTGTGGACCATCGGTGCCGATTGGGCCGAGGGATTTGGTGAGGACGATGTTGAATCGGTGAACGCCGGCCGCCTCATCTCCGAACGTTTCGCAAGCGACGGAGACGACAGCGGGCAATCGTTCCGCTACGTTGTCCATCATCCGAGCTTCAACGACAGCGACGATGCCTGGCGTTCAGCGGTGGTTGAAGCCCTGGCAGCCTTTGCCGAGCACCCCGAGGTGACCGTGGAATATTCGTGGGAGGTGGCCGATGTTGACCGAGATGATGTTGCCGCTGAGGACGAGGATGGGATGTACGCCATCAACACCGTCCGGATGTCCACCGACCGAAAAGAGGCCAAGGCGATCATGAGCGACCTGCGCGACACGGTGGACATTGACGAAGGGTTTGAGGGTTGGATGACCGACGGCATTTTCATCGATTGGACGTTTGATGACCGCATCAAAAACGACCTCATCAAAGCCGAGTTGATCTCCGGACCCTTGTCCATCCTCATCTTGGGCATGGTCTTTGGTTCCATCGTCGCAGCCTTGCTTCCTGTTGGCGTCGGCGTTGGTACGGTCCTTGCCGCGATCGGCATGACCGTCTGGCTCTCAAACGTCACCGACGTGACGGTTTACGCGACCAACATCATCTCCCTGATCGGCATCGGTGTCTCCATCGATTACTCGCTTTTCTTGGTCAACCGATTCCGTGAAGAACTCGACCGAGGGCATGACGTGCGAACGGCAACGGCCATGAGTTGCGCCACCGCTGGAAAAGCCGTTTTCTATTCAGGCATCACGGTCGCCATCGGGTTGATGGGGATGTTGTTTTTCCAAAACACCTCCCTGCCCTCCTTGGGCATCGGCGGTACGATGGCGGTGTCCATCGCAATGGTGTACTCCACCGTCGTGTTACCTGCGGTCATGGCTTGGCTTGGCCCGAGGGTGAACAGCGGACGGATACCTTTCGCCCTGGACATGCGAGCGAAAGATGACGGCGTCTGGGCGAGCATCGCTAAGCGCGTGATGGACCGGCCATGGGCGGTGCTGATCCCCACACTCGTCCTCTTGATCGGTGCCGGATTGCCGTTCGCCTACGCTGAATTTTCGCTCTCTTCCTGGAAGGCCTTGCCGCCGGATGACGAATCGCGTCAGGGCATGGAGCTCATCGATGAACAATGGCCGGACCAGGCCGCCAACTCGATTTTCCTCGTCATCGACATGGATGGCGAGGACCCGCTTTCGGACGCAAACTTGCGAGCCCAACACGCCTACCTCACCAACCTCTTGGAAGACCCGCGTGTCTCCGGAGGCATCGGGGTCGGGCTCCCGACGGCGACGATGACGGCGGAGGAGGTTGTGGGGTTCTGGTCGGCACCCGCAGAAGCCTTGGGTGAACAAGCGGCGATGCGAGAAAGCTTGCGTGCGTCCTTTGTGGGGGACGATGCAACCCTGATGTCGGTGCAACTCGTCGGGGCTCAGACAAGCGTGGATTCCAGGCAGACCGTTGAGGACATCCGAGACGAGCGCGGAACCTTTTTGGATGAATTGTCCGGGGAAAACGACCGCTTGCTCGTTGCTGGCTTCGCAGCCTACAACGCTGACAACCTCGACGCCATAGCGGACAACCTTCCCCGCGCCTTGGCGTTCATCCTCATCGCCACGATGCTGTTGATTTTCGTGCAGGTAAAATCCGTGGTCATTCCCATCAAAGCCATTGCCATGAACATCCTCTCCATCTCGGCATCCTTCGGCATGCTGGTTTGGGTTTTCCAGTGGGGCTACGGGGAATCCTTGCTCAATTTTACCGCCCAACCCATCGATTCAGGCAACCCCGTCATCATGTTCTGCATCGTGTTCGGCCTCTCCATGGATTACGAAGTCTTGATGCTCTCCCGTATTCATGAAGAATGGGAACGGACAGGTGACAACACGCTGGCCGTCGCCAACGGCCTGCAAAAAACCGGGGGCCTCATCACCGGGGCAGCCGCCATCATGGTCGTCGTCTTCAGTGCCTTTGGTTTGTCGTCGGTCATCATTCTCAAACAAATCGGCTTGGGCTTGGCCTTGGCTATTTTCGTCGACGCAACGCTCGTTCGCGCCCTGGTGGTCCCATCCACCATGCGCCTGATGGGCAAATGGAACTGGTGGGCCCCCTCATTTTTGAGCGGGAAAGGAAGCGGGGACCAAGCCCCTCACCTCCTTCAAGAGGCGATGGTCGGCGAGCAAGAATGAAGCCGTTTCGGCGACAGAACGTTCAAAACATCGCCGACCGCCCGAGAAGCATGGCGCGAGACCGAACCGTTCGCAAAGTCGAGAAGGTCATGAAGCGTGTTGAAAAGCACATCGAGGAAACCCGAGATGCCCTTGAAGACCTGGAAATTGAGTTTGAAGTCCTCAAGGCCACGGTAAAGCGACTTCGCAACGCCGCTGTGGAAGAAGCCCCCGTTGAGGTTGAGGATGACGAACCCGACATCGAGAACTCCACGAACACCACCGCCATGCGAAAGTTTTGACCATCAACGAACCAAAACGTCGTCTCGGTTGGCCCACATCGTCATCCAATGAGCAAGATTCGCTTCCAATCCGGGGGGTTGAATCCTGCACCCACAGGCATTGGCGTGACCACCCCCGGTGGGGTCAAGTGACGTCGCTAAACGTGAAAGATCGTACCGGTCTTGCCCTTGGGGAAGGAAGGAATTGGCGTAAAAACTCGCCGAGAGCGGCGGGCGTTGCGGGTCGTCCAACCGTCCGTCGGCGTACCCATGGACGATGCAGCATGCATCGGCATCCCCTCCAGCCCAGGCCGTGACGAGGTAGCCGTTGGAGCGAAGCGGTGTCTCGTCGAAGCGGCAAACGGCCAACCGGTCAACGATGGTGGTGTTGGTTTTGACATGTTCAAGCGCCAAGACCCGCTCGTTCACCACTTCCTGAATTCGCTGCTGAACGATTTGGTCGTTCAGCAAGTCGCCTAAGGTTGCACCTGAGGTCAGCAAAGCCACAAGATGGTCCATGTACGCCGGGTCCCGAGATGTGCAGGTTCGAGCGAGTTGAAGCAGCGGCCCGTCCTCAAGAAAGGCCTCCTTTGAGATGCCGCCCGAATCAAGCGCATCCACCGTCGGCATCATGTCAGCCAAATGGTCCATCTCGGTGATGTCGACCAACAAGTCGTAGGCCAAACGGGCAGCAGAGGGGGTCGCTTCCCAATGTTGAGTTCCTCCGGCAGCAGCGAAGGCCTCGGCTTGCTGCTCATCGGGACGGTTGGTCATGTGGTGGTCCACGTACCAACCGCATTCGGGATGAAACGGCAAATCGACCAGCGCCGTGGTTCGGTGGACGAGGTCGTCCATGATGCCCGAACGCAGAGCAGCGGCGTGCGTGAAGACCACCTCGGCCTCGGGCCGGTAGGCTTTGAGCACCGCCGCTCCGAACAAGCCGTCCATGTCCGAATCGGCGAGGATACGCGTGTAAAGCGGAACCTCGTCCTCGCTCAACGCTTCCACAGGCATGCCGATGTTGCTGGGACGGCCATCCATGAAGGTTCGGTGGTGACTCGCCGTTACGACCATGAAGAAGAACCGGTGGGCACACATCATGGAAACCTCCTGCGGCGTCGTTTTGGTCAACTACGGAACGGTGTTGTTGCTCCAGTACCCGCAAGGGCACTGGGACCTACCAAAGGGTCACGTCGAAGCGGAAGATGTTGATCGTATCGAGACGATGCTGCGCGAACTCGCCGAGGAGACGGGCATCCATGACGTTCACATCCTGCACGGCTTTGAGGAGCGAACGGAGTACACCTTCCGGCACAAGGGTAAACGGCAAACCAAGGAGGTCTACTGGTACCTCGCCGAAACCGAAGAAATGGAGGTCACGCTTTCCCATGAACATCGCGGCTACCTTTGGTTGGATTGGGACCAAGCGCTTGAGACCATCACGCACGGGGAGACTCGCGCCGTGGTTGAAAGCGCACAGCGTTTTGTCCAACTCCACGGACGGCAGTGATCACAACGCGGAAAAGTCATCATCGTTTGAGCGGATTTGAGCCACTCGATGCGCCACCCCTCGTTCAGCCGGACGTTTTCCAAGAGGCACCCAAAGCGTCTCGTCTTCGTTCAACATCAAGCCGACCCAGCGACCCAAAACGAACAACCAGTCCGAAAGGCGGTTCAGGTACACCAAGACCACGGAACGCACCGCTCCCTCTCCTTCGTGTTCACCGAGTTGCACCGCCTCGCGTTCAAGCCTCCGCGTGACCGTCCGGGCCAAATGCAGAGCAGCAACCGGAGGCGACCCTGTGGGAAGCACGAAACTCTTCAGTTCCGGGAGGTCTTCCAGCCAGGCGTCCATCTCGGCGACCAAAACATCGGTTTGTTGCTCGGAGAGAAGCACCATGTAATCGGGTAAGGTGGAAGGGGGGCAAGCGAGTTCTGCACCCAGGTCAAACAATTCGTTTTGCACCCTTGAGAGAGCTTCCGTAGCCACGGTATGAACCCGTTTTGCGCTCGTGCGGTCGCCGCCGTCCTCGTGAACGGGAAGGCGATTCAATTCCATCAACACCGTCCCAATCCAGCTGTTGACCTCGTCGCAAACGCCAACGACACCGAAGCGAGGGTCGCCTTTTGAGCGGCGGGAACCGTCGACCAAGGAGGATTCGCCAGCGTCGCCTCCGCCGGTGTAAACGCGATTGATCTTCACCATCTTCCCTCGCCCTCATCAAGCCGAGTTCATGCCTCTATGAGGGGTTTGCGGGAAGGGAAGCCTTCCTCCATCCGGTAATACCACTCGATGTCTTCTTCACCAACGGCCCAAGAGAACAACGCCATGCGTCGGTCGACCACCCCGTACCACTCAAGGCGACCGGGGTCCATGGAGACGATGCGGGCGCCGACCGATTCAAGACGAGCGACGTTCGCTTGCCATTGAGCCACCAGTTGACCGAGGTGCTCGGCCACTTCCATCACGTGCGGATGGGTCATGGGGTACCGGTCAAGAAGCAATTCAAGTTCATCGGTGACATCGTGCGCTTCGTCGCTCATGGCCTGAAGCACCATCAAGACACTGCTCGCCTCCTTGAGCGAGGCTCGGGCGTCCTCAATGGTGACGACCACCGCGTCATCGGGGAGCGGGTAGGGGAGTTCAGCATCGGGTGAGAGTTCCTCCAAAGCCATGGGGAGGCCAGAAAATGAAGGTTGGTCTGAAGGCGGACTCACGGCTAAGGCTTGACTTGACACCCTTTCAACTCATCGGAAGCGCGGCATGAGAAAACGCTCTTTTTGAACGGATTTTGGACATCCGAGGCAGATTAACCGGGGAGTGCTGCTGAAGAGACCCGCCGGGTTCGAAGCCGACGAACCTTCGCCCACCCAACGGTGATGACGCCCGCCCACATCACGACCTCAAGAGCGATGATGAGGTAGTACAAGGGCCCAAGCGATTTGAGCATCGTGACCGCATCGTAGGGCAGGCCGTGGACGGCCATGTACGCCGACTGCGAAAGCAGGCTGGAAGAAAACCAAACCAGGACAGCAAGCCAAAGCCATGTTCCACCCGTCCATTCTTTGGAGCGATGCTGTAACTTTTCCATGAAATAACATGGTCGTCCATGGATATAAGTCCTCGTTTGAATTGTGCGCGAAATCCCCGAAATCCGGAAGCTTTACTCCGCTTCCGCTACGTTATCTTCGCTTGCGAGGGATGGAGACAACCGGTTCATGGAATCCAGCGCCTCCTCGACAGCCTCGATCCAAGCGTCGGCGACCGCTGCCTCGCCACCCGCATCCTCAAACGCTTCCAACCACCGCTGAGCTGCTTCGTCCTCGCCAAGAAAAACATGAATCCGATGAAGGGCGACGTAGGCCATTGGATTGAGGTGTTCCTCATCCGCATCCCAACCGCGTTCAAAACACGCCACAGCGCCGTGTTCCCCGATAAGTTGCCCGCGCTGAAGCGCCACCATGCCGGCTTGACTCCAAGCCAAAGGCAAACGACCGATAAGCAAACCGCGGAACACCAACCAGGTCTGACCACCGCCCAGCACGACCAACATCAAGAAGCCCGACCATTGTTCAAACGTCGCGAGGTCCGGCCACGTTTGCACCATCAGCCCTCCAGCCCCAATGCAAAACAAGAACCCGGCCATGGGTGCGATGAAGACGTCGCGGCGTGTTCGTACCATGTGATGGATGCCCGCAAGAACACCGAAGGACCCCACGACCAACGAAAAGGTGAGCAAGAACACCAAGGACATGGGCCGAGGGGCTTGTTCGCCGACGGCAAGCAGGAACGAAAACGAGAGGAGGAGCCAACCGAATCGGCCTGAAATTTCCGGAAAGGGTTGATGCCGGCTGCCCAAAATCAGGGCCAACGAAACCGTGAACATGGCGGCGAGAACAAGCCACTTGCCGGTCGTCTCGTCAAGGAACACGCTTGCACCCAAACGGAGGCACCCGATGGGGTGCTATCATGCTTTGTGATAGCCTGTGCCGCGTTGGATTTCACTCGCCCTGTACACTTGTTCCACCAGCATCACCGCCGCCAGTTCATGCGGAAACGTCATCGGCGAGAGCGATAAACGTTGAGCGGCGTCGATGGCCGGCAAGGAAGGCCATCCCTCCGCCGGACCGATGGCGAGATGGACCGTTTCGCTTGAAAGCTGCCATGCCTCGTAGCGCCTCGCAAAGGCCATGGAATCGTCGATTTCACCGCCCTCATCGAGCAAGACCAAGCTTCCGGCGAGGTCCAAGAGGCGGGTAACGTAGGCCTCGGCGGAGAGTTTGGAGGGGTGGTGTTCAAAACGAACCCCTCGACCTTTGAGCCGCTCGCCGTACATCGTCATCAGGCGCTGAAGCGAGGCGTCTTTTGGGACACCGTGCGTGTGGAGAACAAGGCGACCCATGGTGCACCGAGACCGAGCGGCGATTTCAACCCTCGTCGCAGGAACAACTCCTTGAACCCGAAGGTAAGCAGACCATCATGGGATGGTGGCCCTTCGGGAAGAAGCGCCTCTCGGCAAGCAACCCCAACGACCCCATTCTGAAGGACACAAGGACTTGGCTCGCTGAGTTGCGCGACGCCTGCGAGTTGAATTTTGACAACCCCGAAGAGGCCCGTCGCCAGATACGCCAGATGCAGGTGGAGTGGAAAGACGCCATGGATCGAGGTGATATGGCGCCCCACCTGAGGGAAGGGTTGGAAAGCCGTGCCTTTCGCCTTTTGACCTGCAGCGACAGCGAGTGGATGGGATGGCTGGACGATTTGGCCTTTTGGAAAGCAGGATGGAAACCCACCCAAGGCGACGAGAACGAGGCTTGAAGAAGGAAGCCCGTACCGGAAAAACATGGCTCAAACGCCCCAACTGCACCTTCTCTACTCGTGTCCTTTCTGCTGGAAGGTGAGAGGGCTCATCGAACACCTCAACCTTGACGTGGAATACGTGGGGGTGAACGGCATGAAGATTCGAAAGGAGGTGGCTTTCGCCGGCGATTGGGGGAAAGTTCCTGTCTTCACCGATGAAAACGGGGCGCACCACGTGGATTCAACCCCGTTGCTTCGCCACTTGGACGCGACCTACAACGAAGGGAAACTCGCCAACGTCGGCGACGCCGAGCGGCAGGCCACATGGATGGATTGGGTGGACACGCACCTATCCAAAGCCACGGTCCCCATTCTCTACGGCACGCTCGGCTCAGCGTTGAAAACAACGACCAGGATTTCAAAAATTGAGACCTTTGGCTTTTTTTCCAAACGCTTGTACGCTTGGGCGGGCTTCCCCGTCATGTGGGGCATCATCGCTCGAAAACGCGTGAAAAGGGACGGGCGAAGCCCCAAACAACTCTGGCACGACCTGTTGACTGAATTCACCAACGAGCAAAACGGAAAACCCTTTTTTGGTGGAGAGGGGCCTGATTTGGTTGATTTTGCCGCCTTTGGCTACATGAGGTCCGTCGCTCCGTTCCCACAATTCTCCTTGCTGACCGACCACGAACCTGGCATGGCCTGGTACCGGCGCATGGAATCAACGCTTGCGTGAGGTGAACCGTTGACGGTGAACCTGAACGGGTTGACGTTTGCAGCCGTGGAGGCCGCCAGCACGCTCATCGGGACCACAAAAGGAGGTTGGTTATATGCGGGCCAACGACCGTGCTACGAAGCGAAGGTCCCGTCGTTTTACACGATGGCCAACCCCCTTACCGAACGCCAAGTCGCCACGGCCCTAGGGTGGCCCTCAGCCGATGAGAAATCAAGCGAAGCGATGGAGGCGTTGACCTCCACTGACCTCAACGAACTCGCTGCTCATGTGATGGCCGGACCCGACTTCCACCGTTTCACGGAGGAACAAGGGGCGGCTTGGGAATTGCGAGCGCTGAGCGAAAGCGAATGGAAAACCGCTGCCGCTCAAGGCGTTTTGAACCTCAGCCCGGGGTTGACCGAGCGGCTTTGCGATGCACCGGCTGCCAGCCACCGAGGCGCCATGATGGACGGCCGCCCGAGGCCCAGCGAAGTGTTGGGGCCTGCAGCACGCCAAGTCACCGGGATGGCCGTTCATCCGAAAAACCCCGACGTGACCGCCACATCGGGAGTCCCGATTGACCGTCCGCTGCCCAACGTTGTGGCTCGACTTGCCCTCACGCCCGTGCGAACAGGTGCACCAAAACGGGTACCGGAAGCCACTGACCGCTGGGCGAATGTTCGCTCTGAGTTGCTTTGGACGACCGTTCTCGGCATCGTGCCTTCGTTCTTGATCCCGGTCCTGCGAGGCATGAGCGATTATGCCGTTGACGGCTGGGTGAACCTGTTGTTTGGAGGCTTGTGCGCCGGATTTTTCACGGGCGCTGTTTGGCGGCCGAAACGCCCCGTCCTCCTCTACGACGAAGTGTCCTGACCTTGGGTCAGCGTCGCCCAAATCTTGTCCTTGCGCAGCGAATCCGCCGTACAAATCGTGGCCATGTTCACGATGTGCCGCACCCCGTCTTGACGAGCAACGAGTTGAACGGGGTGGGCCATGCCCTCCAAAATCGGCCCGGTCATTTCGGCATCTCCAAGCTCTTCAAGCAGCTTGTAAGCGATGTTGGCTGACGCGAGGTTTGGAAGAATCAACACGTTTGCTGGACCGACGAGTTCCATGAACGGGTATTCCTCTTGGACCGCCGGGTTAAGCGCGGTATCGCTTTGCATGGGACCGTCGATCATCAGCGTTGGATCAAGCGTTCGAGCGATTTGAACCGCATCTTCGATGCGCTCGCTTCGTTGGGCACGGGTCGAGCCAAAATTGGAAAACGAGAGCATGGCAACGCGAGGAACGACGCCAAACCGTCGTGCCACCTTTGCCGTTTGGACGGCGATTTCAGCCAAGGTTCGGCTGTCGGGGTAGACATTGACGGTGGCATCAGCGAGGAAGATGGTGCGTCCCTTCACGTTCATCATGTAACACCCGATGACGCAGTGCGCATCGTCCGCCTTGCCAATGAGTTCCAACGTCGGCCGCAGCACATCGGCATAGTTCCGACTCACCCCGCCAACAAAACCGTCCGCATCCCCGGCGTGCACCATTTGGGCCGCAAAGTAAGGGCGACTTTTGAGCAGCCGAGCAGCGTCGGGCCAGGTCGTGCCTTTTCGTTGACGACGCTTGAAGAAAGCGTTGGCGTACACGGTCTTTCGCCGTTCGTCGTACCGCGGGTCGAAGGCTTCGTAGGTGAAATTCAAACCAAGTTCGTCAACCATCCGGTCGATGCGGTCAACGGGGCCAAGCAAGATGGGGTGACAGATGTTCTGTTCTACGAGTTGGGCCGCTGCCCGAAGCACCGTTTCCTTGTCGCCCTCGGGGAACACAATGCGCTTCCCCTTGCCTTTGACTTGATTGATCACTTGGCGCATGACGGAGTAAGACTCGCCGAGGCGAGCCTCCAACTCTTCTCGATAGCGAACGAGGCTGAACTCCTCGGCGCTCACGCGAGCCACGCCCTCCTCGATGGCGGCTTCAGCGACGGCGGCGGCTTCCCAAATCAGGACGCGCCGGTCAAAGGGCTTGGGAATGATGTACTCAGGCCCGTACTGCATCACGACACCGTCGTAGGCCGCTGAGATGTAATCGGGAACGGGTTCCTTGGCCAGAGCGGCCAGGGCTCGAGTGGCGGCCATTTTCATGTTCTGCGTGATGTCTCTTGCACGAACATCGAGGGCGCCACGGAAAATGTAGGGAAAACCAAGCACGTTGTTGACTTGGTTGGGGTAATCCGACCGACCTGTGGCGATGATGGCGTCTTCTCGAACCTTCAACACCTCCTCGGGCAAAATTTCCGGTGTTGGGTTGGCCAAAGCGAAAATGATGGGTTTCTCGGCCATGCTGGCGACCATTTCCCCGGTCACAAGACCGCCCCTGGAAAGACCCAACATCACATCCGCCCCTTTCAGCGCATCGGCCAGGTCACCCGCAGGTCGTTCATGAGCGAAGGGGGCTTTGTATTCGTTCAATTCTCCGGCATCCAACCTCGCCTTGGTCACGATGCCCTGGCTGTCGACCAGGGTGATGTTCGCCATGGAAACGCCCACAGCGACGTAATGGTTTGCACACGCAATCGCTGAAGCCCCGGCACCGATAACAACGACCTTCAACTCGCTCAAGGCCTTCCCTTGGAGTTCAGCTGCGTTCAACAAAGCGGCGGCCGAAATGATGGCGGTGCCGTGTTGGTCGTCGTGCATCACGGGGATGTCGGTGGCTTCGGCGATGCGCCGTTCAATTTCAAAGCACTCGGGTGCTTTGATGTCCTCGAGGTTGATGCCGCCAAAGGTTTTGGAAATGTTCACGACGGTGTTGATGAATTCTTCGGGGTCCTCGGTGTCGACCTCAATGTCAAACACGTCAATCCCTGCGAACGTTTTCAACAAGAGACCTTTGCCTTCCATCACCGGTTTGCTCGCCAGCGCACCGATGTTGCCAAGGCCGAGCACAGCGGTGCCGTTGGAAACAACGGCAACCAAGTTGCCCTTGGAGGTGTACTTGTAAGCGTCCTCCGGTTGCTTTTCGATCTCAAGGCAGGGGTAGGCAACCCCTGGAGAATATGCGAGACTCAATTCATGAGCCGTTGAATGCGGTTTTGTTGGAACAACTTTGATCTTCCCTCTCGGTTCAGATTCGTGGTATTCAAGCGCTTCCTTGCGCAGCATGCGGTCCTTTTTGTTCATCGACATTCGGAAGCCCAAACCCAACGGAGAGGATGCGGTGTTTGAGCCTTATGCGGAAACACAACCCCAGCCCCCCAAACACAGGAGAACGGTCGTCGTTCGCCACCATGCTGGACCGGAAAAGGGGTGCGAGCCACGAAGCGTTGTTCCATCAACGAAGGGCCTGTTTCAAATAAGGGGAAAGAATGGTTCTGCTCATGGACTGGACTCAATCGAGCCGTACCCGACTGCCTCAACGACGGCAGGCTTTCGGATTGGTGGTGTTGCTCCTGTTGATGTCCATGAGCCCCATGCTGATGCTGCCCACGGTTTCCGCCCACGCTGAACCCAGCGGCGTGTCGTGGCCGCTTGAAGGGAGCGAAGACACGGGTTGGGTTCGTCTCGACGCCACCGGAGCCAACCCGTTGACCGGTCAACAAGCCACCGCTGACTGGAACCTCTCGTTTGCTCCGGGAGCCGTTCTTTCCAACGTCACCCTCGAAGTTCGCGCCAGCGGACAGGACGGTTTGACCGTGACTGAGCCTCACCTCACCGTCAACGGCATGGGGACCTCGCTGTTTGATTGGCGTGGACTTGGAACGCTGGGGACGGCCGATGGATTCGCTACCGGTGCAACGCACAGCGGACGATTGAACCCCAACAGCAACTCAGACGCTGGCTGGGACCTCCCTTCTGACGCAGAAATCACCGAGATGATCATTGAGGTTCTGGCTCCCTCCGACCCGAAGGTTTCGCTCACGCCCGTGGTGTTTGAAATCAACGATGCCGAAACGGACCCGGCGTCGGGTTTGCTCTACGTGGCCACCAATGCCGACCTTCTCGTGCTCAACGCCAACAACGACCCCACGATCGTTGATGCCTACGACTACCAATCAGAGGGCGGCGTGTTGGACGTTGTCATCGACGGCTCCAACGCCGTTCTCCACCTGCTGCTGGGCGACGGGACGTTCCGTGCCTTCTCGCTGACCGACAGCACCCCTCTCGCAGCGCTTGGCGACGGCGACCTTGACCGCTTTTTGATGACGGGGGCTGGTGAGGTCTTTGCAGCCAGCGGGACAGGCCTTTACGAATGGGACGGTGGCGCTTGGAAGCAACGCGTCGTTTCAACCTCGAGCGACAGCATCACCCGCGCCCTCGCCATGGTCGAAGTGAACGGCATCGTTTACGCCTCCATCGAGGGAGCGGGCGTGTTGCGCTACAACACGGCCAACGCCCAAGCGCTATCCACGTGGTCCACCGCCAATTCCCTGCATTCCGACAACGTCGTTCACATGATGCCCTCGGGCAACCAGCTCTTGCTTGGCTCCACGGACTTCGGTGTCGGTCGCTTTGATTTCGCCGCAGGCTTTTGGCTCTCCACCTGGACCTCAGCGAACTGGTTGAACAGCGACAACATCGCTGGGATTCAGCGGGTCGGAAGCGTTCTGTACATTCTCAACGGCGACAGCCTCCACACCTACAACATCTCCAACGGGGTGTTCTCAACCTCCTACAGCCTGTCCAACCTGAACCTCGCTGGTGAGGGTGCGTCCCTGCTCCTGTGGGAAGGCGTCGGCGCTGCCGCCCCCAACACGCCGGTCCTGCTCGTTGACGACGGAAGCGGAACCTTGGCCCGTTTGCGGCCCGGTCAATCCCCCTTTGTTGAAGCAAGCACGATTCTTGCGAGTGGCCCAGCGACCACCGACATGACCGCCGTGGTTGAACTTGACAACGTGCTTTACATCGGAACGGGGGACGATACCGGCGTGCTGAGGTACGACATCGGCAGCGCCGTTTGGCTGACCCCGTGGACCGGCTTGAACGACAACGCCTTGGCGTTGGTCGCTGCCCCGTCCGCCGCAGGGTCCACCTCGCTGTTCGCGGCGATGGAAACACAGCCCATCGTCAACGAATTGAATCAGGCCGGTCAAATCCTCAACACCTACGACGGGACCTCCGGTTGTTACCCCTCAACATCGACCGTGGTCGGTTTGGCCGTTGACCAAAACAGCGTGGCCATGACGCTGGAGAACGGCGCTTTCGTCCATTTCCAGCGAACCGGCCAGCAAGCAGGAACCTGCACCGCTTACGACACCACCAACGGGCTGCCGACCTCCTTTGTTGGCGACGTGGCGCTGTTCGGCGGCGCCGCCTATGTGGCGACGGAAGACAAAGGTGTGCTGCGCTACAACATCGCCAACGATACATGGCTCGAACCTTGGGGTTCAACCGGCGTCAACGGCGTCAACGACGCACCCGTCGCCATGGTTGGTGATGTGCTCCACTTGGGCCTCCAAGGATACGGCGTGGCCCGAAAAGACATGAGCACGGGCGAAATCTTGTCACCGCTCTTGGCGACAAACCAGGGCGGTGTGCTGCCGTCCAACCAGATTTACGCCTTGGAGTCTGACGGCTCCAACCTTTACATCGGCACTCAACAAGGCGCCCGAAAATGGGACGGGAACCAAGCCACCAATTTTGGGCAAGGAAGCACGTGGCAGACCCGGCCCTTCCAATTCTTTGATTTCGTTGTGGACGGCAGCGACTTGTACGCAGGCACGAACATCGGCGTGTGCAAGTACACCCTTTCCACCATGGCCGTGAACGATTGTCAAAACGTCTACGACGGCATGCCAAATTGGGCAACTTACAGCGTGGGCGTGGATGCCTCCTATGTGTACGGAGGAACGAACACGGGCGTTGGCCTCATCACCAAGTCCACCTTCCAACACGACACGAACTGGGGCGAAGGAACCCAGACCGGCAACGCCGTGGTCGAAATCATGGGCGACATCGCCTACATCGGGACCGAAGGCTTGGGCGTCTTGCGCTACAACATCACGTCCAACCAGTGGCTCACCCCGTTCACCGAAGACAACGGCGTCCTCGACGGGGGCAACGACGACGTGACCGGTTTGGTCGCCGACATCCGCCCCAACCTGTTGTGGGTGGGGGGAGACGACGGATTCCAACTGATCAACGTCACCACCGGCTCTGAAGCCTACGACATCGAGCGCAACAGCAACCTGTACACCGCCGCAGGACCGCCACACGAGATGGTGATTCACAACAACATCCTGTACTACCACGCAAGCACGGCCAGCGACGAAGTCAGTCGTCTTGACGTGGCCAACCTCACCGCCCTCACCAACCTCGACATCGGGGCACAAGTGGGAGAAAACGGCGGCGACATCGCCTCCATGGAACTCGTTGGAGACGAGGTTGTTGTGAGCGTGGTGTCGGGCCAATGGTGGAACGCTGACGGGTCTGGAGGCATCGCCCGTTGGGACACCACAACCTCCACCTTTGCTGCGAATGTGCTTCCCACCGGGGCGATTGACCGGGTCACCGCTTACGAGTCCTCCAACGGCAACCTGTGGGTGGCCTGGGGGGAACTGAAACTCGACCTCTACGACGCCAACCGGTCGTTGGTCAACTCGTGGACCACGTTTGATTTGCCGATTCGCGGTGTTGTTGAATACAACGGCGAGACCTTGTTCGCCACCGAAGACGGGGTGCTTCGGTACAACGAATCCACCAACCAATGGAACTCTCCTTGGGAGGCGGGGAACGGACTGCCGAGCAATGCTGGGAGCCAATTCTACGAACTTTGGACCGACGGCACCAACCTCGTGGTCGGCGGAGTCCGATTCAACAACTTTGGCGGCTTCATTGAGGGTGTGATTTCTCACCGCAACGGGGCAGGAGCCTGGACGGCCTACGCCGCCGATTCAAACACGAACATCCCCGATGGGTATCCGATCTCGATGGAGATGTGCGGAGGGTTGCTCAACATCGCCATGTACAACGGAAACGGGGGCATTGCACGCATTGACCTGCAAAACGCATCGGTCCAGTCCGATTTTGATCGAAGCATGCTCGATGGATTTTCACCCGCATCGGTGACCTGCGACGCTCAGGACACGCTCTACATCGGCTACTACAACGACAACCAACCCATCTCGAGGTACAGTTATGTCTCGGGGGCCTTCCTTTCCAGCTTGACCACCTCAAGCCACAACCTGCCCAGCGACCGCGTGTGGTACGACGGTTTGGCCCATTCAGGCACCCAGCTCCTCGTCGGCCACGGCATCGGGTTGTTCGGGACCAACGTCATCGGTGGAGGGTACTCCACCTTGGTTGCGAACGGAGCGACGGCCTTGCAGGCTCAAGTTTACGGCGGTGGTTCTTCCGTGACCTCCTTCCAATGGAAGACCGGCGCCTCGCAGTGGCTTCTCGGTCAAGCCGGCGGTGCCTCGGGCTACAGCCATGTCTCAAGCCTGTCATCGAACGGCATGCAGAAAATTGTCGACCTCCCGGGTTTGGTCAGCGGCCAAGTCTCGGCCATGACCGCCAACAGCACCCACATCTGGGCAGCAACCGGCGGCGGACAAAACGGCGGCGCCGGCAACTTTGGTGGCAGTGGAACCGGACTGCTTCAAGGCATCTTCCTGCCCAACGGCAGCGTTGAATGGACGTACGGATGGACCCTCCCAGGCAACACCGTCGCCACCGACCTCGCCTTGAACGGCGGCGACGTGTACATCGCCTCCAACCCAGGCGGTCTGTTCAAACTGAACACCCGAACCCAATCCATCTCTTCCATCGGTGGTTCGCTTCACGGCAAGTTTGACACCATGCATCCGTACAACGGCCAGTTCGTCATGGGACTGGCAGGTGACGGCGGAAGCCCTCCCGGCGTTCAAGTTTTTGACCCTTCCACCGCTCAATTCGGAAACGGTCGCCTCATCGCAGGCCTCCCATCCAACATCGTGAACGGCTTTGCGACGACAACAGATGTCCTCTACATCGCCACCAGCGGCGGCATCGGACGATGGAATTACACCACCAACGACTGGATGGACTCCATCACGGCAAGCAACGGATTGCCCAACGACATCGTCGAAGACGTGGTTGCGGTTGGCAATGATGTGTACGCAGCCACGCCCTCTGGCGTGTTTGTCTGGGACGCAACCACAAACGCCGGCACGACCATGACCACCGCTGACGGCCTCATGGGCAATTCAGCTTGGGGGCTGGTCACGCACACCGACGCCTCGGGGTCGATTTCCGTTCTCGTAGGTCACGACGGTCGAGGGGCAGAACGCCCCGGGGTGAGCGTTGTTGATGCCGCCGCCCAACAAGTCACCTCCACGCACCGCTTCGACCAGATACCCTCCAACACCGTGACTTCCCTCGCCAGCGATTGGTGGGGCGTTCATGTTGCGACGGACGGTTGGCCGCTGACGCATTGGAACGCCTCAAGCGGCGAATTTGAAGACGGGGTTCGCTTCACTCAAGTGCAATACCCCGTTCAACACATGTTCAGCAACGGGGACCAGGTTCTGGTGTTGGGTGGTGAAAACGACGGAATTTTGGTCCAAGCTCGAACAGACGCCCACGCCTCCCTGAACGTCTTCCGGCCTGGAAGCGTGACGGGAGGAACGTTGGGTGCAAACACCGTTTGGCTCCTCACCGAAGACGGCTTGAAAGGCTGGGCGAACAACCGTCAGTACACGCCCGTCGATGAGTCCAGCATGCGCCGGGCTCTGCCCTTGACCGTTCGAGCGATGAACAACGGCGGTGGTGTTGATGTAAGCAACATGACGCATCCAGGCATGCCCGTACAGCTCGTCTCACCAAACGACCCCTTCCAACTCGACAACACCGTGGGGACGCCAGGCACCCACAACCTGCTCTTCCAGAACGTCCCGGTGGTCATGACTTCCCCCGTGAGCGGCGCTGCGGTTTGGGCCAAGGCCGTCTCGCTCAATTACGACGCAACCTTGGACATCAGCGAAGACCCGGCTTTGGGCTTGAATCTGCAAGACGCCGTTGACAACGGACAACTCTACAACAACACACGCCATGTTTCGCTCCGGCTCATCTCGCCTGCAAACGGTTCAATGGAGGTGCGCATCACCTACGACTACGTTCGCTCCGACACCCCGGTCACGATGGAGGGTTTGGTGGACCGACCCGACGACGGTGGAGGCGTTCTCACGGCATCTTGGTCTTTGGTTCACGACGAAGACTTCGCCCGATATCTGATCTTTGTCAACGAAGGCCCGTGGACCTCGGACCCCACCGAACTGATGCTGTTGGGCCAAAGCCCCGACAAAGCCGTCTCTTTGCACAGCCGCTTGTCCACCGAAGTTGAGACGGCCAACGGCCAACCGCTCAAAGACGGGACGGCGTACCACGCCACCGTCGTGGTGGAATACAACGATGGACGGTGGGGCGAGGTGGCCCAGCCGCTCGGCCCTGCAAGCCCCAGTGACGAAGTTCCCGGAGCGCCAGCATGGGCTTCAGCTCAAGCCATGGGGAGTTCGGGTGAAGACGGTGATGTCGAACTCGAATGGGCCCGATGCACGGCCCTTGACCTCGCAAGAACCAACGTTTACGTCGCCACGACGCCGATGACGGACGCGTTTGGGCGAAGCCCGTTCACCTCCGTTGCTCCCAACGAAGGGAACCAGTCCGTCCTCTCCCTAACCCCCGGCGTTCCCGTTTGGATCGGCTTCTCCTGCGTCGACGAAGCCGGCCAAGAAAACCTCGCGAACATCACGGTCGTCGGACCAATCGTCCCCACCGGTGAACTCAACGACAACGAGGCACCCGAACCGGTGGAAGGAACCGAAGCCAGCGACGTGCCGGACGACGAAGGTGGACGCATCCAGGTGACATGGAATCAGAGCCTTGCCGAGGATTGCGCCTTTTATGCCGTCCTCATCAAACAAGGTGACCATGTCCCTGAAGACAACCAAACCACGAACGCTGTGGGCTTTTCACAGGCCGCCATCGTCAACCCTTGCGATTCGACCGAGGCGGTGATCAGTTCCTTGGACGGTGTTCCGCTCATCGACGGTCAAGTCTACACCTTTGGAGTCGTGGCGTACGATGTTTGGCTTAACGGCAACACCGACGAGGTCGTCCTTGTTGCTGCTACACCGTTCCAAAACATCGTCGGCCAAGGCAGCACGCCCCCGAGGGTCACTTCGCTCATGGCGTTTGATCACGCTGACGATGACGGCACCGCTATCGATGTGGTTTGGGAGCCTTCCACGGTGGATGATTTTGCATCGTACACCGTCTGGGTCTCCAACCTCCCCGTCACGGAACTCTCCGAAGCGTACGCTGCCTTCGGCACCGACCCCGATGCATGCGGATGCTTCTCCTTCAACAAACAATGGATCGACGAGCGAACCAACCCGATCGAACTGACGCTTTCCACGGCGCTTTATGTCCCCGAAGACGCTTCCTTGGCCCAAGGATCTCCCGGCCTCATTCAGCCCGATGTGGAACTCCATGTCGCCGTTACCGTGCACGACCTCAAAGGAAACGTCCACTTGACCAACCTCACCCAGGTCACGGTCACACCGGTTGACAATCAAAACGATGTGACCGCACCCGATAGGGTCACCCAACTCGATTTGCGTGACCGCCCGAACGATGATGGGTCAGCCTTGCTCCTGGATTTTGAGCCTTCCACAGCGAGCGATGTTTCGCGGTATGAAGTGTACGCTGCGACCTACAACTTCGAGGGAGCGGTAACGGCTCAACTCGCTCCCGTCGCCACGCTGGGTCGCGATCCAGCGCTTCCTTTGGTGATCGACCTGGTCGCCGGTGACGCTCCCGTGGTCCCCGGACAGGAAATCTGGGTTGCTGTCGTGGCCGTTGATACGTCGGGCAACGTCCACACAACCCAACTGACCATGGTTTCCGCAGCCTCCAGCGATGAAGGCATCACCGATGCAGGAATTTATCTGCCCGATATCGAAGATGTAGCGGCTGAATGGTTTGAAGGGGCCAGCATTTTCGTTGAGTGGCGCCACTCCATTGACGCCAACGTGAGAGGCTACCACGTCTACATCAGCGACGAAATGTTCACCACGACCGAAGACGCAACGATGGTCGGCCAAACCGTTTCGGCAAATTCATTCCTCATCACCAACGACAACCATCCCGAGCTTTCCACCGCATCAGCCTGGTTCATCGGTGTGGTCCCCTACGACGAAACGGTGGCGAAATCGACCGTTGTATCGGTGAAAGTTGACCCGCTTCAACCAACAGACGGCAGCGAACGTTCGAATGAAACCGGACAACTCTCACTTGATTCCTTGCTGACAGGACCAAACCTCATCGCAGCGGGGATGCTTCTCATCGTCCTCATGCTCCTCGTGTTCGTGGTACGCTCTCGAGGTGCTTCAGCCAGGAAGAACAAAGGCTGGGAATTGCAGGAGGCCACGTGGGGCATCCAAGACAAGGATTGGGGCAACGTCCCATCGACACCCGCATCTCCAACGGCCCCGGCTCCACCGCAAGGGGTGAGCGCACAACAAGCCAACGACATTTATTCCGCAGCCGAACAAATTCGTACCGCTTCGACCGGACGTGAAGTCTACCAACAACAGCAACCTGTTTTGCGACCTCAGGTCGACCCTTCGCTGCTCGATGGCTTGCTTGACGACGCCCCGTCACCCCCGAAGATGCCGGAGATTGACACGTCCTTCCTCGACGACCTCCTGTGAGGGGAAGCGATGGGCGTCCAGGGTCCCCGCTCGGAGGTTTTTACCACCGTTCGTGCGGACGCTAACGGAAGGCTTGCCGACTGGCCCGCCCACTTGGACCGGCTCAAAGCGCACGCAAAACGCCTGCGCATCGCCCTCCCGGAGTTGCCTCACCTTGATTTCAAGGATGATGCAGAAAGCGAAGGATTGGTCCGCATCGCCTACCGACCGGAAACGCTGTCATGGACCTTCACGAAGCGACCCCTCGGCCTTCACGACGAGGCCGTTGATGCCATCAGCTACCCTGCACCTCGGTGGAACGATCGCACCAACGGGTGCAAGCACGGGCAATGGGATGCTTACCTCGAAGCAAGAACGACGGCGGAAAACGCAGGATGCGATGTGGCCCTCCTGATTCACGAACACGCCATTGTTGATGCCGACCGGGCAACGCCGCTGCTGCTCGATGAAGACGGAACGGTGTGGATGGCCCCGGACAGCGACGGTGGTGTGGAAGGTGTTGCAGCGAGCGTTGTTGAAGCGGCCTTGCCAAACTTGGGCTTCCCTGTTGTACGAAGCCGCCTGAACGAACGAACCGTTGCTCGCTGCGCCGAGTTGGTCCTGGTCGGAACGGGCATGGGCGCCTGCAGGGTGGACTCGATTGACGGCGAGGCGGTCGGCACTTCCACGACGCTCTCCATGGTCTGCCAGACCGTGTTGCGGGAACATTTTACCGACGAGGCAACGTGGTCCGCTCCGGGGCAGCAACGTGGCGCATGACATCATCGCCATCGCTCACCGCCTGGCCCAAGAGGGCCTGTTGGGGGCCGGGGCCCTTCGCTACGGTTCAGCCGACCGGACCATGCTCGTCTCAGCCGGTCCAGCCTCTCATCTTTCGAAATGGTCGCTGTTGTGCGCTCCCGCCACGAAACGCGTCACGGTACGTCAACCGTCCCGAGCCAGCATGCCTTCGGCACCACCGCACTCCCCGCTCGCCGGTGAGCTTCGTTTGGTCGGGGAAAAACCGCTGTTGCAAGCCGAGGTGGAAGAGTGGAAGCACGGTTCGTGGTACCACAGCGTCACCCTTCGTGCGACAAACCTCGGTGATTTGATGACCAAGTTGCGGGCTGAAACACCGACTGGTCTCTTTTCGCAACCACACACGGCCGGCTTTCCCAACCAACCGTTTTGGTGCGGGGGCTTGGCGTACGACCTTGTTCAATGGACCCAGCCTTTGCACCTGCAACATGCGCCCGAAGAAGGCACCCTCCTCGCCGTGTTGTGGTGCGTCACCGGCGGCGTTGCCGTGGAAAACGGGACGGGAGAGCGGACCGTTTTTGGCAACGACAAAACGTGGACAGAGCAAGCCCAGCAGGCGCTTCAAAGCACCCTTGAGAAACCCGTTGTCCAGGACCCGCCGCACCACCGAGAGGCGGTCACCCACACCGATGAAACACATCAAGACAACATCGAAGCGGTTCGTGAAGGCATCGTCAACGGCCAAGTTTACCAGGTGAACGTCGGGAAACACTGGCAGGGGGAAATCGACGACCCATACGCCGTCTTTCAACGACTTCTCCTCACCAATCCTGCCCCCTACGCCGCTTACATCGAAGCCGAGGACCTGGGCTTCGCCCTCGCAAGTTCTTCGCCTGAATCCTTGTTAACATGCGACGGAGAACGTTTGTCCACCTCACCCATCAAGGGAACCTGCCCCCAAGGAGCGAACGAGACGGAGCGAGAAGCCTTTCGATTGGAGATGCTCAACGACCAAAAAGAGCGGGCTGAACACCGCATGCTCGTGGATTTGATGCGCAACGACCTGACAAAGATCTCTCGTCCAGGCAGCGTCTCAGTGCGTCGGTTTGACGTTGAAGCCTACGCCAACGTCCAGCATTTGGTCAGCCACATCACCTCTCGCTTGGCCGACGAAGTTTCCTCGGGTGATGCGTTGGAAGCCGTCTTTCCCGGAGGTTCCATCACGGGCTGTCCCCGCACGATGGTGTGCGCGGTCATCGATGAACTTGAACAGATGCCCAGGTCGTTTTGGACCGGATCGGTTGGGTACATCGATGTCCATTCAGGCCAGAGCGCTTGGAACATCTTGATTCGAACGCTGGAGGCCCACCGCACTGGAGGACGCTGGCACGCATCGGTGGGCGCAGGTGGAGGCATCACCATCGCCTCCAATCCGGTGAAAGAAGTTGAAGAGGCGGCCTGGAAAGGCGCTGCGTTACGGGTTGCTGCAGGGTGGATGCGCAACGAACACGCCACCTTACCGCAAGCAAACTTGAGCATCCACCCGGTTGATGCCCCCGCCTCTCAAAACGAAATCCCTGTGAAAGGCACCATTCAATCACTTGAAGTGGCTTTACGCAAGGAGCGGGCCACCGGTGTGCTTTTTATTGACAACCTCGATTCGTTTTCACTGAACATCGCCGATGCTTTGGCCCAACTTGGCGCAACCGTCACGGTGATGGAGGGGCGTTCACCAAGCGTGGAGATGTACCACGACCCGGTAGCGCTCAACGATCTGCTCGACCGGTTGCAGCCCTCGCACATCGTCCTCGGCCCGGGTCCCGGGAAGCCTGAGGACGGGGCACTCAGCCTTGCCTTGGCTCACCACGCTCTGGCCGGCCAACTCAACGTTCCCGTGTTGGGCGTTTGCCTCGGTCACCAAGCCTTGGCCCAAGCCGACGGTTGGAAGGTCATCGCAGCGCCCAACGGCCCGGTGCATGGCGTCCCTGTACCCGTGGAACACGACGGGACCGGCCTCTTCCCAGGCGATCACGCTGAGGCGCTGACGTTGACGCGATACAACTCGCTGGTGGTGGAAAAGCCGATGCAGGCGACCCTGTTGGTCAACGCCATCGAAAACGGAACCGGTCTGGTCATGGGTGTTCGCCACCCGACCTTGCCGATTCACGGTTTGCAAATCCACCCTGAATCGGTCGGCTCACCAAAAGGCCTGATGCTCTTGGATGCCTTTCTGGGAATTCAATCGGATGGTTGAAGAATCCCTTGCCGTTGGGCAGCATGAGGAACCCCCATGCCGACCTGTCGTCACTGCGGAAGCACGTATCCACGGGAGTTTTTCATTCACGGCAACGGCCCGATGACCCAAGTTTGCGTCGGGTGCGGCGTGGACAAAGGACTGGTGACCAAAGAAGAAGTCCCTGTCCTTTTTGACAAAGGCACCGCAGGAGCACGGTTCTCCACCGTCGCTCGTCGCTACAGCATGTTCCTGTATCTGCCGTTTTTGTGGATTTTGTGGGGAGCCACACTCTCCGACGTAGAGCCTTGGGGCCTGTTCTTCCTCGGCTTGCTCCTGCTCCTCACGCTTGCGGCACCCGTGCTGTTTCTTTACCGAGGTGGACGGTATTCCGGCGACATGGCTCGTCTCTCGCCCGCTTACGAACGCCCCAAAGGCCACTGAGACCCTCAAACCTTGGCGTGAATTTTGAGCACATCGCCGTCGGCAAGCTCGTGATCCGCACCCACCACGCGACGCGTCCGTCCGTCCACGCCTCGAATGAATCCGGTCCCCAAATCGGTGTGAACATGAAACGCAAGCGCCTTGGCTTGCATGCCTTGAGGAACCACAAAGGCATCTGGCAGCACCTTCCCCTCACCATCAACCCAGTGATTTTCGTCTTGGACGGGGTACACCACGATGCGGTTCATCTGGTCAAAAAGCACGGTGTCGAGCAAACGAGCCATGCCGGTTCCTTGCATCGCCTCCAATTTTGATCGCATGTGGCCCAGTGCTTTCTGTTGGGCTTCACTCAGCGCTTCGGGGTTCGCCACCTCAAAGGTGGAGGCCCCCGGCCGATAGTGAATCAGGCCAGATTCATGCGCCCTGCGAAGGGCGAGTTCCATGTCCGCCATGCAGGGCACGACCGTCCGTCCTCCAAACCGCTGGAAGACCCCGGTCGGTGCGATGTCGGCTTTGTTCGCCGCATACACGATGGGAAAGAGGTGAAGGCGAAGGCTTTGCCCGAGGCGTTCAAGGACGCTGGCATCCCAGTCCCAGGGTTGACGTTCCACCGGGAACCGTTCACGAAAATGCAGCACGGCTTGCGAGACCAAGGATTGGGTTGCGCCGAGCCCGCTCAACCGTTCATGGATGAATGAAACCAGCCCTTTCTCGCCTTCGGCTTGAACACGCCGTACCCCTCGGTTCCAGCCCTCATCGAGCAGACCTCCAATCCATGCATCGAGTTCGGTCTCAAGAAAAGTCATCTCGTCCTCAACCCGCTTCGCGGCCTCTTCGAGCGAGGCCGCGCCTCCGAGAAATTGCCCTTCTTCGTCGGTGGTGCCCGCCGCGTCAACGACATGAATCAGCACATCGCAATTGGCGAGGTCGGCAAGAAAAGCGTTGCCGCGACCTCGGCCCTCGCTGGCGCCAGGCACAAGACCGGCCACATCGACCAAAGCGACCGGCACACGACGACGATGCCCGATGCAGGTTCCAGTCCGAGGCTCACAGAGGCTTCCTTGACGCGGGTCATCGGCATCAACAGGCGCCATTCGTCCATCGGACTCCAGCCGTTCCCGCAGGCTTTGACACGCACAAGGGAAGCGAGCCTCAACAAAGGCGACCCCGACGTTGGGTTCAATGGTGCAGAACGGGTAGTTCGCAATGTCCACGTTTGCAAGCGTGGCTGCACTGAAAAACGTGGATTTTCCAACGTTGGGTTTCCCGACCAGCCCGATGCGCACGTGCATCACCGAGCGTGGTTCACTCCTCTTCTGACGAGGAGGTGATGGCGTGGTCGCGCTTGATTTGAGCGATGGCGATGTCCAACTCTGGAAGGTTCAATTCTCCGTCGCCGTCAAGGTCCATGCTCTCGACCAATTCAGCTGCTTCAATGCTGCTGAGGGCCGTGATGTTGGAGGCCTCAAGAGCGGCGAGGAACTCGCGGCTGTCGATCTTGCCGGATGCGTCGAGGTCCATGCTTCGGAACAGGTCGAAAACCGATTGATTGGTGTTCACGAGGTACTGAACGAAATCCACCAGGGCTTGAGCCGTCGTTTCTGGGAACTCGGTGATTTCGTCGTTGTGGAGAGCGGCCGCAACACCAATGACGGTGGAGCCTCCTTTCGGTTCTTCCCCTTCGCTTACGAGCAATTCGGTGTCCACGCCCACCCCTCGCCCGATGAGGGTTCGAATGGTGGTGGAGGAACCGGCGACCAACGTGTACGTTGACACATCCGAGGTCGCCGTGGCTTCAATGGAACGGCCTGTGGAAGAAATGCCCGTTCGGATGGTGACCAGCGTTGCAAAGATGGTCCCGATGCCGAGGAGGTAAAACAGAGCCGCGCCCGTCAAGTAGAACCCACCGCTGTTGGCCACCACGTCTTCAATTTCAGAGGCCGCCACGGCCCGAGCCGTGAATTCGCCGGTGAGGTAGGTCAGTGTTGAGGCGACGCCGCCAATGAGCACCAACCACGAAGCGAGATGGGCGCTGGAGGGCGTTGCGAGGGGTTTGCCAATCGCCAGAGGGTAGTTGGTGAACACACCAGCCATGACGAGAAGGCCACCGACCGTGAAGAACATGCCGAGATTCACAACATCCGCCATTGCCCCAAGTTCGCCCGTACCGACGAACGTGTCCATGGCGGTGAAGTACCCTCCAACAGCGAAGAAGGGCAAAGCGATGAAGGCCAAAACACCGGCGATGGCGCCTGGTTGTTTCACCGCTGCGCTCAACCCGCTGGATGCGGTCATGATGATGTTGATCGAGGCGGCAAAAATCGGCAGCATCCCAAGGGTGAGCAGAATGGCGCCGAGGTTAGTGACGAAGTTGGTCGCCGAGGCCGCGGTCATGAAGAACGGTGGAACGGTGACGAAGAGCAGGAACATGCTGGCCGTCCGCATCGAGCCCGACCAGATGGGTTGCTTGGAAGCCATGGGGACCACGTGATACCCCACGGCAAACATGAACGCCAGTGGAGCCCAACCCAAAGCAACCCGCTCACCAAACCAAACCACCTGCGTCGCATCGGCGAGTTCGCCGAAGAAAACGAAAAACATCGAGAGGATGTACGAGGCGAGCCCCATGATGAGGAACCATGCGCTCGTCTGAAGCTCTTGGTCACCGCGCTGAGCAACCGTGATGAGCACGTTGATGAACACCGGGAGCAACAACATGCCCACCACCAACGTTTCGAGGCTGAGAAGGAGCGTGCGGTAGGGATTTTCTGAGGTGTCAAGGTCCAGGAAACCAAAGATGACCGGAAGGATGTAGCTCGCCAAAAGGACTGCAGAGAGCAACACAGCCACCATTGAGGCGTTGGCTTCGCTTGCCAAACGGCCGTTGCCGTTCCGTGCTGCACCGACCATGGCGCTGCCCACCAAGCCGTAAAGCAAGGCAATGCTCAGGAAATTGACCGTAGCGTCCTCGAGCGCTGAGCCGTCATCATACGACCAACCAACGCTGGCGAGTGAATCCAAGGCATGCGGGTCGTAGGAATGCCAGCCCCAAAGGAAGCCGAGAACGCTTGAAAAGACCAGCCAGAGCATGCCGAAGTTCATCCACGTCCGCGACCCGCTACCGTCCTTGTCGTCAAAGATATCGACCAAACCCGGTGGGTTCTTTCGCAGCACGAACAAGCCGATGTGTTGGAGGGCACCTCCCACGGTACCGACGCCCTTTGCAAGCGATTGGGAAAGCAAAAACAAGGCGCCTACCATGAAACCGCCAGCGAGGAAAACCGTTTCCATGCATCACACCTCCATCACTCGGCGAGCACCTCGCCCACCAAAGTTGCAACGATGGCCCCGACGCCGACAAGGAACCCGATGAGGTAGTACCAGATTCCACTCCCACCCAAGTTTTGAACCAGGGGCACGATTTCGCCCAAAAGAGGCAAGTTGTCCCATCCGAAAACGTTTGAAAAGAGCGAATAAAGTCCAAGAAGCCCAACGAAGAAAAGCGTCAAGACAATCCGGCTGGCCGTGGGTTCACCCGTTCCGACGGTGGTGTCGGGGAGGGTTTGCGTGTTCGTCATGCAGGGCACCTCAAATTGACCCCATAGGGGACAAACCTGCGACTGGACGGGCGGTGATAAACATTCACCACGCTCAACGACGAAAAGGACGGGCTGCAAAGCGGCCTTAGGGCGAACGGAGCGCATCGATCGGTCGTCCACGGCGGGGTTTTGAGATGCCGAGGGGCACCGGCAGACGTCGCTCCAACATCACCTCGGTGTTCCAAACGGTGCGACAGGAGCAATCCAACCCTTCAAACTCGAGCAGGCTGCCTGACACGGCATAGCGTTCGATGGCTGCAACGACCTCGGCATCGCAGGAACCGCAATTGTGGGACCCGCGTATTTTTCCTCCCGCCGTGGGGTGAACGATGAGACGGGACACTTGGTCTTCGTCGCCGTTGATGCCCCCGTTTGGGTGGATGAATCCATGGGCTCGTTGAATCATTTCAACCAAGGACCAAAGCCACGGCGGTCGGTATTCGTTGTGCCGGTGAAGGCGGTCAATGACGGTGCCCCGCTGGATGTTCATGGGGTTGACCGAAATCTCGTCCGAACGTGCCGCGACGGCTTTGATCCAAGCGACGCAATGGTCAAGCGCGTCGGCTTCGCTCATGAACGGCGGTTTGAACATCAGGTAGGTTTTGATTCGAAGGTTGAAGCGCTCAAGGTTCGCAACGGCCCGATCCCATGCTGCGGTGGAAAAGCCCTTGTTCACGTGAAAGCGCAGCACTTCATCGTCGTAAGCCTCCAAGCCAATGGCCACGGTGAACTGGGGGTTGATGCTGGTCGCCCAGGCGAGTTTGGTTTCCGTGAGTTGTTCGCAACGGCTCTCAACGATGAGTTCTTTGCCCAATTCATGACAATCCTTCAACACGGTTTCCTGGAACGCCACCGGAATTTCACGGTCCTCAAGGAGGCTTCCTGAGGTGTAAACTTTCACCATGGCCTGCTCCTTGAAACCGTCGAATTTTTCTTTGGCTGCGGCCCACTGAGCGTGAAGGTCTTCGTTGGTCACGTCGTCACGGGTGTCGTTAAAGTAGCCACAAAACGTGCAACCAGAGGACCACCACCAGTGGCATCCTTTGGTTCGAAGAATCACGGTGACGGCCGAGCAAGGGGTCCCGTCCGCCAGCACCTCGGGCGTGGTGTACACCGTCGCTGGTTCTGAGGCATCCCAAGATTGTTGTTTGGCTTTGGCCCACGGGGTGTTGGCTGGCGCCTTCACCAAATCGTGAATCCGCAACCCCTTGTCACCGGAACCCAGCAGAGGCAGGGGGCTTGGTTTGGCCATGGTCTCACCCGGTATGGCGTCGGCGTTCTTGGTTTCAAACCACCGCATTGGACGCCCCGAGGCTCGTCTCAAAAAAACCAACCAAACGGTCTCGATAAGCATCGGGCTGCGTCAACATGAGCGTCACGTGCGAGAGCACGCCGGATTCCCCCCCGTCGTTGTGGGCCACCGCTGAAGAAGCAAACCAACACTCGACCGTCCCGTCCACATCAACGCTGGCTTGAGCGGTTTCACACATGGATTCCCCGTGATGGATGTTGATGCGGACGTCCTCGAGGGATTGGGTCACGAACACGGAGCGGTTACCCACCGCTTTCAACGCGTCAACCGGTTCGTGGTTAACCAGATCATCTCCTGAGGAAACCTTGCCTGCAAAAATGGCGGCATCTTTGAGGAAAGGTGGAAAACCAGCGAAAGCCAATTCCTCGGTGATGATGGTGCCCATGGAAGAAAACGGCGATTCGAGGAAGATGGCTCGCAAGTCGTTCTCTTGCCCAAACGCAATGGTCGCCGCTCCAGTCCCCATCGAGACGCCGTACACACCAATCTTCTCGGCGGTTGTTCCCTTTTCATCCTGCAACCACTGCCACACGGTGAGAAGGTCACGGTATTCTCGTTGACCGGCGGAAACCAGGCCGTCCTCGAAGGTGCTGTTCCCGTGGTCCCTGACATCAAAAAGAATCACGTTGAATCCGGCTTGGTGCAACCAAGCCGCAGGGATCAACACCTCGTGATTCGCTTTGCACGAACGGATACCGTGAACCAAGATGACCCAAGGATGGCTGGCGTTGTGCTCCATGACCCAAGCCGCCAAGGTGATGGGCTCGTCATCAACATCGATGGAAACGTTCGTCCAAGCATCGAACCACAACGGTTCAAGGGACGAAGCGAGGGTTTCGTTCTTCTGATGCGTGACCGTCGAGACGTCTTCGTGCCAGAGTTCGACGCTAAATTCACCCGGCGAGTTCCGAGCAGCGTGTCCCGAACAATCGGGGCTGCTCGCCGCAGCTTGGGTGTAGACCAAGTTCCCCAATTGAAAATACACGAAGGGCATGCTTGCGATGAGAAACACCAGAACGGCAGGGACGGTGCGCTTGATTCGGCTCATTCTTCTTCCTCCAACGGGACGAACACCACCGACGCACCCGCCAGCACATGCATGCCTTTGGGATGGTCGGGATGACCGTCCTCTGCGGTGATGATTGATGAATGGTAGTGCTTCGCTGGGACGCGAAGGTCAACTCTTGAACCCAAACGAATCATGCCGATGCGTTGACCTCTTCGAACCGGTCGCCCGTCGAGAAGAAACGGCACGACGGTTCGTGCCAGAGCCCCCGATATTTGGGCGATTTCAATTCGTAAACCGTTCTCAAGAAGGTGCACGGAACGCACTCGCTCGTTGAATTGGCTCTCTTTGGTGTACGCCGGACGAAACGGGCCGCGGCGGCGCCCTTTCCCGGTCCGGTGTTCCATCCGTTCAACCGAACCCGCTGCTGGCGCTCGATTGACGTGGACGTCCAACGGTGACATGAAAATCGCCAATCGCCAAACATCGTCCTCCGCTTCTTCGCCTTCAGGGACCGGCTCGAATCGTTGTTCGGTTTGAAACGAAAGGGGTTTGTCCAGAGGTTCGGGGAACCAATCGCCCGTGACCGGGTCAAGTTCCACCCGGCCTGATTCAACGTGAGCCTTGGTCGGCCGCTGCCCGACGGCCCGTTCTCGCCTCAAAAACATCGCATGCCCGTCTGCGGGAGAGACCAAGACGCCAGGGGTGCGAGGGACAGGTCGGTCGGGATCTCGCCAAAAATATCCCAAAAACACGGCAGCCATCAAACAGAGCATCCCGAACAGCGGGACCAAGCCTGCAATCGGGTCGATGAAGGCCCCGATAACGAGGGCACTCACGCCCATCATGGTCATGGTCAGGACGGGGCCGTGGCCACCGGGGGCCAAACCGGCCATGCCTCCACCTACTCAGAAGCCCAAGGGTCAGCACCGTCGCCCCAACTTTCGGGCGGTGCTTCCTCTTCGGTCGTTTCTTCCGATGCTTCTGCGGGTGCTTCGGCTTCCGCAGACGCCTCAGGCTCTTCGGCTTCGGAAGCCTCTTCGACAACTTCCACGGCGGCCGTTGCTGCTTCTGCCTCTGCGGCTTGTGCCTCCTCTGCGGCCTGTTCTTCCGAACGTGCCTGAACCATTTCTTCCATGCGTTCGGTGAACACGCGAGACATGTGCTGGGACTTCCGTTCAGACTCCACCGCCCGTTCGATCATCTCGTAACGTTCCTTGATGGCCTTGTTCAGGTCTTCAAATATCTGCATGTGGGCCACGTACCAATCGTCCCGTGCTTTCATTTCGGTCACGGCGAGACGCAAGTCGTTGTCCAGTTCCTCAGCAATGCCGAAGACCTTGCCCAAGCGATCTTTTTCGCGAGAATATTTCTCTTCCATCTTCTCAAGTTCGGGTTCAAGGTGTTCAACCCGCTTGGACGATTTCGTGGCCCGCATCTCAAGTTCCCGGGCCCGAACGTCCTTTTCGGCGATGATGGATTCAAGCGATTCTTTTTCGATCTCGCGGTCGATGATTTCCTTTTCCAGGACCTCAATTTCAGCCTTGGCGTCAACGAGTTCTTTCTCCTGGGTCTCGTAGGCGGCGAACAGCTTCTGCAGGCGGTCGGTCTCGGTGGCCAGCGCCTCTTCGAGTTCCTTGATTCGCACATCAGGCGTGATGGTTCCTTCCGACATGGGTTCACCCGGAGGTCAAGCCTCCATCCAACCCCAGTCCCCTCCTCCCTATCAAGCCGACGCTCCGAAGAGCACCGAGATGACCGACATGATGGGGGTCTCGCTTAACGAAGCGCATCGGTGGCGGCGACCAATTCTCGGGCAATGCTCACCTCGCCCATCGAGTGACCGGCGTCGGGCACGATGACGAGGTTACTATGAGGCATGGCTTGGTGGAGTTCCCAAGCGCTGCGGGTCGGGCAAACAACGTCGTATCGGCCTTGAACAATGACCGTAGGAATCTCCCGAAGGCGGTCAACGTGGTTGAGAATGTGGGCTTCCTCGACAAAGATGGCATTGATGAAGTAATGGCATTCAATTCGTGCAAACGCCACGGCGAAATCCAAATCTTCGGCCTTTTCCAAATACTCAGGGTCTGGGAAGAGACGGCTGGTCGCCATTTCCCACCGGGTCCATTCCTTCGCCGCGGCTCGCCGAACCTCAACATCATCGCTCGTTAGTCGGGCGTAATAGGCGCGAATCAAATCGCTTCGCTCGGCCTCGGGTATGTGAGTCCGGTACGGTTCAAACGCATCCGGGAAGATGTGACTCGCACCGTCCTGATAGAACCAATGCAATTCCGACTTCCGGCACATGAAAATGCCTCGAAGAACAAGGCTGATCACCCTTTCAGGGTGGTGTTGGGCGTAAATGAGGGACAGGGTTGAACCCCATGAGCCTCCAAACACGTGCCAGCGGTCGATGCTAAGGTGCTCGCGAAGCCGTTCCATGTCGTGCACCGAGGCTTGGGTGGTGTTGTCGGTCAGTTCTGCGTACGGCGTTGATTGGCCACACCCCCGTTGACTGAATTGAACGATGTTAAACACAGTGGGGTCGAAGTACTGGCGGTAGGAAGGTTGGGCACCACCGCCCGGTCCACCGTGCACCACCAGCACCGGGATGCCCTCGGGGTTTCCACTTTGTTCCCAAGCGATGGTGTGGAGGTCCGACACCGGAAGCATGCCTGATTGGAAGGGTTCAATCGGAGGATAGAGAACATCTGCGAGGGTGGTCGCCGTGTTGAGCATGCATCGTCCAAGCGCACCGCATGCATGTTCCTTTCGCTGTGGACAGGTTCATGGACGACCGCGCTCGGCCACACAGCATGGGAAAGCGAGCGGCGACGGATTTGTTCAGCGAATGGGCCGACAACGGGCGGGACGAAGGCATGGAACGGGGTCACACCCCGAGCGTCACGGCCATGCTCGAGCATCTGTTTGACGGCGTGACTTCCCCTTTCACCGCCATTGACATCGGTTGCGGCAACGGGTGGGTGGTGCGAAAACTCGCTGAGCACCCGTTGTGTGTTCACGCTTCGGGCATTGATGGAGCAGCCTCAATGATTCAAAAAGCCAGGGATGTCGACCCGACCGGCGATTATGTCGAGGCGTTGTTGCCAGCGTGGGCACCGTCGGAACCGGTGGATTTGGTCCACACGATGGAATGCTTGTACTACCTTCACGATCCTTTGGCGTTTCTGGTTGACGTGAACGAGCGGTGGATGAAACCCGGTGGGAAAATCGTGATCGGTGTGGACCACTATCTCGAGAACCCGTCCAGCCTTGATTGGGGTGTTTCGCTTCAGGTGCACATGACGACGCTGTCCATTGAGGCGTGGAAGCAAGGGTTGACGGACGCCGGCTTTGTTGATGTGCAAGCCCAACAGGTCGGAGCGAAAGAGGGTTGGAGCGGTACGTTGGTCCTGTCCGCATCCAAGCCCAGCCTTACCTGAAACCCAAAGGCTCGCCCTCGGGTCCGCAACGACGCAGGTCCCCTCGGTAAAACGGGCACATGCCGCACGTTTTCGCACCTGCTTTGAGACGAGGAGGTTCCTCCAAATCAGGGTTCAGGTGAACCGCCGTCCGCCACTTCAAATGGTCGCGCAGCACCGCTTTCGCTCGCTCAAAACTTGACTGGGTGAGTTGAATCACCCGCCCGTTCGCGCCCACGAGCAGCGCTGGAGGGAGAACCCGGCGCCGCTCTTCAACCGGCTTAGCGGCCTCCATGGCTTCCAACGCCATGGAATACAACGCGAGTTGAAGTTCGTGCTCCTCCAAGAGTCCAGCCTCCGCATCCGACTCGGGGAAGAGGGATGCTTCGCTTGGGGGCACGGCTTGAAGCGCATGCCCGTTTGAAGCGTCTTCGGGGTTGAAATCCTTGAGGCACCCCTTGGTTTTCAAATCCACCACCTGCAGGGCCCCCTCGCCTTCGCTGCTGGCGAGGGCCAGGACCAAATCCGCCCTTCCGCTGAAGTCCATGTTGACGGCTTGGACATCCGATGCACCGCTGATGTCTGGCACCAAATGTTGCATTTCGGGGTCCTCCAGCGACAAACGCTCTCGGTGAAAGAAAGGCAACTCCGTCCGGACGGCTTCAACGGTCCAACCGTGCAAGGACTCGCCTTGCGTCCACCTGCCGAGCAACCCTTGGTCGATGAGCCCGCCCAAGTGCATCAATCGGTCACGCCAACGTGCGGGGTCTGAGCCTTCCTCTTGCTCAAGGCCGTGTCCGAATTCAAACATCACCCTGCCCACCGTTGTTGCCGAAGCCAAGTCGTCTTCGGAAGCGTGTTTCCACGAAGGACCCAAGGCCGGTGAACCTTCGACGAACTTCAGCGGGTTTCGCAAGCCAATCTCCATCACTCGGTGCATCATCAACCCGAACTCCGTTGGTTTGGGCCAGGCATCGTCCTCGTGAACATCGGCCTTGAGGGAGGGCAGGCGGAATGGTTCCGGCGTCCATCCGTTCACGTGCTCAAGCCAGTACCTCCGTGGGCATGCGGACGTCGAATCCAAGTGGTGAGCGGTCCCCTGGAGGCTTTCAACAACCTTCAATCGGGTCGGTTCAACGGCCGGCCGATGAGGTCCTGTGGCCAAATGGGCTTCCACATCCCGTGCGCGTTGTTGAACCGAACGGGGCGTGGTTGGGTTAAAACAACGCGGGTGGTGATAGAGGCGAAGGCCTCGGACGCCGTTTTCTCCCAAGGGTGCATCGTTGAGGAGACGAGCGGGGTCGAGCAGGGTCAGGGTTTTGAGCGGGGCAAACACGGGGAGTTCGTCCGCCTCGGTCTCACCGCCTTGCAGCCAAGGAGCGGCAGCGTCACCCGCTCGCCATGCCGCTCTTCGCAAACCCTCCACGAACATTTTTCCCATCGTCCTCGGATCGGGTTGAATGCGAACGCCGAGGGCTCCCGTGGTTTCGTCAAAGGTGGACTGTTTGCCCGGGGAGCCCGTGAGGATCAGCCGGTCCTTGACTCGGGTCAACGCGACGTAGAATTTTCGCCGAAGTTCCGCTTTGTCCTGAGCTTTGTTCATCTCCGTTGCGAAGGACCACATGCCGTCAGCAGGTCGCTCCCTGGCCCGCCAAGGTTGGATGCGTCCGGCTACCACCTGAGGCGTCACGAGGATGTTCTCCGACACCGCCATGCTGGCATCGGCCATGCCTGCGCTGAACAAACCCGAAACCACAACAACGGGCGCTTGAAGCCCCTTTGAACCGTGAATCGTCATGATTTGCACCGAAGACGCGTCCGCCTTGACAATGGCTTGCGGGCCTTTGCTGTCCAGGGCCTTGATCTCAACGATCCGTCGTTGCATGGCGGAGACATCGTGCCCAGTTTCTTTCCCGATGCCGTGAAGCATGGCCAACCACGCTTCAGCGAATTGGCGTTGCGCATCGTTAGGGTAGGCCACAAGGAGGTCCGAGCGGTCGAGGACGGTGTCAAACGCATCGTAAACCGCACCCCATTGAATCATACGATGAAGGTCCTCCATCAGATTCCGAACCGCTTCGGTTGGTGCGTTCGCCAAGAGCGAAGGCCACAAACTCTGGCCCGGGGGAACCGATAAGAGCGTCGTCTGGACCTGTCGCTCCGTCATCCCCATCACGGGTGAGCGAGCGAGCACAAACCCGGCTGTACGGGCACTCGGCCGAGCCATCAGAGCGAGCAGGGCCATCAGCGGTTGGACCACCGGTTGGGCGAGCAACAGGCCCTGCCGGTCGGCCATGACCGGAATGTTTCGGGCCCGAAGGCGCTCGACCAAATCGGGGAGGTGTTTTCGCGAATTCACGAGGATCATGATGTCCTCGGGGCGGACCTCCGGGCCTTGCTCGTCCACCGTCTGCCACTCGGCGTTGACGGCGTCCCAAACCCGCGTGGGTGCACGGTGAAGCAACGCGTGGAGGCGGTCGGCCAACAATTGATGCTCTCGATGGACCGAGGAGGAGGAAGGGTCGAGGAAGGCGTCAACCGCCACGTCGAGGTCGAGAGGAACGCTTGCAGCGGGACCCGGAACGGGCAACAACCACTCAAGAACACCCGGTTCATCCGTGGTTCGAGCTGGGCGCAAACGCTGCGCCTCGGCATGCCAGTCCCCTGGAAGTTCGTGGTGGCGGGGGTGAAAGACTTCGTCAAACATGTCGTTCAGGGTTTCCATCAAATCGTGCCGTGTGCGGTGGTTGGAAGCCAAGTCAACATGCCCCTCCGTCCGGCGGACCAAACGCTCACCGGAAATCGGAGGCTGCGTTGGGTCGTCCTCTTCGGAGAACGGGACATGGGTGTAAGGGGCCGAACCCTCACCGGTATGTTCGTTGGTGAACGAACCGGTTTCGCCTCCAGCACCAACCGGGCGGGGGTCTCGTCCACACCCTGGCTGACGGAGGTGGTCGAGCCGAGAATCCTCAAATTCAACGGCGTTGAAGGACCGAATCGCAGCCACCGCTCGGCGCATCACCGACACCTCGGCTTGTCGGAATCGGTAGATGCTCTGTTTCATGTCACCCACGATGCAAACCGTCGGGTCCCAAGGGCCAAAGGGCCGTTCGGGGTCGTCGCTTTCGCGGCGACGACGGCCCCAAAGTCGGGCGAGCAAGCGGTAGTGGGAGGGGTTGGTGTCTTGGTATTCGTCGATGATGAAGGCCCGGTATTGGCGACGCAGGTCGCTTAAGATGGCGAAGCGCCGCTGAAGGTCCTCCTGCAGTTTGGGTCGGTCGTTGAGCATCGTCAACGCCTGGGAAATGTGAAGGTCGCTCCAAGGCTCGTCACCCAAGCCGTCGAGCGCATCGATGACCTCAGGAGGATAGAGGTGGCGACAAACATCGGGACATCGGGCGAGCAGGAGGTCGGCTGCAAAGCGTTGCATGTCGTCAAAATCATGCATCCCATCGAGGGACTTCCGGCGTGCCAGAATCTGTTGACAGCCGGTATGAAGAACCATCAAATCGCTCAGCACTTCCGCTTGCAGGGAAGCCGTGACGTACATATCCCGTTGGCCGGGTTCGAGCGGGAGCGGTTCTTCAAGCGGGTCCAGACGCAGCGGGCAATCAAGAGGCATGCCGTCAAAGCCCTCACCGGGGGCGAGCAAGAACGCCGAGCGAGCCAGCAGTCGAATCAGCGTCCCATCCGCTGAATTGAGGCGCTCGAGCAGCGGAGGCAAACGAGCAGCGGCCCGTGCATAAAGGGCATCTTTGTCGGCACCGGGCATTCCACGAACGTTCGATTTGGTCAACAAACCGGAAGGCCAACGGTCCCCGCTTGGAAGGTGACCGCGAGGGAAAAAGGTGCAATGGGGTTTAACCAGTCCTGAGCCCGTCGCCAATCCGAGGAAAACCTGCCACATCCAGGACAGTTGTTCGCCGGGCTCGCCGGGGGTTGGGGCCGAAAGCACACGACGAAGGTGGTTGTATCGCGTTAACGCCGTCTCGTTTTCCGCAGGCGTTACGCACAGGGCGTGGTAAGGGGCAAACTCATCCAACCAACCTTGGAGTTGGCCCCTGACGTCTTGGATAAACTCCGGGAGGAGGTCCGAAACCGGAGCGGCGATGGTGTTCAGGAGGATGTCCACCGGGACCGGCCCTCGCCCGTTCCACGCCAAGCCCATGTCGTGTGCTTGCTGGATCATGGCTCGGTGGGATTGCTCAACGAAAAGCGAGCGGCCCAGCAACCCGTTCAGGACCACTTCGGCTTGGTCCTGGCCGCCCAGGCGGGCCACCAGCCGGGTTCTTGATTCAAGGAAGGTATCGTGGTGATTGAGCACCCCTGCTTCACGAGCATCTTCCACGGAACGAATCCGCCACACAGCGTGCAGCGTGTCGCGCAACATGAGCGGAGCACGCTCCTCGGTGACCTGTTGATTGGAGGGGTAAAGCGCCACCAGGTCGATGAACGGCAAGACCAGTTGATTGAGGAAAGCATCAATGGTGGAGATGGGGGCTTCATCCAACGAGGAGAGGAGCATCTCCACGTCGCCGTCGCTTCGCAGGCGAGGGTCGTACACGCCCTCGTCGTCACCATGGGCAAGCGGCGTGGCGCGACTCAAGGCCAAGCGATGCCGGATTCTGGCCTTCAATTCAGCCGCGGATTTCCGTGTGAAGGTGATGGCTGCCACCTCTGAGGGCAGCAGACCGGGCCACTGGGCAAGGTCGGTTCGTTCTCGTTTTGGCGTTCGCAACGCACCGTGCCCGCTCAGCGGCGTGCGGGGACCCGGTGGGGTCACGAGGGTCGCCCGCTGCTGCGCCGCCATCAGATGCTGGACGTACCGCTCAGCCATGACGGTCGTTTTCCCCGTTCCGGCACCAGCATCCAAGGCGATGTGACGGTCGAGGTCGAGCCCCAAACGCTGACTGGTGTTGAATTCAATCATCCTTGACCGCCTCCCGCACCCACGGCAGCACCGCAAGAAGCGGCGATGGAACAATACTGACAGTGCGTTCCTGGTGTTGGGTTGATATGACCTGCAGCAGCCGTGTTGACGGCCCGTCGAGCGACGTTCAACCGCTCCACCATCCAGCGTCGAAACGACGACAACGGTTCACCGAGTTCATCGTGTGCCGGGAAGTGGAGCGGGAAGTAGCGAGTGATCTCACCGATGGCCAAGGAATCGTCTATGGATGCAAGGGATTCGTCCAATTCGACATAATGAACGGTGGATTCCCCGATTTCAGAGGCCCCCACACCGACCACGCGGTCGTTGGGATGGAGCAACTCCCATGCTCGGGCGTAAAGAGCGAGCTGGAGGTCTTCAAACAAGCATCGGGTGTGGCGCAATCCGACGTATTTAGGCGCCGGTCCGTTCACGGTTTTCAAATCACGAATCACCACGAGCCGTTGGGCGGTGCGCGGCGTGCCGTCAAGCGGGTACGGGGTGTCAAAGGAGGCGTCGCCGATGACACCGAGTTTTGTCAGCGTCGCTTCCTGGGTTTCGGTCAAGTCCAACACATCAACTCGGTCTGCATACCCGAAGAGACGAAGGCCTTCATCGCCCGTCCCCTCGCACGGAGCCAGCAATTCAACCGAACGCTCGCCATCGGTCGTTGGCGACCATTCCACGGCAACAGGTGCCGCATGGTGCAGGGCGAGGTCGACAGCAAGCATGCGTGCCAGTCGCCCCCTTGGAGGGAGTTCCACTTCACCTTCCAAGAAGCCCTGCCATTCTTCCGGCGTTGCATCGACCAAATCCCGAGTCCGATGAACGGAAACGGCGTTGTTTCGACCGAGCCATGCCACGTCGCGCTGCAAAAATGCAAGAACGACGCCCCAGCCTGCATCTTCCACTCCCATGGGGCCGCGATGGAGCGGTTGAATCCCTTCAATCATCTCTCCGCCAACGGGGACGCCGTGCCCTTCGAGGAGGGCTGCTTCGGCTTCATGGACCACCTGCCCCCGAGTTCTTGCATCGACGTCCTCGGCTTCAATGCCCTCAGCATCGTCGGCTGAAAGACACTGGTTGACCCAGGCTTGACGCGGACATTTGAGCCATGCTTCAAGGCGGCTTGGAGACCAAACCTCGCGCCGGTAGGGTGCAGCATCGGAACCAAAACGGTGGGAAAACAAGACGTCGTCAACGCCGTAGGGCGGCAGTGGACGAGGGTCAACCGTGAGGGAGACCGACTTTTCGCCCCTGTACCCGAGGTGCGGCCAAGATTCAGCCAGCACGCCAGGAGCTGCGAGGGCCGCTTTGGTGGGCCGCAAAACCACCCCTTCGGTCGTGAGCATGGACGAGCGCAGGCCCCAATCCAGCGTTTCGCCGCCTTCCAAGTCGCGATGAGAGGGTTGGCGGCGGGACCGGTCACCTTGGACGCCCGCCTCAAAGGCATCAAAGAGAGCGAGGGGGTTGTTCACGCCCTCGTCAAACGGGTGAAGTCCGTGCAAATCCATCCCCATTTGTTGCCTCGCATCCGCCTTTGCGTGACCGCGGGTCAGGCGTCGTACACCCGAGGCTTCGGCCACCGAGATGGTCCGAACCGGCGTGAGCCAACTTCCGTGACCCTCTTCACGGACCTGCCAGCGGAAACGACGCTCTGGGCTTTCGCCTTCCGTCATGTCAGCGGGCAAAAATTCTGGAGGCCCCCGCATGGCCTCCCATTCCCCTGACCTCCGTACATCGTTCAGCCATTCCGCCAAGGGAGCGCTCGGACCTCCGCCTTCTTCAGGCGTTGAATCAAAGACGATCACATGGGGGGCGGCGTTCAACAAGTGGCGCAGGTGGTGCCGTCCTCTTCGCACCAAACGGTCGGCTTGGAAGGTTCCGAGTTGAACCTGGGCACCAGCGTCCAACCATGGGACGACGGGGGCGCGCATCCCCCACCCATCAACATCAAGGCCTGCAAGAAGGATAAGGTCGGCCTCGCAGCCCAAGGCCTCCTCCGGCGTCACAACATGGATGTCGGCCGTCTTCGGGGCGAGGTGGGCCACCGAAACCGTCGCTCCAAGATGCTCCAGCACCTCAACGAAGCCCTTGCCGTCCATCGATAACGAAAGGCCGCATTGACCGAGGTGAGCCATCACGCTTTGAAGCGATTCCAAGAGGTGTTGCAGCGTCCCCAATCCAACCTCGTGCGGCGCACGCCGCTGTGCAAACACGTTAAGGTCGAGCGCCCCCAACACCCATGCCAGCCAAGCCGTGCCATCGGCTGGAGATTCGGGCAGGGGCAACACGTCCCCGGAACTGCAACCCTCTGTTTGGGCTTTGAGCAAATGGCGGTCTTCCGGCATAAGCAACGGAGCCCATGAGCGTAACAAACAGGCCAACCACCACTGGGTTTCTTCAAGTGCTTGCCGCTTTAAGTCGGGACGGCGCTCAGCGAACGAGGGACGAGCGTTGGAAAGGACCCCCAACCAACGAGCGATGGCCCCTGGCCCTCCCAAAACATGGAATTGGCGCGCCAAGTCTTCCAAGACCGAGGGATCGGGACGAGGACGCCAATCGTCGTGAACCGGATGGACAAGGTTGGGGAACATGTCCTCAACCAAAGGCAGCGTTGAAGAGAACAGAAGACGATGAAGCGAAGAGAGTGACCATGCAGACATGCCTTGGCCCAAGCGTGCGGTCTCGAGCAAGGCGTGATGCAGAGGGTGTTCTTCCAACTTGCCTGAGCCCCCGCCCCACCGAAGGCCAATTTCAGAGAGCGCTTTCGACCACGCATCGCTGCGCTGACTTGCCGAGCCGTCAACGATGAGAACCGTCCCGGTGTTGCCAGAGCGATACGCTTGGACGAGGGTTTGAGTGGCCATCATCACATCGCTTCGTTCGTCCATCGTCAAACGGGTAAGGACGGTGTTTCGTTCAGCGCCCACGGAGGTTCGCCAACCGTCTTCTCCCGGGGACCACACTTCATGAGGAGGGAGCCAAGAGGGTAATGTTTCCTTGGTGCACGGCGCTTCATCCACCAAGTACGCACCGTGGTACCCCAGGCGAAAAGAGCCGGGGCAGAGAAGTTGGTGCACCGGTTTGAACCTCGCTAAGGCCAGCAAGAGGTCCTGCTCAACCTCGGTGTAGTCCGGTGCTGAATCAAGGACCACAATGCCATCGATGTTGCTGATGTGAAAGGGAACCATCGCATCCGATGCAGACAACGCTTCGACAACGCTTTGGAGAACGAACACCGGTAGGGTCCCTCCCGCTTCGGCTTGGTGCTTGAGTGCGAGCCGGTGATAGGTGGCTGCCCCGGGATCGTTCTCCCAATCAAAGGGGCGACGCAGGTGCAACAACTCGGCATGCAATCGTTGCAAGCGTCGGGTTTTCGCCATTGTCCAGGCACCGACGCCGGGCACGTGAAGGAAAGGAAAATCCCCCTTTTCGGCCGCCTGAACGCAGCGAGCGTGGAGCGCCATCCCGTTGCTTGCGTCGTCATCGAGAAGGACAGGAAGTCTCAGGTCCGTGTGGAGCAGCCGGACCAGGCGGTTGAGCGTCAAGTGGAGGTTTGGGGCGACTTCGGCCCCTGCGAGATGGAGCCTTTCGAGGGTTTGTTGCCGGTGCAGTTCGTTCGGATGCACCATGAGGATGTTGGGCGCTGGACGTGTCTCGAGCGCTTGCGACAACCACGTTGGAAGGCCACGCCCGGCCGGCGTGTACTCTGAAGTTATTTCAATTCGCATTGACACCCATCCTCACCCATCAAGCACAGCCTCTTGACACTTCTTGAACCATCGCTACCGTTTGACCCCCGGACCATCACAAACAATGTGTTTATATAGGTCCTGCGCCACTAACAAGATGCGCTCATGTTCAAACATGATTGTTCATACTTGTAAGAGTCTGTCAAGTCTGACACAATTCATGTTGCTCAAAGCGCAGGAAAGATGAGGTCGATAAAATGGAATTGAAATGCGAAGAATGTGGAGCGAAGTTGAACCTGAATTATGCAAAGGGCATGGGCGTCTGTTCAGACGCTTGGTGCGCTATTGAATACCCCGTGATGGTGAACGACGCTGACACCAATGCATCCGCCGTGCACGGCGAGAACGCCCAAAACGCAGCTGGCGATGACGAAGGAAAAGCCGGTACGAAGATGAATCCGTACGCAGACACCAAGGACTGGTCAGGAAAGCGACTCGATGCGAAAACCCGACAAAAGTTCCGCACCTTGGGTTGGGCAGACCGCAACAGCCAACGCGAGAAAGACCCCATGTTTCGCCAGCTCGTGGCCATGATTCGAGAGATGTTCGGCAAGGACGTCGCGAACGCAACACGCTTGCTCGCCATGGCTGCCGCCCGGAAATTGACCCCCGAACAAGAAGCTCGACGCAAAACCTTGAGCACCAGCGACCAAAAGCGCCTGGCTTGTCCAAAAACGTCCATTTGTCGCAAGAAGAAGGGCGTCAAGGGCGACGGGGACAAGCAGAACCTCCAAATCATGGCCTTGGCCATCGCTGATCTCTCAGCGCAATGGCTCAGCACCGCCCCCATCAACGTGGTTGCTTTGCGAAACCAATACGGCATCACCAAAGAGCAATTTGTGAACGCCAAGAAAACCATCAGCAACCACTACAAGGCCCGCGTGAGCATGGGATGGGCCATGGCTCCTCGGAGCATCCGCTTGGTGGCCAAGCGAGCCGACGCTCTTGACAACGCCACCACCAACCTGGTGGACGCCGTGAGCTCACGGCTTGATGACGACGATCTTGACAACGCCATGGAAATCTTCTGGAACGCCCTTTCCGATTTGAAGGAGCCAACCGTTGACGGGCCCGTGGCCAACGTGCCCATGGACATGGTCGCTGCAAGCGTGTTCTACGCCGCTCTTCGGCAACTCGGTTTGCACCGCGGTCTGCTCAATTGCGTAGCTGGAGCCGTTGACCTCTCCGGAGCCGGTGTCAAGAGCCGTTTGGAGAACTTCCAAGCCATGCATGAGGCCGGTGCGCTCCCCGAGGCGGCCGCTCTGTTCACCGACATCGAGAACGATTCCGAGCATGGACGTGACGAGGACGCTTCGGCCGAAAACTGAGAGCAGAGGGGTCATATCCCCCTGCCGCCACGGCCCACCATGCGCCAGTTCGTGGTTGCCATCGTCTTGACGCTCGTGCTCGCTTGCTTCCCGGCATCGACATCGGGGTTGCCCGCAGCGCCCGTGGACAACGGGATGCTGTTTGGCGGCCAATGGTCGCCCGCAGGAAACGCCACGGCGTCGGTCACGCACAACTTGAGCGACATGCCTGCTGTGGTCGAGGTTTTCACCGCCACTTGGTGCGAAAATTGCGTTGATGTAGAACACGCACTTGACGATGTTCAGGCCGAGGGTTGGCTTCAGCAGTACCACATCCATCGAGCCATCGGGGAGACACAGGACCCGTTCGGTACAGAAGCGTTGGACTTGCGATGGCGGGAAAAGTACCAACCCAGCTCGCCACCTTCCGTGGTGTTCAACGGGACCATGAAGAAAATCGGCTCGGTGGCCGATGACGGAACGCTCGTAAACGAGTTCACGAACCTCGCAAAGGCCGACCTCGGCCTCGGGCAAGGGTCCTCAACCTTTGCTTGGACGCCCGTTGACGCCGCCTCAGGGACGGTGTCTTGGCTGCTTGATTTGGACGACCAACACTTGGAGAACGCCACGTTGAACGTCTCGGTGTTCGTTGTGGAAAGTGCGGCTGACTTTGAGGAAGGCAGCAACGGACTGGGGACCTACCCTCACATCGTTCGCAACATCCAGGTCGTCGGTCATGACCGACAAGGCACGGCGAGCGTCACGCTTCCCGAGGCGTTTGACGGGAACGATTTGGAAGTGCATCTGCTCTATGAAATCGTACCCGAAGCACCCGAACCGGTGATCGAAGATACGGCAGAAGATTGCTCAGAAGAGGACGGCTCTGATTGCGATTCCGAAGATGCTCCTGCCTTGTCCGCTGTTTTCACGCTGCTCGCTGCCATGGCAGCCGTGGCGGTCACTCCAAGAAAATCCAATTCTGACCGTCGGCACCGTCGTTTGACCGATGGCGCTGGCGCGGTTGATCGGTGAGGTCAATTTCCAATTCCCAGCGAAGATGACCGACTTCATGGGGCGCAGCGCCCACATCGCAGTAATTCCACCACCGAGGGGGTGCACCTCGAACACCTTGTCGCTCCTGGGCGTCCCTGAGCACGTCCGTGAGTTCGAGACGAGCGTGAGGGCGTGGATGGTCACGGCGAACGTAAGCGATTCGGTTGTCGGCTTCTGCGTGGCGAACGTACCCCAATATCCGGGCCATTCGGCTCACGGAGGTTCGCTCCAAACCGTTTCGGAGGGTCACGGCCAGGTTGGCGTGTTCAAATGTCAACGGGTCGCCGTCCCGCCGTGGCATCCGAAGTTCGCTGCCAAGCGGTTGAAGGCTCATGACCTCCCAAACGCGTGCAAACACCTCGCACCATCGACGCTCACCGTCCCGAATATCGCCTTCATCGTGGACATCGTCAGACCGACGGTGGTTCCAAAACCGATGATGCCGGTTCAACATGCGCTGCAAGCCCCGTCCAAACGGCCCGCCCCTGCCCTCGCCACGGTAGGGCGCCATCGGCCCACCGGGCCGAACGGTGGTCCGCCATTCGGCCACGACCTCCTCGTATGGGAACGCAAGCGTGGCCTCGAACCGCTCCCCAAATGCCCGAACCCAGCGCTGTGCCGTACGTTCACGAAGTCGGCGGCGGCGCTCTCGACGGTGATGGTGGAAGATACGCATGGCCGCCATCCCTTCCGAGTTCGCCTCATCGTCTTCGTCCACCTCATCAGCAAACCTGGGGCGCCACGGCATGAACCATGCATCGCTGGCATACGGGCCCTTGCGCAACGTTCCGAGAGCACCTTGGTCAAGCTGGTCCAACCAATCACCGGGAATGTTGTTGGCTGGAAATCCGAACGGTGGGTTGTGCATCACCACCTCGGACAAACTCTGAATCTCGCGGGTGGCCTTCACGTCGTTGGCCATGGACAACAAAACCGAGGCCATCGTGTCACCGAGAGGAAGCCGGGTGTTGTGACGCCCGCTGTGAATGCAAATCGATCGCCGAGCATGGCGGTCAAGACCGAACAAATGGTCAATCTTGTACGGTGCACCGTGCTGACCGTTTCCGACACAGACCTCGTAGGCGTGTCCCAACTCCCCGAAGACAAGCGCCGTTGAACGCTCGATGAAAATACGGTCTGGAAGCCCGTTCATGATTTGATGGCAGAACTCCAACGATTTCACCAACGGAGCGCTTGGCTCGGAGGTGGCCGTGTACGGCACCGTCCAGTTGTGTTGCAAACCCAGCAACAATTTGCCTGCCTCCGAGTTCAAGGGTGAATGGGCCAGGGAAATCGCCAACGCCCACGCCTCAGGACGGTCGGGCACGTTCACCAATCGCAGGCTGCCAACCTTGGTCCGAACCCGAAGCATCAACCGCTTTCCAAGCGTGCGAAAGGCCCAGTTCTTTGTTCGGGGGTGTCGGTTGGTGGGTTCCAACATTCGCCACGAACGCATCCAAGGCGTGTCGTAGCGTTCAAACAACCCCGGCGGATGGTTGGCAAGGGCGTTTTGGAACGTTGCGTGCAAATCCGTGTTTTGTTGATGAAGCAGGCGCTGCTTGACATCGTGCGCCCATGCCATCATCGGAACGGTCTCTCTGGACGGTGTTTCGTGGGGGCGGTCCAAGTGAAGTCGGTTGATCAGCCAGACGAGCATGCTCGCCAGCGGCCGATAATGGGCTCGAATCTGTTGCCCGTTGAGACGCCGAGGGCGTCGAAGTTCGCCCTCTCCGAAGAGGTCGTTGACGTTGGGCGTGCATGAGGAAAGGCCCAGGATGATGGCTGCAAGGTCCCAACCGCGACGCGCCTTTTCGTCGGCGAGCAACGGGAAGAGAATCTCCAAACTCAACGAAGGCAGCCGAACATCATCCATGAACCAACAGTCCCGCAAATAGCGAAGCGTTGTCCCGTCATGGAACTGAAAACCGTTCTGAAGCCATCGATTTTCCTCTCCCGTCAAGTGTCGACCGGTGCGAATGCCTTCGGCGAGGTGTTCAAGCGCCAATGGGGTGCACGGCAAGTTGGCGATCGGATCAACGCCGTCGTCCAGACGCGCCCAGCGGACAAGAGATTGATCGTTCTGCGAGAAAAGCAATCGATTCCAGCGTTGGCGAGACGGCAGACTCGGGCCACCAAACTGAGCGATGGCGTGCTCGTGTTCGTGGGGTGAGAGGAAGACATCCCATCCTTTGTTGGGCTGAAAATCAACGATGGTTCGGCACCATTCGCAAACGGTCACGCTTTCTTCGGAGGCGGGGTTATGGACGCACGGAAGGTCAGAAACACTTGTCGTCATGGATGATTTACCGCTCAACGCTTTATGAACTCTCAACGCCCCACAAGGTTTCGCACACGTTGAACAGTTTGGCCACGTCCTCGTCCGTGATGTGAAGATGGACAACGAACCTCACCCGGTGGGCGGCCGTGTCGAGAACATCGATGCCGTTCGACGCCAACAGGCCCACGACTTCCGATGCGGGAGATGCGCAATCTGCGTAGACCATGTTGGTTTGAACGGTGGCCAGGTCAACGGTGAACATCGGCAATCGGTTCAACCCTTCTGCGATGACCCGAGCGCGCTCGTGGTCCTCGGCCAACCGAACGACGTGGTGGTCAAGAGCGTGGTCGCACGCCGCAGCCAGAAGGCCAGCTTGCCGCCAACCGCCTCCAAACAATTTGCGCCAACGATGGGCGCGTTGAACAAAGGCTCGGCTACCGACGAGCACGGAGCCGACGGGGGCGCCGAGCCCTTTGGAAAAACAAATCGAGACGGAATCGTAACCTTCACACATGCGTGCAACATCCACGCCCGTCGTTTCTGCGGCGTTGAATATGCGGGCTCCATCAAGATGCGTCGCACACTCAAGTTCCTTCGCGACGGCGGCGATTTCATCCAACGTCTTGAGATCGTAACACGTCCCTCCTCCGAGATTGGAGGTGTTCTCAACGCAAACGAGGCTGCCGTTGGGGTAGTGGCTGCCCGAACCTTCGGCCTTTCTGACGGCGCTTCGGACCTGATCGGGAGACATCAACCCCTTTTCCCCATCGACGAGGGCCACCGATGCACCGCACAACGCAGCGTAACCTCCGCCTTCGTAGCGGTAGATATGGGCGGTTTTATCGCACACAATTTCGTCACCCGGCGATGTGTGGGTGCGAAGGGCGATGGCGTTCGCCATGGTGCCGGAGGCCACAAACAGCCCCGCTTCTTTCCCAAACATCGACGCGACTCGGTCTTGAAGGGCGATGACCGTTGCGTCGTCCCCCAAAACATCGTCCCCAACCGGGGCCCACGCCATCTTCTCACGCATGGCAGAGGTTGGTTGCGTGACCGTGTCAGAACGGAAATCGATCCGGGTGGATGGGTGCTCGCGCATGCGGAAGCCTCGTGACTCCCCTTCATGAAGGCCGTGTCAGAGCAGTTTCAAATCTCCGGTGATGGTGTCCAACACCGACGCCTCGTAAGGCCCAAGCGCCATGACCGTCTTTGAACCCCGAGGGATTTGGGTATGGCCCGCATCCTGAACGAGGTGGACGGGGACGCCTATGGAAGAAGCGGCTTCGCCCAATGCATCGAAATGCGTTTCGTCGGGAACCTTCACGCAGATCTTCTTCTGGCCGCCCGCCAGCCATGCCTCCACGTGGGCGGGATGGCTCGCTCCTGCTCGGAGAAAGGCTTCGACTGAAGCATGGCCCACCTGAGCGGCCACCTTCCCCTTTCCCATTTTGAGCGATTGATTCACGACGCAAACGAGTTTGACCGAGCCATCAACCGGACCGAAGGATGGTTTAGGGGCCGTGATGCGATGCAGAAACGAACGGAGACCCATGCAGCATCACAACGCGTCCAAATGGGACAAAAGAGCGTCCAAAGTTCGTCGGGGACCAAGCAAGCCCAGCACCGTCACCGTGCCGGCGGGGACTTCCGTGTGTCCAGCGTCCCGAACCACCGAGGCATAGCAGCTTTGCGGAACGTGTGCAGCCAGTGCATGAAGGGCCGCTTCGTCCTCAACCCCCAAGACGATTTTTCGTGCACCGCCGGCTCGCCAACGCTCCAATAGACGAGAACGCTTGGCTCTCGCAACCACTTCAACGGCGGCGTGAGCGCATTGTGAAGCGGTCTTTCCGATGCTCAATTCAAGGTCCAGCCGAACGATCAACGCCATGCTGGGCGCATCACCCATGGACGACATGAACATCACCCACGTGTTGAACATCGTCTTCTGCGACCGTCAAATCACCGAGGAAGTTGTGCAGCGAAGGGCCGAACCATGCCGCGAAGGCGAGGTTTCCAATCGCATGAACGGCGTCGTAGGGAAGCCCTTGAACGAAAAGGAGGCCAACCCCCATGGCAGAAGTCCCGCCATCGACCAGCGAAAGCGTGGTGATGAGGCCGAAGAGAAACGCGGAAGCCGCTGACACGGTGCACAGGCGTTTCATGTCAAGGGCGTTGCTTTCCGCTGCGAGGTAACGTGCGCCGAGAAGTGCAGCAGCACCCCAGCCGATGGCTTGGAACAACGTCCACCAGCCATCGCCAATGAGCATGTTTGACAACAGCGCCACGAGGACGGCGAAGGCAGCCCCGCGGCGAGCACCGAGGTGTGCGCCAACGAGAACGGCAGCCACCGTCACCGGTTGCACGTTGGGGAACGGTTGCATAACCACGCGAAGGGCAGCCATGGCGACGACCAACGTGGCGAGGCCGGCAGAGGCAAATCGGTGATGGCGCTGTCCAGAGAAGAGGAAAAAGAAGGCACTGGCCACCAGAATGGTGTTGAGAAGCGCATGCGCAAAGGGCGTGAGTTCCGGCCCGTGAACACCCACCGCTTGGAACATGAACCACGCGAAAGGTCGGGCCTCCTTGAGCCTTGCCTCCCTTAAGCGAGCCGCCAAACCAAAACAGCATCGCTTTGCATCGGCGCCTCATCGACCGCTAACGTGCCCCGATTGCCGTCCAACGTGTACTCCCAGCCTGAGGCTAACGTTCCGTTGATGGACGTCAGGTAGGTACCGATGGCGGTGTTATCCAACGTCACCGGGACCCCCATTTCTTCCGCAGCCCTTTGCGTGGCGCTGAGAACGGTTGCATGACCGACCAAGCCACCGACCACGAGGGTCTCGTCCGGCAGTTCAAAGACGACGACTTGCGTTCCCAACCATGCATCGGGCCACGCAGGGTCCCGCTCAGCGGTTTTTTCCGGTTCGGTTGAAGATGACCATTGCACGGTCCACGATGCCCCAAGGGCAGGAAGAAGGGCCACGGCGAGGATAAGGTACACCAACGACAAGGTCCGCCAAGCCCACCCAAGTTCACCTTTCGAAGCCATGAGGGCAACGCCGGCGAAGGCGAGGACAAGGGCGAGGGCGAAGACAAGGTGCTCCTCTTCCCCCTCTACGGGGGTCTGCGAAGGTTCAGCGGCGTCAAGGGCGACCAGCACCCCAGCATCGTTTCCAAGGTACAGGCGACCGTTGAAGGCAGCCGGAGCAGCGGTCCCGTACCCGTCGATGGAACTGTTCACGGGCACGCCACGAGCCAGCGCCCCGGTCTCGTTCATCAGCACCGTCAACCATCCCTGATTCGGAGCATTCACCGGGGCGTGGAACACCGTAGGAGATGCCCACGCCATTTCGCCGTTCACCCGACCGGGGAGCGATGAAACCGCTGTGCACTGAACATCGCACCGCACCGATGTGAGGCCGTTGCTGTCAGCAAACACCGCGCCTCCTGAATGGACGAGAGGGAGCGCAGGGGACGGACCCAAGAACGCCACGTTGCGTAGCGATTTGGCGGTGATGTTGTATTCCATGAGCACCGATGCTTCAGGGGTTTGAGCGTGAAGCAGCATCAGATCGCCAAGCAGCACGGGTGCGTGACGCAACGAGCCGGGAAACGTGGCGACCTGGTTGGCCGTTCCGTTTGGGCTCACCGACCACAGGCGACCCGACTCGTCGCCCACCCAAAACGCGCCGTCGCCAACCGAAACACCGTTTCTCCAGCCCAATCCAGTCTCGACATGGAAATCAACGGCCCCGTCCGCAAAACAATACCGGCCCATGCCCGACCGTGTGGGGACCACCACATGGTCGCCGTCTGAAGCAGCAGCGCCCGTGATGCCCCAAACATCAACCTCGGTGGCCACCGACCAAAGAACACGGCCCGACGAGCGCTCACGAGCCTCAAACGTGCCGTCAGTCCATCCGACGAGCACAAGATCAGGCCACGTTCCGCAACCGCCTTCGCCCGCATCAACCAGCATGAGCGGCGCCATGTCGTGTTGGGTGGCGTTGGGATTGGCGTCCTTCCAGAGCACCTCACCGCCATGGCCCACGGCGAAGACTTCAGGGCGGTCATCGCCCGTCCAAAACCCCGATGTGCGGAGATACACGCGGTCCTCGTCGACGGCGGGAGAGGTGGTGATGTACCCTGGACCAACATCGAGCGTCCACGCCGGTGCGGCTGCCTGAACGGTGGAGGCGGCGAGCAGGAGAAGAAGGGCCGTCAGGACCAACGAAGCGGTCCGCATCACCTGCTCACTCCATCGCCGATTGAATGGCGGCCCTGAGCAGAGCGCTGACCTCTTTCCCATCGGCGCCGCCGGCGGCCTGCATTACCACACCCATAAGCGGCCCCATGGCGCCCATGCCCCGCTCTTTGACGAAGTCGAGGCGCTCGGCGACGATGGCGTTGATGACATCGGCCAAACCACCGATATCGGCGGGTGCCAGATCGTTCGCTTCGCAAAATGAGACCAGGGTCTCGTAGGAAGCAGAAAGGCCCGAATGGGAGGCGACAACATGGTCCATGTGGTCTCGGGCCAGCCGTCCGTCCTCCTTGAGGCGCAAGACGTTGGCCAACAGAGCGGCGGGTTCTGAATCGTGCGTCAACAAGAGTGCGGCCCAAGCTTTGGCGGGCAGGGAGCCGGCGTGCTCGCAAAAGGTGTCGTCCAGTTCACGAGCGAGCAGCTGTTCCGCTTGGTCTGCTGAGATGGAAAACGAGGAGAGTCGGTCGGCTCGTTCGTCGTCCGACATCGGCAACGTGTCGAGGATACGCTGCCAGTCCGTTTGATGGAGCGCCTGAGGCGGTACATCGGTTTCGGGGTACATCCGGGACCGCCCCGGCAACGGACGCATCGGCGAGGTCGTGCCGTCCTCGGGAGCCCCTTTCTTGACCACCACGTTACGAACTTCTTGTGGAATTCGGTGCCATGCAAGGCGGGCGCGAGCCAAGACGGCCTCGAGGGCCAAGTGTGCCTGCCAGGCGGGTGCACAACACAAGACAAACGCATCGTCGGATTGCAGAGAAAGGCTTGAGCGAACCTGGTTGACCTCCTCTGCTCCGATTCCATAAGCCGGCAATTCATCCGCATGGAAAATGCCCTTGACCCCAGCAAGTTTTGCTGCACCGGCCAATTCTCTGCCGAGCCGGGGCAATTGCGCCCCGTCTTCGTCAAGGGTCTTGGTCCCGAGTTTGCCCAACAGGCCAGGAAGTGGCAGGGCCATCATCACGGCACCGTGAGCGATGGCTTCCTTCACCATGGCCGATTCCGTGGTCTTGAACGTCGCCGTCACCTCGTGGAGGTCCATCGGCAAACGCTCGCCCACGAGCTCGGCCACTTGGATTTCGACGGACTCGTCATCGTCATCTCGGTTGGGCGGAAGCGGGGGCAGGGAAAGAGCGGCTCGCAGGTCGTTAGCGAGGCGATAGAAGTGAAGTTGGCGCGCCATTTCCAAACGAACGATTCGGGGGATCCAGCCAAGGTCCTGACATCCCTTGATCTCAACGCGGTCGCCCGCAGCAATGGAGACGTTGAGGTCTTGGCGAATGCTGCCCAGACCGCGGCGAACGCGGCGTGTCTGGCGGAGCACGCGCCCCAGTGCCTTGGCCGTGGTTTTCGCATGGTCGGGAGAGACGATATCAGGAGAGGTGGCAATTTCGATGAGCGGTAGGCCCAGGCGGTCCAGGTTGTACAGCACCTGTTGACCGTTGGGGAGGTCGACCGTGTCGAGCTTTCGGGCGCTGTCTTCCTCGAGGCACACCACATCCACACCCACATTCCCTTCCTCGGTGGCCAAGACCCCGTTGGTGGCGACCAGGGAGGTGCGCTGAAAGCCGCTGGTGTTTGACCCGTCCACGACGGTTTTTCGCATGGTTTGAATCATCCCGACCGGTTGAGCGTTCAGGAGCGCTGAGACGGTCAAAGTGATGTTAACGGCGTCCTCGTCAAGCGCGACCGGAGGCGCCTCGTCCAGTTCAATGAGGCCTGCGTTGGGGGACTGGGCGTAGACAAATCGGCGGTTCCGCTTGGATTCAAACCTTGCAGCAACATCGATCGCCCCGCCCTCTCCTCGTGAAGCCCGCAAGCGTCGCTCAAACCGAGGCCAGTCGTCAGGGAGGGTGTCGACGGTGATGTCGTACAGTTCCCCGCTTTGGCGGGAATGGAGTTTTCCGGTGGCGAGTTGTTGGTGGACCTCAATCCCGCACATGAACCCCAATTCCTTGGGGTCAAGGCTCTCAGGACGCTGAACATCGCCTTTGGGTTCATCGGCCATGGGACGGGGACGGGCTCACCCTTCATGAGCACCTCGCTTGGTTGAAGGTCAAACCACTTGCAGGGTGTCGTAACCACCGGGCCGCATCATCCGGCCGTCGCGGCACAATTTGTCGATGATGTCCTCGGCTTTCGACCTCGGTATGTCCCTTCGCTCGGCCTCGTTGAGCACGGCCAGCAATTCAGCGTGAGTGCCGCTCTCGTTTTGAAGGGCCGAGACCGTGTCGAGGATGAATTTCTCTTGGTTTCGCACAGCCCCTTTCTTGCCGGATTCAATCGTGGTCAAATCGAAGTTTTCGCCCATCAATTCATGACGCCAGGTCTCGGTCAAACGGATGGCCCGGTCGGCGTCGGCCACCGTAGCAATATCGGTCAAACGGATGCGAGCGCTTGCCTCGGCGAGCCGAGAAAGCGCTTCCAGCGACCGTGCCGTGATCGCCACGCTGTCGGGAGAATCACCGCCCTTCTTTCTCGTCGAGACATAATAGGCGACGATTTTTTCGCGGGCTTCATCGTTGAGTTTCGGATGGAAATTTCGCTTCGAGAACGCGACGTACTTGCGCAGAACGTCCCTGGAAAGGTGGGTGACTTTTCCGTCCTTGTTGGTGGTGGATTTCTTTGCCGCAGAAGCCCGTGAAGGGTCCGGAATGGTGCCTTCGCTGACCAGCAATTCGCTGCTTCCTTCCACTCTCGTGTTGATGATGTGCTGGGCGATTTTTTCATCGCTCGTTTCGTTGGGCGTGTCCGTGAGGAGCCAAATGATGTCAAAACGTGAAATCAACGGCGGGGCGAGGTTGATTTGGCCCGTGAACGGGACATCGCTGACCGGCTGGAACCGGCCGCTGGTGGGGTTGGCGGCTGCGAGGACGGCGCAGCGGGTTCGCAAACTGGCGTTGATGCCCGCCTTTGAGATGGAGATGGTTTGCTGTTCCATCGCTTCGTGCATGCTGGAACGGTCAGCGTTGTTCATTTTGTCAAACTCGTCAATGGCTGCAAGACCGAGGTCTGCGAGGACCAACGCGCCCGCTTCAAGCGTCCAACGGCCGTCGGCGGCGGCGTCTTGAACGGCGGCGGCGGTGAGCCCTGCGGCAGAGGCGGATTTTCCCGATGCAAACCGGCCGCGAGGAGAAATCGTTGACATGTAGTGCAACAACTGGGATTTCGCCACACCGGGGTCCCCCATGAGCAAGATGTGGATGTCGCCTCGATTGCGCGTGCCGTCTTCGTTGACTTGGGCTTCACCCCCGAAGAGTTGCAGCATCAAGGATTCCTTGACGCGTTCCATCCCAAAGATGGAGGGGGCGATGCTCCGAATGAGAACGTCGTACACCTGCGGGTCGCGAGCAATGGTTTTGATCTCGGTCTCCTCTTCCTCCGTGATGACAATTTCCTCGAGCGGTATGTTCTGCCGTTCAAGCGAATGAATCCGAAGGAAGATGTCGAACACCGGCGTGTCTTTCCCCGCCTTACGTTGGGAGCGAATGAACAGGACACCGTTTGCCTTCACGCGGTCTCCGGGATTCAGGCGACCCGCCAAATCCTGTTCAGCAATGCAGACAATGCGTTCCGGCTGGATTCCTCCCTTCATCTGCTCGGGGAGTTCTTGCAGTTCAATGAACTGAGAGTTGATGAGGTGCGAGGACTGTTGTTGGAGGAGAAAACGCGTTTGCCTTTTCGGGCGACCGCATCCGCCCTCGATTTGGGAACACTCAAGGGGTTCAATGAGTTCTTGCTCGTTGGGTTGTTTGATTTCCATGACGTGCCCGCAGGCCACGCACTCAAACACCGCCGTGTAAAGGCGGGGACGAACGCCTGAGATTTTCGTGGTCACGGCATCGATGGCGATGAGACGGTCGATGTCACCGGCCCGAAGTTGGGAGACGGTGCGCACCTGGTCAGGGGGCAGATGGACGATGCGCACGAACGGAAGGATGCTCCCTGCGCCGATGTCGAGCATGAATTGTTGAAGGGCATCGTTGGCTGCATCAAAGTGCAACTCCGGTTTGGCGAGGATGTCCTGAGCGAATTCGTGGTCGTACCCTTCCACCTCCCGGTACGAGACGTCCAAGGATTCGGTATCGGGCCACAACTTTGACAGGTTGTGAATGGCTTCGGAATATTTGTCCTGCAGCAGCGAGGTCCACCTGGCTGGTAGGTCAAATTCCTGAATCGCTGCCATCGTGAGAACCGCCGGGCGTTGAACAACATTGGCGACGCCATTTAATGCTTCTTCACCCCGAAGAGCACCCCCTGATTTCCACTGGAAAATCACGGAGCCTCAGGCCTCGTTTGTGTTCCATAAAGCGTGACGAGTGGAAGCCAGCCAGACGAAAGGTTCCATGTAGTCTTGGCCCAACCTCACAGCATGCGAGTGACCTTTGCCCACGGCCTTTGGAGCGGACCGGAAAGCAGCAAAGCGGCTTGGATGCGAAGCCAAGGATGGGAAGTGGTCGCCATCGATATGCGAATGTACGGCTGGGACCAAGCAAGCCAAACCAAAGCGGTGTTGGAGACCATTGACGAACACGGCCCGTTTGACCTCCTGATCGGCTCTTCCTTCGGCGGCTTGGCCACAGCAAACGCTGCAGCCCAACGCCCCGACCTCGACCTTCGATTGTTGCTTCTCGCACCAGCGTTTGGCTATCCCGAACTCGTGGCGTCGACGCTGGGTGATGAAGCGATGAAGACGTGGGAATCCAGCGGGTCACACGCCTTTCATCCCCCGGGTTGGGAGGAGCCGGTGGTTCTACCGTGGTCCTTTGTTGAAGCCGCTCGCCCGCTGGCCTGGCCCGCATTGCCGCACCCGACGGTCATTTTGCACGGCACCGAAGACGACGTTGTCCCCGTTGAGAACAGCCGCCGTGCTGCGTTGGAGAACCCGCACGTCATTGTCCAAGAAGTGGCGGATAACCACCGCCTCCATGCCAGCCTCCCTCACCTTTTGCCGCTTTCAGACCGGCTGAAGAACGCTTCATCGTAAAGCGGTTCCTTCATGAAACGGGTCGCCGTGGACGGGCTCATGAGCGAGCCCATGGATTACGCCAGTGCGGGGGTTGACATCGACTTGGAAGGCTCTGCAGTCGCCTCGCTCATCGGTGCCTTGTCCTCCAGCGTTCGCCCACCCGGTACACCGGGCGCCCCCGTTGATCTTCCGGGAGGTTTTGGCGGCCTCATCGAGTTCGGGGACAACCTGCTCGCCCTCGCCACCGATGGCGTTGGAAGCAAACTCCAGATCGCCACCTCGCTCAAGCAGTGGGGCGGCGTGGGCGTGGACTGCATGGCGATGAACGTCAACGATTTGCTGTGCGTCGGAGCCGAACCCATCGCTTTTGTTGATTACGTTGCGGTTCCAAAACCCGACCCGGCCGTGCACGCTGCGCTTGGCGCCTCCCTTGCCGAAGCTTGTCGTCAGGCGCGCGTCACCCTTGCAGGCGGCGAAACGGCTTCCCTCCCCGGCATCGTGACGGAGTTGGACTTGTCGGGGACCGCCCTTGGCTGGCTGCCCAAAGGCGAAGCCATCACAGGAGAGCACTTGCAAGACGGTGACGTGCTCATTGGCCTGCCCTCATCGGGCATCCACTCCAACGGGTATTCGCTGGTTCGCCGAATCGTGGAACATGCCGGCAGCGATTACACAAAACCGGCGCCGTTTGACGTTCACCACCCCAACCGTGAAGTGGTCCGGTGGCAGGACGGTGAACCAACGTTGGGTGAAGTGGTTCTCAACCCGACGAGGATCTATTGCGACCCGGTGGTGGATTTGCTTCAAGCGGCTCGCGGAGATGCGCCGTTCAGTATTGGTGCTATCCACGGCATCTGCCACATCACGGGTGGCGGCCTGTCCAACCTTCTCCGACTTCACCCGTCCCTCGGATGGAACATTCACACGCCGCTGCCGGTGTTGCCCGAATTTAATTGGCTGCAGGAAACAGGAGGCGTGGAGGTTCGTGAAATGTACCGAACCTTCAACATGGGCATGGGCATGGTTATCGCGGTGGCTGCGCCTGAGGCAGAAAGCGTCCTTGAATGGCTTCAGGGCCGCATGACAGGTGTGGCTGTTGTCGGCCATGTGACCAACGAAGGTCATGCCGTCAAACACGCCATCGATGGTGTGGAATTCACGCACTACTGAACCCCGGACCATCGGTGCGGTCATGAGGGAGCGGCCCGTCGTCGTTGCGTGGACGAAGGTCAGCCAACCGATTCGGCCCCCGGACACTTGTGGCTGGAGGGCAAGACGTTGGTCCATTTGCGCCACGACCAAGGACGGCCCACGCACATGCCTCGTGGACCAGCGAAACGCACCGGTCCCGGCTTTCTGAACCCGGCGATGGCACCCGCTCGAACGCGTTCGGTCCTCTTGATGGCGGACGCATTGGAGAACGATTGGCTCGTGAAACCCGACCAAGCGCTCCGCGCCCTGGACGCCTTGTGCGCCACCGGCGTACGCGTTCGGCGATGGAGAAACGAAATCCCCGAGAGGCACCAGCACCGCTTGCGCATCACGGCAAACGACCTCGACCGCTTCGCCCTGGATTGGTTGGAGCGTTCACACGAAGCCTTTCCTCCCTCGGTCACAGTGGACCATGACCCGGAAGACGACCGGTACGAGCGGCCAGCGACGGGCAAAATGAACAACGGGATCTTCACGATGCAAAACGATGCGAGGATGTCGCTCCTTGAAGCAGGGTACCAATGGGTGGATTTGGACCCCTTCGGCTCACCTGTCAATTTCCTTGACGCCGCTGTTCAGGGTCTCGCCCGGATTGGCTTTTTGGAAGTCACCGCCACCGACACAGCAGCGCTCACCGGCTCGAGCCAAGGCTCACAATTCCGTCGTTACGGGGCCAGGGGCATCGTCGACAGTTACGCTCACGACGACGCCGTTCGCGTCCTTCTCGGCCTCGTGGCGACGACCGCTGCACGCCACGACCGGACCGTGGAGCCGGTGCTCGCCCTGTTTGACGGCCACCACGTTCGCATCAGCGTGAAGGTTCGCCGTTCGCGTGAAGAGGCTTCGAAGGTGTTGGATTCCATGGGTTGGCGCGTCCGTAACAACGACGGAACCTACCGCTTTGTTCGCCACCCTACGCCCGAGGAGGTGGAGCGCGGGAGCGGCCCGTTGTGGATCGGCCCTCTCTGGGACGCACACATTGCCGGCCGCATGACCGAAGCGCGTGTGCTCGAGGTGTGCAGCCCAAACGAGGAGGGTGTGAGCGCCTGTAGAGCCCAGGGGTTGGTGTGGGGCGCCGATGACCGCAAATACGCAGAGCGGGAATTGAGCCGAAGCGTACGGTACATCTCGCAGGCAGCGGACCTGATGAGTCGGGACCACACCCTGTACCACATGGATGACCTGCCCAAGATGGCAGGAACCGGACAAGCACCAAAGATGGACCTCCTGTTTGAGGCGGTCAACCAAGCGGGGTTCAACGCTGCTCGCGTCCCGGACATCGACCCCTTTTTTGTCACCGATGCCCCTCACGAAGTGGTGATGGATTGCGTTCGGGAACACACTCAATCTTGACCGAGAAACTCAGCCACATCAAAAGAAAAGCCAACCTCGTTTTCCGACCATGCCCATAGGCGCCTTGCTTGCTCCTCGTTTCTCGCCGTTCGACTCATGTTTGCTTTTCCGGCCCAGCCCCACGCCTCAAGCGGTCCAACAGGGCCCCAGTAAGGGTGGGCCAAAGCACCGGCTTCGGTTGCAGCATAGAGGGTCGGTGCTGCACCCCGTGATGGCGAGAGCGCGATGTTGTTGAGGAAACGCCACATCAGCGAATGCCGTTGAAGCGAAGTGTTGGCATAGCCGGGGTGGCTGCAAAGGGAAGTGATGTGCGAACCGGCTGATTTCAATCGACGGTCCAATTCAAGAGCAAACATGAGGTTCGCCAATTTGCTTCGACCGTATTGACCCCACTTATCGTAACGTTTCCCTTCGCCGTACATGTTGTCAAAGTTGAGACGTCCCATGGTGTGGGCGATGCTTGAAACCGTCACGACGCGGGGTTCTGCCGCTTTTTCCAAATGAGGAAGAAGATGGGCGGTCAAGGCAAAATGGCCTAGATGGTTGGTCCCGACTTGCAACTCAAATCCGTCGGCCGTGGTGCTTCTGGGAGGAATCATGACGCCTGCGTTGTTGATGAGAAGGTCAAGGTGCGGGGCGCTGTTCTTGAACTCGTTCGCTGCGTTTTGCACGGAACCCAAATCGGCGAGGTTGAGCTCCAGCGTGCGGACGACAGCGTCGGCGTGTTGAGAACGGATTTGAGTGGCGGCCGCCTCGGCTTTGGACGCATTCCGGCAAGCAAGAACAACCTCTGCCCCTTTCGCAGCAAACTCCCTCGCCATCTCAAAACCGATACCGGAGTTGGAACCGGTAATGAGGACGATTTTTCCGTTTTGAGGCTTGGTGTCGGAAAGACGCCATTTGATGCCGATTTTTTTGCCCATGGTGAACCACCTTTCGCGCTCCTCTTTGAAACCGAGGTTCAGCCAAAAGATGGATCGATGTCCGTCACGGAGGCGTCCTCTGGGGCGGGCAACATCTGAGAGGCGCTCTCGATGATGTCGCGGACCGAGTCTTCAATGGACCGCGCATTTTCAAGCAACTCCGTCAAGGGGATGTCAAGGCCGGTCAAGTCGCTCACGGCTTCCACAGCAAGGGCTGCGGCCCGAGCATCGGGGTACATCGGACTGGCCTCGGAGAGCAACGCCGTGATGTCGATTCCAAGCCGGTCGCCCTCGCCGAGCAGAAAACCCGTGATGCCAGCCACGATGCCCTGTTGAATGGGTTCGATGTCCAGGTCTTTGAGCCGTTGACGAGCCGCAGGAACCGAGCCCACCCCGAACAATTCACCGTTGCTCAGTTCTTTCTCGGGGCGCGTCAAGCCGTCGATGATGATCAAACGGTCAAAGCCACCCTTGGTGAACCATTCCAGAACGGTGGTGGCGAAGGGAATGTCGGTTTCGTTTCCGAATTGAATTTCGGACGTGAACACGCCGATGCCCTCGCCCTGATAGACGCGAACAGGGTGTTTGGGAACCTCGTTATGAATGAGGGCCACGGCTGGGAAATCTTTGTGCATCACCGTTCCAAGTTGATTGAGGCCCAGCGTTTTGATGATGTGGGAGGTGGCGATGACACCCACCATTCCAGCCGTGGTGAATCCGCAAATGGCCACCCCGCCGGTTCGGGGGTCGGCGTCTTGGTGGAGGACCAAAGCGTAGGCTTGCAGGTTTGCATCCATTTCAATCCCTCCAGTCAACGGCCAACCGCTCACCCGTGAAAAGGCTCACGGCGTGTTCAATCTTCCCAAGCGACCCAATCGTCCCAGCCTTCTTCGCGATACCACCAAACACCGACCTCGTCTTCGTACCATTCGGTCCCGTTCTCGTCCACGGTGATGCCGTCGTCGCTTTCATCCTCAGCCCCGTCATCGTGGTGCTCGTCGTTTGAATCAAGGGCGTCTTCAGCCGTTGCACCGAATTCAAACGCATCTGCGCTGCTGCCCAGCGTTGGTGAGCTTGCCAGCCCCTCTGGAGCGGCTTCGTGCAATTCTTTTCCTTCCTTCTTCAGCTCATCGAGGGATTTTGACGAAGCGAGGTCAACGTTGGCTTGGACTTCGGCCGATTCGAGTGGTTCGTCATTTTCGACCATGCCGTAGTAGTCTTCCTCGTCCTCTTCCTCAAAGAGGTCTTCTCGGTTGTTGCGCATGTAAAGCACACCGCCCACGACGGCCAAAACAGCGATGAGAACACCCAACCCAACCACCACCGGCGTCATGGCGCTTGAGGTGTCGTCCTGTTGGGTGTTCGTTGTCGGGTCGTCCACGACAGGCATTTCACCGAGGGTCCAAACGAGTTCCCCTTCGTAGCTTGCAGCGTCTTGGGTCATCCCTGTGCATGCGTTGTTGCTGGCTGTGTCGCAGGTGAGCGTGATCGTGTACGTCTTGCCCTGCTCGCCCGGGTACATGCTCTCGGTTGGGCCGTTTCGCACGAGCGAGAAAATGAGGTCGGTCGTCCCGTTGGCTTCAACCTTGACGGCCGGGTTGGTACCGTCGTAGGTCACGTCGATGGACGGGGGGGTGGTTGGGAGGATGTTCCAATTGAAGCCCACCACGACGGTGAAGGGATTGGGGTTCCTCACCGAGCACGTGATGGTCACATCGGTGGCGTTTTCTTCCCATCCGTACGTCGCGGTGCCGCAGTCGACCAAGGCCGGCAAGGTGATGTCCGGGAAGGTCGGTTCTTCGGACGTGTTGGTTTCGTTGGTCGTGTTGGTGCTGTTCCCTTCAACGACCGGTGCAGCCTCGAAAGCAAACGAAACCTGCATCCCTTCTACGTGGTAATCGGGCGATTCGCTGTCAAGGTACAAGGTCAGGGTGCCGTCGTGAGCGCCCAAGCCTGAGATGGCCATTTCGTTGCCTCGGACTTCGGCTGTCCCGGAACTTGCCGTCCGCCCGTCGTCGGTCAACGCCTCCCAGTAGGCTTGGACGTTGGCGAGGGCCGTCTCTTGCGTGATGTCCGGGGTCGTCACCGAGAGGACCGTTGAGAACCCGTCATCGTCGTCGAGTTCAATGGTGCTTGGGCCGGTGATGCCGAGCGGAACGGTTCCGTAGGCTGGGGTGGTGTTGGAGCTTGCCGCCAGAGGTTGTTGTGAGGGGTCTTGGTCGTATCCTGCGAAAGCCACCTTCAACTCCATCTCGCCGATGGCGGAAAGAGGACCCAAATCCGAAAGGGTCGCGACCTCAAGGCTTGCGTGGCCGGTGGCGTTGGTTTCAACGGAAACGTTGAGTTGTTGCGAAGCGCCTACGATGTGAAGAACGAGGGTTTGGTTTGCAAGGCCTTGGCCGTCATGATGCAGGAAAGCGCTCATGCTGAGGCTTTCGCTTCGGGCCAAAAGAAGCCGGTCAACGCTGGCTTCCTCGGCAAACGAGGTGAACGCCACCTCAACACCCGTTTCCAGCGCCGTGTTGTTGCGGGTGAACACCGGACCTAGCGCCGTGACGTTGGACGAGGCGTTGCCGTACCGGTCAAAGCCAACGACGGCCACGTAGTAGGGCAAACCATCGGCCAGGGCCTGACCCGAACCGTCCTGGTTGATTTGGAGCGCAAAGGTGGAATCGTCCGCCGTGGCGGATGAATTCATCCCTTCGATGGACGTAAAGTTGGAAGACGATACATACACCCGATGCTCGGCAATGGAAGCATCGCCTTGGCCCCAGGTGACGTTCAGCACGCCTCCGGTGTCATCCAGAGCATCGTCGGCCGTGACGTCGGGAACGTAGGATTTTGGAAGCGGGTAAGGGACCACGACGTCCAAAGGCAGGGAAAGGTTGCTCGTCACCCCGAAGTCGTGGACGCTTCGCACCCAATAGGTCCACGCATCACCGGGTTGAACGGCGAAATCGATCGTGTTGTTGGCCACCGAAGAGGTGTAACCCGGTTGGGTCGTGTCCGGGGATTGACCGGTGACTTCGCGGTAAACCACGAAATTGAGCAGGTCATCGCCGAAGTCGGTGATGTTTTGCCATTCGATCAAGACACGGTCGGGTTCTAGGTCGGAGAGGCGGAGCACGGGTGTGGGTGGAAGGGCGATGTTCGGCGCTCCGGGTTGGTAGACGACGGTGGGCGAGTGAAGCACAAAACTGCCGTCTTGAGAGGTCGTGAACGCAAAGGGAACGGTCAGCGATCCGGTTCCCGCCGTCATGCGTTGGTTGAGGGCATTGCTGAGGTTGCTCGTCACGTGCGGGTTGCTGTTGACGAGGAAATCCGCGAGGTACACGACGTCGAGAGATGAGAAGCCAAACGTGCCTGCTGCAATGGCTTGCATCGACATGTTGACCTCGGCCATTTCAATGCCGTAGGCGTCGCCGGTGTACGTGAGGCCCGGAAGGAAGGTGTCGAGCGAATCTTTCCAAGTGCCGGTCATGTCGATGATGGCCAGGGGTTGCAATCCGTTGCTGCCGTTGCCGGCGTAACCTTCTGATTCAACATCCGCCTGACCGTTCTGGTCCACGTCGTACCCGACCCGGTGGTAGGCTGAGACAAACACGCCGTGTAGATTGCCCTCGCCGACAAGCACGATGTGTTCCATGATACCATCGCCGTCAAGGTCGCCCAAGGAAATCGCTCGAGGTTGCGTCCAGGGCTCAAGCACGCTGGCCGTGAATTGACTGACGCGGTTTGTGTAGGCCTGGTTGCCAAACCCTCCGGATGAGATGTTGCGAACGGTGAGGTTTCCGTCCACCGTCGCTGGATTGCCATCGGGATTGCCCATGTTGGGTTGCAACAACGAGACCCCTCCAACCAAATCGTGGTTCAAGACGCTCGCGTTGGTCAGGCTGATGATGGAGTTGTGGTTGTCCCCACTCCAGCCGTTGAAGTCTTTGGTGATGGAGCGATGCCCGGTGGACCGCGAGGCAAGAATGTCCAAATCACCGTCACCGTCGAGATCGCTAACGATGGCGTCGGACGAGATTCCCGAGATGGTGGTGGTCCCAACGGCGAGGCCGTTGCTGGTGGAAAACACCTCGGTGCCCTCGTTGCTCACATCCACCGCGATGAGAATTGGAAGGTTGCCTGAACCGTTGAAGTAATCGACGAGCAAGCGGTTCAGGTTTGCGGGGGTTTGGGTCCCCTGAATCAGCACGGTTTCGGAGCCGCGCTCAGTAAAAGCGTTGCTGCGGGTGTCAAAATCGGCATAAGCCACTTTCCCGCTGGTCTGCACCGTGACCATTTGGTCTGCACCCACACCTGTAAAATCGATGAAAGCGAGGTCGCGAATGGCGGACGAAAGCGAAACGTTGAGTTGGGGTTCGAAGCCTCCGGTCGTGCTGTTGACAAAGTGAATGCAGAGTTTGCGGTCGGAGGCAGCGTGATTGATGACGTCTTCGTACCCGTCGCCATCAAGGTCGGCCGAGAAGGTCTCGGTGACGTTGTTGCAACTGGGCTCCCACGCACTCAACGACACCCCCGTCGAAGCGTTGTAAGCAAGCACGCGGAAGGCCGGCCCAACGGTGGCGTTTGACGAACCGTTGGCGCCAGAACTCATGTTAGCGGTTTGGGAGAACAGCACCACATCGTCAAGACCGTCGCCGCTGGGGTCTCCTACGGCGAGGTGGTGAATGTAGCCGGTGTTGAAAAATCCACCCGCCAAAGAAGGCGAAAATTCCACGCCGACGGAAGCCGACGAGACCGTCGCCCCGCTGGGCATGTAGAAGGAAGGGGAAGAAGGAGTTGACTGATTCACGCTTGCTGGTTGAATGCTGACCGAGCCCGTGCTGGCTCCGTTGGTGAATTCGTTCTGTTGACCCAAATCACCGTATCCCGTTTGGTTAAAATCCCATTCCGGCAGACCGTCTTGGTTCACGTCAAGCGACACCGACCCTGCAGAGGTTCCGCTTGAGTCCGGCTTGATGAAAAACGACGCTGAGGTGACGGTGGTGTTCCGCAACAACTCAAGGGCGATAGGCCCGTGTTGTCCTGAAGTGACGGTCACGGTTTCCTCGGCCGAACCCGATGAAAAGTTGGTCACCGTCCCGCCTTGTGCTTGAGCGAGAAACACGGACCAACCAGGTGCGATGAACAGAAAGACGAACAAGAAGCCGAGAAGTTGGCGTCGGTGCATCGGAAGCCCTCATGCTCTTGGGGCAACCCGCCTATTATGTCGGTTTCGCCTCCTTGAATGCCTTTTTTGCGAAAAAAATGTATCATTTTTCTCAACATAATGTTATGAATGATTGGAGTCCCAATGCAAGCGAGGGCGTGGAGATTGAGGTTCACCGTTCAAGCTGGCGATATTGAAATCGACCTTGAGGGTGCATCCATACAGGTTGACGAGCAAATCGCCCAACTGAAAGCCGAACACACGTGGACCGTGCTGCTTGAGCGTATCCGTGAAGCTCGAGAACAAGCGCTTGAGGCCGCCGTCACCGCCGCTCGCGAGGCGGGCCTCCCTGAACGTGGATCTGCGTTTCGCGCCCTGCTCGAAAATTGCTCCCTCACGCGCAAACCCGACCAAGTGCTCGGCGCCATCCATTACCTTCGGGATGTTGAAGGCGTGGAAGACAGCCCTCCCCGCGTCGTGAACGACCTCTTCAACGACGCTGGCATTGACCCCCCGGGGAACCTTTCGCTCTACCTCAACCGGTTGAAAGAACGCAACTTCTTGATGGTGCCTGCGGGGAAGGACGACAAGAACCGGTTCGCAATCCTTACACCCGAAGGCCAAGCCCACCTTGACAAGCGCTCCGGCGCGTGAGTTGGTTCCATGGTAATGTCCGGTGGGGGTCAGGGCGACCCACGAGACGATGAGACAACCGCAGAACAGGCGGAAATCATTGACCTCTCGTATCAAAATCACGCGAAGGGCATCTTTCGAAAAGGCCGGCACACGGGCTCGTCCTTTCGCCGCTCCATCCTCGATGAGGCTGACCTGACCGAGGGCGATTTCACGCATTGCGATTTTCGAAGGGCCTCCATGGTGGAGGCCGACTTGATGAAATCAGCGTTTGACCATTCGGATTTTCGAGGGGCCGACTTGCGAAAGGCACGACTGAACCTTTCAAACTTCAAAAATTGCAAGTTTGAGGGTGCCGACCTCCGAGGTATTCGAGGGAAGTACGCCATCTGGCAGGGCAGCGATTGGTGGAACGCAACGATGGACGACGAGTTGCGCAAGGCGTTGAGCAAAAAATGGCCTCGTCCTTCTCAAGCCTCTTCTTGAACCAACATCACTTTCGGTTCCAAGGCCAATCGAGCCCTGGCGTTCAACAACGGCAACGCTGCCACGGCGAGGCACAGCCCCATCACCGACCCGCAAAGGTACACCCAGATTTCAAAGGTCAGCATCAACGCCTCGCCGAGGTGCTCCCCGGCCGAACGGTTGATGATGGCGCTTCCCCAAACGCCACCGACCAGTCCAACCATGGCCCCTGCCACGGAAATCTGCGCCCCGAGGCGACGCAATCGAAACAACATGGGCGCACCGACCAACAAGGCCAACGCCGCCCCCAAGAGCGCAAGGCTTCGAATCAAGTAGCCGTTCTGTTCGCGGACTTGGTTCTCAAAATCACGGTATTGGTCCACCGTGGTGGGCTCGCCCTCCTGATTGTTTGGCGTTTTCAAGAACACTTCAATTTCCTCGTCCGACAAACCGTCTTGGTGCAGCTGCCAGTCCTGCCATCCCATGCCGGCCACGAGCAACGAACTGAGAAACAAAAGAACGGCGATGTTCTTTGGCCCTTTTCGGTCGGGGCGCACGTTCATCATGTCGTTGGAATTCACGCCTCGTCCTCCGTTTCAAGATGCTTTTCAAGTCCTGCACGGATGTCCTCTGGAAGGGGGACCGGGTCCATGGAATCCATTTCAACGCAAACCGTGGTCTGCCGTGACGACCACACCAACTCGCCGTCTTGGTTGTAAAATCGGTACCGCCACGAGAGCGAGGTGGTGCCGATGTGCGGCACCGTGATGCGAGCGGTGATGGTGTCGCCGTACCGAATCGGATGATGAAACAACGACTCGACTTTCAGCACGGGAAAACCGAGACGTCGCTCGCCAAGCACCTGTGGGTAGGTTTGCCCGCAAATGGAGGGCCATGTGGCCTCAAAAAAACGGTGAGCGAGGTCAAAAATTCGAGGATAATAAGCGATGTTGGCGAGATCGACCATGGAAAATTCGACGGTACGTTCCATCTCGAGAACCATGCCTCGGCCAACACCACCTCGCCCATGAACCCTTGTGCAGCGACGGGTTCGGCCACCCTCGCGCTTATATTGGGGTGGCGATTGGGGCGAATCGGCCCTATAGTGTAGCTTGGATATCACAGAGGCTTGCGGAGCCTCGAACCCGTGTTCGAATCGCGGTGGGGCCGCCATTTACCCTTCAAGCAGAGGCGCGCTGGCGGACCTGCTCGTCCAGCTTGACGATGGTTTGTGCTTGACTTTCCGTCACCCGTTCGTCGTAGAAGGTGTAGATTTCGTTGGGGTCGTAGTCGGTGGACTCCAGCACATCACGGGTGAGAACTTTCGCAAGGGAGGGGTAATCCTTGGCCACGTGCCGAAGGAAGATGGGGTCGCACTCCCAATCACCTGCGGTTTTGAGCACGGCGGGGCATTGATGGAGGTGCTCCACCAAATCAAACATGCCGCAGAGGCTGTAGTGGCCGGTGGACTCTTCAAGGTGGTCGTTGAAGACGGTGGTCCACCAAGATTGGCGAGGCTTCTGGTAGGCGAGGGAGTACCCTCGTTTGAGGGGGTTCCCAAATCCAATGCGCCACTTCCATCCGTTGGTCCCGTCAACGGTCAAGTGGTCCTGCTGAAAATCAAACACGCCGTTGAACTGGTTGGAGAAGTGCTCGGCGAGGCTGGTGGACAGCGGAGATGGATGGATGCCGTAGATGTCCATCAAGGTGTGTCGCAGCGGGCCCAATGAATCATGCAACCAGGTCACTTCGTCGTTGAGCAACCCCAAAATGTACCCTGCAAACAAATCGTAGGCGGGCATGTTGTCTTGGTCGCGAACCTGAACGCAGGCGGTACGGGGTTTCTCGACCATCTTGTGTTTTGGGTGCACCTCAACGGTATCAAAGGAGGTGTAGGAAAAGGGGTTGCTGAACTTTTGGAGAAAGGCTTCCATGTTCACCCGGTAGTTGGCGAGGGTGCCGAAGATGACCATGTTGCCGTTGTCGTCCAAGCGAATGCGTTGCTCGTTCTTCTCCATGATGCCCATCACAAGGTCTGCGGCTCGTTCGATGGCCTTGGCTTTGTCCAACATGTTGTTGAGCAGGGCCTCCCGTCGGCCGTTCTGGTCCTCGGGGTAAGTCGGTCCGTCTCCATCTCCAAAAAGGTCTCCCAAATGCATGCGAAGAACATCGCACGACCCCATATAAAGAACTCAAGTCCAATCTTCTACCGCCCACCCTTTGGCCTCCGCATGTCGGCGCAAAGGTCCTTCGGGACTCACGGCGACGGCGTGCCCGCAGAGGTCCATGAACCAAGAATCGGCCAGGGTATTTCCGTATCCGTAACAGGCAGAGAGGTCGTGTCCGTTTTCCAGGGCATCGTTCTCGACCACGGGGACCTTTCCTTTTCGGCGAGGGACGCTCCAGCCGCGCTCCGAACCGGAAAGGCGTCCCTGACGTTGCGAGGGCCCGCACCCGTACACCGCATCCATGTCCAACACCCGCCCCATGGCCTCCGCCATGGGAGCGACGGTCGCCGTCACCAACACCAACCGGTGCCCCTGGTCGCGGTGCCACGCAAGACGGTCCCAAGCTTGTTGCGGGACATGAGTTCGCAAACGATGTTCGGCCAAATGGTCGGCGTAAGCGGTCAACGTGTCCCATGATGACAGCGACAGATGACCTCGATTCCGGGCAGCGTCGTACACCGCTCGGCCTCGAAGCAGGTTGGTGAGGAAGCCCGTCGTCCATGCGAGCGCGCCCCAAGGTATGCGCCACGGTCGCTTTCGGGAGAGATGAGCCGTGAGGGTTTTCTCGCTGGAAGCGTTCAGCAGGGTCCCGTCCAGATCAAAATAGGCAGCGACCTTGCCCTCCATGCAACCCGAGACGGGCGTTGCCTACATGAGCACCTCGCCTCGCGCAAGCGATGGTCTTCAGTTTTCAACCGTTGAAGGGTCCGCCGGGCCGTAGACGCGACGTCCAGCCCGATGGTCCTGCCACCACTTCAGGGATTGGCGCAGGTTTCGCGTGATGAAGAACCCCACCTTTCGAGGCGTAAGCCCGTGGTTTCGAAGTTTTTGGTCGTGGTTGAGGCTTGCCACGATGGCTTGGGCTGAACACCCGGGGTTCGCTGTAACAAAGCGATGAATTTCGTTGCAAAGTCGTTCAAATCGGGCTTGTTTTTGCGGGCCTCGTTCTGTCCTTGAAGGCATGAACGATGAAAACGGCATGAACCGTTATCAAAGATTCGCTGGGGGTTCATTCAAACGAAACCGGCTGGGTCGTTTTCCAATTGGCCGTGGCCAATTTCTTCGCCTTCCCATCGGCAATGATGGGATGAATGTCGTTGAGGCGACCGTGCATGCCGTGAACTTGGAATTTGACCCTGAGTTCAGCCACGCGGTCACGGTGGAGGGCCTCGTCTTGTTCGTCGTCCAACTCCACCGAGGCAAGGACATGACCTTGAATGGCACAGCGAACGGTCAGGGTGGAACCGGTGTAACTCAAGGCGGGGCGGAAATCCCAATCATCGGGGTCGTTCATCCAGACCGAGAGGTCCACCGAAACCGTGTCTCGAAGCGTGACGCGTCCGATTTCAACCGTGTCCACCATCGTAACCATCCTACGCCAAAGCGCCCCGCTTCATACCCCTTTCGCTTTGACCGGTTGCCCTATGCAACCGAGACTTCGGTTAGACTTGGACGCATGATGAGCACTTCAACGGTGAGACGCCAGTCGTTGCCAGGGTCAGGATCCAATTCACCGATGATGGCGTCCGGGTCGGATTGTTTGGCCAGGACGGACCAGACCCAAACCCCCTGGCCACGGGACGCTTCCCGTGTGCCCAAGAGGCGTGTCAGCAAGTCCTCCGCTGAGTCGGAGGTGTACATCCCGTCTTCTCCGGAAGGGTTCATGCCTTCTTCGCTCATCTCAGCACGGGCGGGTTCGTTTGTGGTGTAATTCCCCGGCTCGGTGTTCACCGTTCGCTTGGAATTTTCTTCAACGATGTTCAACGCCAAGGTGAAATTGTCGTGCGGCGGGGCCACGTCTCGCTCAAGTTCGAGTACAGCGTTGTAACCCATGACGCGCCCTTGCATTCCAGGCGTCATGTTTCCCGACCATGTGTCGCCCTGGTCGAGGTACTCGTCCCAGCTCAACTCAACCGTCTCGGTGACCCAAACGACCTGGAACGTCCGCGTCGTCACGTTCACTTCAAAGGGCTGAACGGCGAAGGCCCCCCCGGCGTCGTCGACCCGAAGCATCCCGAGCAAGAGCCCGGATACAGAGGTGTCGAGCAGCACGCTCGAAGCCGTGTCATCTGCATCGTTGGTCGGGTCGCCATCCCCGTTGCTGTCCTCGGCGATGTTGAGGTCCCAAGAGAAGGTCAGTTCATCGCCTTCGGGGTCCGTGGAACCCGACGCATCAAGAAGCGCTGCATCGCCAGCCCGAACCGAAGTTGGCATGCTGATGTTGATGGTCGGTGCCCCGTTCACCTTGATGGAGGCGATGGCATCGTCGGTGCCTCCTTGGTCGTTGGTGACGGTGAGGCGGACGGTGTATTGGCCGTGGCGAAGGTAGGTGTGCGAGGTGAACCCAACCACGGTTTCAGCGGTGCTTCCGTCGCCAAAATCCCACACATAGGAGGTGATGACCCCTTCCACAGGGGACGATTCCCTCGCATCAAGGGTGACCATCTCGCCTTCTTGAATGAGAAGCGGGTACGCCTCGAGCGAGGCTCGAGGGTCAACGGTGGTGTCCAACGCCCCCGTGCACCCAGCCAATCCGCTCGTGGTCAACATCAACAGAACGAGCAACGTCATGCGACCTCGCTGCGTTGTTCGGACCATGTTGCCTTGGTCAACTCAACCCTTTCTAATGGTTCGGGAGGCGTGATTAAACAGAAGGGCCGTTTTGGCCCTCACCCAGAACCACGGTTTGAGGGAGGTCCCCCTCGACCACGGCCCTTTCGTACGGGTCGTCCAAGGCCGTCACGTCCTCAATCACCACTTCGTCACGATGCGTGAACGCTTCGTTCCCATCGTTCTCCAACAGCGAGGCGACTTCCGCCTCGCTGGCGTCGTAAGGTGCTTCAACCGGTCGGTGGGTTTCCTCCACGGTGTCGGGGGCCTCAAAGAGCGATCGAGCTTCCCTGGTTCGTTGTTCTTGCAGCGCAGCGAACTCAGCGGCCCGGTCATCCTCGGACTCAACCTCGGTCAACTCGGGTTCAGCGGGGCCTTCGGTTGCAGATGTTTTTCGAAACCACGACCAAAAGCGCATGGCTGGAGCGAGAGCGCCATTGGGTTTAGGAGTGATGTTGAAAGAGGGTGTCGGTCGTTGAAAGGGCATGGCCCAAGACCTCTTCGAGGGAGAAAAGGTGTTGGCCTTCGATTTGGAGACCACCGGCGTCTCAACCAACAACGACCGAATCGTGCAGTTCGCCCTCATTGGGACCCTTGAAGACGGTACCGCCGTTAACGTCGAACGGGTCGTGAACCCGGTGGTGTCGATTCCTTTGGAGGCAAGCCGCATTCACGGAATTTACAACCATGATGTGCGAGGGAAACCAAAATTTGCCGAGGTCGCCGACGAGGTGGCCAACCTCATCGACGGGGCCGTTTTGGTGGGTCACAACGTCCGAAAATTCGACTACGCCATGCTCAAAAACGAATTTCTGCGCCTCGGAAAACTCGCCCCTGAACCCAAAGCCATCATGGACACCTTGGAATTGGTTCGCAGGCTTCGGTTGCCGCGACCTCACAACCTCGGTTCGTTGTGCCAGCGCCACGGGATTCGTTTGGACGCTGCCCACACAGCCGCAGCAGACGCTGCAGCCACGATGCTCCTCTTCTGGCGGTTGTCGGTTGACCATGCACCCTCGTTTCGACGGTCCCTTGGGGAACTGGAGCGATGGGCCGTCCACGGCGACGGGGCTGGAGATGCTTCGGCGTTGGGAAGGGGTCTGAACGACCTTGATCCGTTGGACAGCATGGGAAAAATACGGGTAGACGGGGAACATTTCATCCTCTCGTTTGGTCGACACCGAGGACGTACCCTGCTTGAAATTCACGAAAGCGACCCGGGGTACATCGCATGGTTACTCTCCCCCAACGGATTGGAGTGCAGCGCAACGAAGGACACGGTTCGAGCTCACCTCCGACTTGGTTGAGCAAACACCATGCATCGATTTCAACGAGGCGGTGGCGTGTGGGGCACATCGTCTTCAAACGGGGCCCACGGGAGGACGTCGCACCAAGGTCCAACCCTCCATGTACCCCGAGCCGTCATCACCGAGCCAAGGAACATCGGTCCCTGATGGCCCGTCGCTTGAAGTTCCTCAAGGGCTTCTTTGCCACGTCCGTCAAACTTTGCAGCGCATTGTTGACCTGTCGGTATGGCACGGCCCGTGTCGTCCAACGGTTCGCACAATTCCAGGACCGCTGCGCCCGTTGACGGTTCGTACCGATGCAGCAAGACCACCGCATCGGCGAAGTCGCCTTTGTGCAAGGTTCCGGAGTCCTGCCGCCACGTCCACCAGTGTGGACACCATGCTTTCCAATCGCAAAACCCACCGCAGGTGTCCGGGCCTGGCGTCGCATCCAGCGGCATCGGCGTCGGTTTCGTCGCTTCCCAAGCGGCGTACGCCTCCTCGAGCACGCTGGCGCCGGTCGCGGCCCATTTTGAACTGGTTTTGGTGTACCACCCCTCGGTGCGGACCGGCGGTGCAGCCGGGTTGTTGGCGAGCAAAATGTCCCGATACATCCGAAGCTGGCGGTTCACCTCGGGCTTCAATTCCTTGGTTGGCGCGTTTCCCGTCTTCAAATCCGCCACCAGCCAACCAACTGGCTCGCCTTTTTCATCGACATCGGCAAATAGCAAATCCAGACGTCCCATCAAGCGCCCGTCGCTGGTTTTGAGTTCACCCTCCACGGCAATGGTCAACGTTTGCAGGTGCCGCCAGAGGGCGACGGTCACCTGTTCGTGAGGGACATCTCGAGCCCCGATGTGGTCGAGCAAGAGGACGATGCCGCCGCGTTGTTGCTTCTGTGCCTCGGACCACTTGCTGTCTTTCCAGTCCGGACGACGTGGGGTGGCGAGGAACACGGCTTTCTCTTCGTCCCAGCGTGTTTTCAGAAAGCCTTCCGCCGTCAACGGGAGCCAGCCAGTTTCTTCACCGGCCTTTCCTTCAAGGTCCATGTTGAGCAGATCTTCAATCGAGGCGTGAACGGCGGTGCCCAGCGAAGCCGCCATGCCCGCCTTCCTCGGTAGCCGTTGGCGGCTCAGCCAATACATGCGGGGGCAGGTTTCGTAGCGATTCCAAGCCGAGGGTGAAAGTTGATGGGGGCGTGACTCGCCTTCACTCTTCACCATGGCACTTGCTTTGAGGCAAGCATCAAGAAGGTTTGGTGACAAAAGAGGGAAGTGTTGAAGCGGAAGGGGCGGTTCCCTCAAGCATGGATTCCCCCAGCCTGCGCATCAACACCGAAATTCAGACCGAGAACGCCATGGTGGTGGCGTGCTTCCCAAGCGTGGGCATGGTCTCGAGCATCGTCGCGCATTACCTGATCGACAACCTCGAGTTGGAATTCGTGGGTGGCTTGGTGGATGACCGCTTGCCGGCGCTGGCGCTGATTCAACAAGGCGTTCCCTTGCCGCCGATTCGGGCATACGCTGGAAAACCGCAATGCACCATTGATGGATGCGACCAAGTGATTTTGCTCATGAGTGAGATGGTCGTCCCTGAAACGCTGGTCCACAAGATCGTTTGGGAACTGTTTGAGTGGTCCAAAGAGCACAAGGTGCTGGCGGGTGTGGTCGTCGATGCCTTTGCAAAGGCGGGCATGAAGTCCAACATGGACGGCGTTGACCCCATGGTGGAATACGAAGACACCGAAGCCATTGATGTGGTGGGCATCGGTTGCAACGAAACGGTTCGCTCCATGCTCAAGGAAATGAACATCCCCTTGTTGGAAAACGGCGTGATTCGAGGGATGAACGCAGGCATCCTCAGCGAAGCCTCTCGCCGAGGCCTCGGGACGATGTCCATCATGGTGGAGGCCGACCCAAGGTTCCCCGACGCTCGAGCCGCCGCCGCCATCATTGAGCGGTTGAACGTCCTTCTCCCGATGGAACTCCCCGAGGAGCCCCTCCTCGAAGAAGCCGAGTTGCTCGAGGCCCAACTCAAGGCCTTGCTTGACCCATCCGCCGCCGGCGAAGGTGGTTCTGCAACCAACGCCATGCTTTACGGTTGAAGTCAGGAAAAATCGCTGAGCGAGCGCTGAGCGTCAGGCACCGCCGCAGGACCAGCGCCCTCGTCCGTTTGGCTCGTCTGCTTGGCTCCATTCTCCCACCCGCCATCAATCGCCAGAAGCAGGGCTTCCTCGGTCCAAATCGCCAAGCCCAGTTCGGTTGCTTTGGTGAACTTTGAGCCTGCTTTTTCACCTGCAACAAGGACATTCAGTTTGGCTGAAACGCTTCCGACAACCTTGCCGCCCGCATCCGTGATGCGTTGTTGGATTTCTTTTCGCGGCAACGAAAGGGTGCCGGTAACGCAGAAGGTCATCCCTTCAAACGGCCCGCCGCCGGCAACAACAGGTTCGGGTAAAACATTCAACTGAGCCACGAGGTCTTCCAAAAGAAGGCGGCGCCGGGCAAGACCGTCTCGGAATTGCAACGCCACGATTTCACCCACGCCTTCGATGGCGAGAACTTCTCGCAAGGCAGCGTTGTGTTCGTGCGGTTTTCCATTTGCGTCGTTCGCAGGTCCGTAGGCCGCATCGCCTGATTCGGCGTGAGCCCGTGCAAGCCAGTCCAGCAGGCCTGTTGCATCACCAAGAACACGGGCCATCGAGGCGGCCAGTTCAGGGCCAATCCCCGGGAGACCCAGCGCGTGAAGGAAGCGGCCCAAGGTCATGCTTCGAGACTTTTCGATTTCGGCGAGCACCTTGTTTGCGGATTTCTCACCCATCCGTTCCAAGCCCAAAAGGTCGTCAAATGACAAGCGGTACAGGTCAGCGCACGAAGAGATGAGACCGGCATCGAGCAGTTGCTCCACCAGTTTTTCACCCACGCCGTCCAGTTCAAGCGCTCTGCACCAATACAGCACGGAGCGGCTCGTTCTGGCGTCGCAATCCAAGTTGAGGCATTTGAGAAAGGCACCCTCGGTTTCGATGTCGCCGTGACAGGTCGGGCACGCTTCGGGTGCAGGAATGTCGCCCGTCGGTGGTAACGAGCCTTCAAACGGCTCGCCCGATGCGTGAAAACGGCCCGCCATGTCGCTGGCCGATGCAGATCCCAGAGAACGTTCGATCTTTGGGATCACGTCCCCACGCCTGACGATGAGCACCTTGTCGCCGAGGCGAACACCAAGGCGTTGAACTTCACCGAGGTTGTGAAGGGTGGTGTTTTCCACGGTCACGCCGCCAACACGCTGTGGAGCAATGCGGGCGACGGGGGTGATGTTCCCTGTCCGCCCCGTCTGCCATTCAACCGCAAGGAGAACCGAGGTGGCTTCTTCGGGAGGAAATTTCCACGCCAAGGCCCAACGCGGGTGATGGGCGGTCATGCCCAACAGCTCACGCTGCTCCAACCCGTCAAGTTTGAACACGACACCGTCGATTTCGTAGGGGTACGTGCTTCGGTTGCTGGTCCATTCGGCCGTGGCTTCGTGAAGGCTCCTCGCCGTTTCCGAAGGCGTCAACCCTTCATGCACCTCCCAAGGAGCGGCAACGATGCCCAAGTTGTCCTCCATCCACGCCAACATCTCCGTGTCAAGGGCCATGTCTGGAACGGTTTGGCTGTCGGGGTGACGGTCGGTTCCGAGCGGAATTTTTGCATCGTATGCTTGGAAAACCAGGTCCGCAGGGTCGGCTTTTCCATCGGCGTGCTTCTGGCGTAGTGCGCCTGCAGCGAGGTTGCGGGGGTTGGGCGAGACCTTGCTGTATTTCGCTGTGAACACCGCGAGCGGCATGACAACTTCCCCCCGAACATGGACATCGACCGGAAGCGGAAGTGTGTGAGGCACGTTGGCCACTTTCAGCGCATTCCTCGTGACATCTTCGCCCCGCTCGCCGCTTCCGCGCGTGGCGGCCCGAACAAGACGTCCCATGCGGTATTCAAGGGAGAGCGCCGAGCCGTCCAGCTTGGGTTGCGAGAGGAAGCGAAGTGCACCGCCGGTGGTGGCGTTGACAAAATGCGACAACTCCTCATCGGTCGTGGCTTTGTCCAAACTCCGCATTGGGAAGAGATGGTCAACTTTGACGCTGCCCGGAGGCACGTCCGCACCGACCCGTCGCAGTTGAGGATGTTCGGGGTCGAGGGTTTTCAGTTCGTCCCACAAACGGTCAAACTCAGCGTCGCTGAGTTCCGGCTCAGCCAGGTTGTAATAGAGGTGTGAATGGTGTGCAATTTGCTTGGCCAACCCTTCAATTCGTTGGGCATTATCGCCAACAATTGGGTCTTCCCCGCTCATGATTCCACACCTCTACGACACCCTATGAACCATCGTATTCAAGGGGTTTTAGCCAAAACGAAGCGCCACAAATTCGCTGTTCTCAAGGGGACAGCGCGTCATGACAGCTTGGCTGAGAACACGAAGATGGATTTCGGCCACCACGTGAACGGTAGCGGAGAACATGTGCCCTGCGTGGGGTTTGAGGTCGTCGTCGGAAAACGTTGCATGGAGGTGCGTAAACGCATCACCGTTCTCTCGACGTGCAAGATTGCCCTGCAACGTGACGAGTTCGCTCCCCCCTTCGATGGTCACGCGGTGGTACCGGTGGTCGTCGTCCATGTAGCCGTAGGTGCTTTCCCGAGTCCGTCCAATGCCGCTGGTGATGGCGGCCGCATCAAAGCCAAGCTCATCGGCCAAGCCCTGCAAGGAGGCGTGGATTTCTTCGCCTGGGTCAAGCCTCACAAACACATCATCACCGCTTCGGGTCCATTCCATGAACACGGACTCAAGGGAGAGCCCTTGAGGGTGCCGTTTATTCGGCTTCAAAGGGGGAACCCGGATTCGCCCTGGCCTGCTCCATGGCTTTGATGTATTCCCGAGCAACCCGAAGCGCATCGGCATCTCCGCCAAGCGGCAAAGGCCCAAACGGCCCCCACCCGTTGCGCAACAACATGATGCGGCGCTTTGGTTGCCGCTTAGCGAGTCGCAACCGTTCCCAAGCGTACCGTTGGCCGTCAGCGAACAGATGGGTGGACGTGATGGCGTACCGTTTTGGTACCAGCAGCGAAATCAAGTGAAGCCCGAGGAAGATGTCCCAAAGGATGGCGTAGAAAATCGGGGTGTTGGAGGCCTCAAGCAGCGCCCAAGGCAACACCATCATCGCCGCCATGGAACCCAGATTTCCCCACTGTCGAACCATTTCGTTCACCCCTTCGCTCTCCCAAGCAAAGCCTCCGCTGGGAAGTTGACCCAAATCGGGAACGTCGCTGCGCTGTTTGGTCAACCAGTACGCATCCCACAGCACGATGAGCCCCAGCGTTGCGACCGCAGCCATCGCCACGTGTTCAGCTGAAGGGAGCGGCACGGCCATCAGCATGCCTCACAGATGTCGTTGGTCCAAACCGGAGAGGTCACCCGGACCGCCTCGGCGTAAGCGGGCGAAGAAGAGAAGCACCACCACCACCAACACGGCGAGCACCACCAACAAGGCATTCACGTTGAGGTCGTCACCGTCCGTGGTCACGCCCTCAAGAACATCGGGGGTGCCATCACCGTCGTCGTCCATGTCCTCGGTTAACCAACTGGTGTAGCCAGGAGGACAGTCCAAGACATCGGGTTGGGTGTCGCCGTCGGTGTCGACTTGGGCACACGGGTCGAGCGGGAAGGCGTCCTTGGCGTCGCTGAATCCGTCGTTGTCGTCGTCTTGGTCGTAAACATCAGGACCGCACGACTTGCCGGTTTCGGGGTCAAACCATGTTTCGGACGAGCACGTGCTTGACCAGTCACCGTCGGTGTCGAGTTGCGTGTACTCAAAGTCGGTGGAGGCGGTGGCCGATTGCCCCAGCGTGTCCGTAGCGGTCACTTCGACCACATAGAATCCTGCGCTCAGATCGGTGATGTTGAACTCAGGTTCGTTACCACCCTGCAGAACGGGGTTGCCTTGCATATCGTAGACCTTCCAAGCGAGCACGATGTCGTTGAGATCGTCCAAATCATCGCTGTACGTGGCCGAGGCTCGCAACGAATCGGCTTCCATCACCCGTTGTCCGGGGAAAGGTTCGACCAACGTCACCTCGGGGGGTTGATTGGTTTGAAGGACAATCACCACATGCTTGTCGGCCGAGGCAGGAGCGGTGAGTTCCACGGTGTTTGCAGGCGAGTTGGCGGCTTCTGCCTTGACCGTCCAAGACGGCATCGTGGTGTCGGTTGTAGGCGAAACCGAGCGCAACAAGAGCGGGACATCAACCGTCGCCCCTTCCACCGAGAACGATGGGACAGCGGCATCGCCGTAGGTGACGGTGTACAACGCACGCAGTGGGGTTCCGTCTCGTTGAGCATCAAGCGTCATCGTGCGGTAGAGGGAAAACGTTGCTTCGCCGTCAGCGTTGACGCTTTGGACCAGACCGTCAACGGCCACCACATCGGTGTTCGCCACCTCAAGCACCCCCATGAGCGTGGTTCCTTCAAAGCGAACCGGGTAGTTCTCCGTGGCCAGCGCGCTCGCCGCCGATACCGTGGACGACCTGACAATCAGCGGTGCGCTCAGTTCTCCTTCGTCTGAATGGAGCGAGAAGCCAACGCCGTATTGGGCAACGGTAGCGTTTTCCACAACCAAACCTGCAGAAGTTCGGCCATGATGAGCCGTCACGGCCGTGCCCGTTCCGTCGCCGGTAAGGGTGAGGTCCCTCAGCGTTCCCGACGTCAAATCCAAATCAAGCGCTGGGGCGCCGGTCAGGGTGATTTCGGTGAGGAGGAGGGCTTGGTTGTCTTGGCCGACGATGCCGCCGTCTCCCGTGACCACGCCGACGAGGTTGCTCAAGGAAAAATCGTTGCGAAGGCTGTTGAGCGTCACGATGGCCCCGGTACCGTTGAAGGACGTGGCGTCCAAGCCGTCGACCGTTCCGGTGACGCCCGTGAAATCAAGCGCTTGGTCAACACCGTCTTCGAACGCAAGGTTCGTGAAACGCAGCGGCGCTTGCTGAGCCCAAACTGCGGCGCCATCGCAGTTGGCGAACGTCACGTTGGTGAACGTGAGGAGCCCTTCGGAGGGGTAGGCGACGACACAACCGTTTCCGCTGTCTTGAAGGCGGCTGTTTCGCACTTCAACTTGAGCCTGGCTGCCCGATTCTATGACCAGCAGAGGGTCGCTGGCGGACCTTGCGGCAAGAACACCGTCAACCAAAACCTCGCCAAATCCAGAAACGGTCAAAACCGGTGATGATTCGACGACCTGCGTCCCTTCAAGGTTCAAAACAGCGCCGGCCGAATCCCCGAGTGCTAAACCACCCCAACGCGCCCCGAAACCGGTCGAGGAGAGGGTGGCTGCGCCGGCGTCGAAAAGCCCGTTGACCGTGATGGTTGAGGCTTCGGATATCCGCAAGGAAACGCCGTCCTGCACGGTCATGGTCGACCCGATGCCCAAGACCAAATCGCCGTCAAGGGTGTAAGGGCTCCACTGACGCTCAAGCACCAACCAACCTTCGAAGTTCCCTGAGGGGACGCTGGAGGCCATGAACGTGTGCGTCAGCGAGGAGTTGGTGTCCCACGTAACAAAATCCATCAGGTTGTTTTGCTGCAGCGTGACGGTTTTCACGCCACCGTACGATTCGCCCATGTCGTTGACGCTTCTCGCTTCCGTGGTGGTTGACAGACGGCCGGATGCATCGGTCACGCCGACCGCCCCCTCGATGGAGACCAGCGCACCGGAAACGGGTTGCCCTTTGTCAAGCACCGTGACGCTCAAGCTCGAGAAACTGGTGAAGGTTGCACCGGTTTGCGCCGTGATCGCCCCGTTCACCGTCCCGTTGGTCAGCGAGATGTCGCATCCCGGCTGAACCGTGAGGTTACCTTGAAGCACCAACCGCTCCGCCGTTCGTTCGCTGAGGCAGCCCCACTGAACGTCCGAGGTCACGGTGAACGAACCGCCCGTTCCGCTCAGCACGCTTTGACCGCTGGCTTGAACGCTTGAGGCGGCAAGGTGGGCGTTGTTGCCCAGCAATGTTCCGCTGCCCTGCAGGGTCACGGAGTTTCCCGTACCAAGAAGGAGCGTGGTGTCCATCAAGGTGAGGCGCCCGTTGTTGGTGACTTCCAAATCGCCGGCGAGTTGATGCGGTTGTCCGTCAGGCCGAGGGCCAAGAACGATGTCTTGTCCTGAACCAACGGTCCAGTCGCCGGCAGGTATCACAGGCACCTGGACCGACTGACCGTTTTGACCCCCGTACAAGACGACGCGAACGCCCGAGCCGCCAAGGGTTGCGTCCACCGTTGAACCGGAGGACACCAGGGGCAGCGTCAAGGCGCCGTTGCTGTTGCTTTTCAGGGCGAATCCGTGAACGGCGACGTCGGCCTCAACGGGGTTCCCTTGGAGGTCGGTGAACGTCACCGGGGTCTCAAGGAGGCGGTAAGCCACGGAAGTGGAAACGGTGGGGTTGGAAGTCGACCCGTAGTAGAGGGTTCCATCCCCAAGTGCGTCGGAGGACGCTGGTGCCGTGTTCACGGGCGAGAACGACCGAACCACGGCTTCGCTTCCCGATGACATCATGAGCGGAGTGTCGTGAAGTTGAGCGGTCCAAGCGTTGAGGTGGAGCTGAACCTCCCCTTCCATCAACACGCCCTCGTCTTGAGCCACCGTGGTCAGGGATTGCCCTGAATAGTCGCTGTCGATGAGGTGAATCCCTGCCTTGGAACCGATGTTGGTTTCGGCCGATCCCACAACGACCGTGCTGTCTTCGAGAAGCATGCCTGTCGAGACATTCTTTGAGGTAAATTGGTCAACCGAAAGGTCCGCATACCAGGCGCGCAGACCGATGGAGTCCTGATCGGCTGAGGAAAAAGGCTTCTCCACGGTGATGCCCGCCCAATCATGCTGGCCCCCCAGTACATCAAGTCCAGTTGAATCAGAAGAGGTCAGCCCGACCGCCACATTAGACAACGAGCTCGTGGGCGTTTGAACAGCAAGGCCGGTTAGCGAGGCGGTGACGGAGGTGTTTGACCAATCGGCGTGACCCGCTCCCGTGGCTTCGACCCCAAGAGTAAGAGCGTGAACCTCAACTTGGTCCATAACCGAGGTGCCGCTTCCAGACCAAGCAATCCCGATGGGAGTTGAGGTGAGCGTGCTTTCTCGGAGCGTGCATGTTCCGACACAACTCACGTCGACGGCGGCTCGGGGTTCGTTGCCGTTTTCTGAGACAAAAGCAAGCCGGTCAATCAGCACCGAAGCCACCCCTTGGCCGACGAGGAGACGCCCACCGCTCACTTGTGCCTGCGAGACCGTGAGGTTGTCCGCATCGCCAGCGTCCATCACAAGCGCAAGGCCGCTGCCCGTGAACGATTGAACAAGGGTCGAAGCACCGGAAACCGCCGCAACGCCGACGCTTGCATTGAACACGCCCAACCCGTCCACCTCCAAGTGGCCGGCAAAGGATTGAACCCCGACACCGGCTTCCCGGACCGTGACATCGGAAACCGTGGACGTGCCGTGGTTGGCGAGGCCCACCGCCACTTCGTCGGCCAAAGCCGTGGCGAGGACCAAGGTGCCGCTTTCCACATACACCGCTTCGTAATCGATGCGGTTCGCTTCAAGATTGGAGATGTTCGCATCGCCACCAAGCACCGAGAGACCGCGATAAGCGTCGTTGAAGGTGACGTCGTTGCCGGTCAGCGTTCCCTTCACCATGACGCCGGCAGATGCGTTGGCGACCGTCACCGACGAGAGGGATGCACTGCCCGAGGCTTCCACGAGAATGCCCGGCCAGAGGCCTTGGCCGTGGGAGCCTTGGGTCTCGGGCGTGACCGAGGAAAAGAACACCGCTTGGTCGGCGTCCAGCGTTCCTTCGACGATGATGCCGTAGGGTCCTGCATCAACGCTTGTTCCCGGGGAAACCGTGAGGGTGGAGCCTGAAGCCACCGTGACGTTGCCCGAGAGCGTGACGTTGCCCGTCCATTCGGTGTTCACCGAAACCGTGCTGTCCGCCCCCGATGCGAAAGGAGACAGCAAAACGACAAGGAGCAGGGTGGCGATGCTGGCGGCTTTCACGCGTGCCATGCACCGACGTGGCGGCGTGGCCATATCAATCCCAAGGCCTGCCGTCAAGGTTGACACACACGGAACGAAATGGTGGGCCCGCCCGGATTTGAACCGGGGTCTGACGGCCCCCAGCCGCCAAGTATAGGCCAAGCTAACCCACGGGCCCGAGGAATTCCTCAGTTTCGTGCTGCACTGAACGGTGCAACTTCTTCGATCAAGTCGAGATGTCCAACGTACATTCGACGGCAACAGTAGCGCTTCAAGCCCACGGCATCGAGAGCCTCAGCATCCGATTTGCCATCGGCGAGCAATTGCTTGAATTCTTCCCACTTGTGGGCGACAACGCCGCCACAACTGAAACATCGTACTGGAATAATCATGCATCTCACCTCATCGATAGGACTTCTGCTTCTTGCGACGAGCACCACGGCCGAGTTGGTGTTTGGGTTCCTTTCGGCGTGGGTCGTTGACCAACAAACTGCGGTCAAAGCGAAGGTACTCGTCTCGGAGTTCTTCGTCAACGCCCTCGGCGCCACCGTTGTAGTGGACGAGGCCGCGGGCAATGGCGGTACGAATGGCGTCGGTTTGTCCCATGATGCCGCCGCCGTTGGTCGTGACGTTGATGTCGACCTTGCTCAGGCGGTTCATGGCATCGGCGATGACCAAGGGTTCCATGGCCTTGCGGCGAGCCAACGAAGGTTGGAGGATTTCAATGGGTTCGGAGTTGACACGGACGCGCCCTGCGCCGGCCTTCACCGAGGCACGGGCCACGGCGGTCTTTCGCTTCCCTGAGGATTCAACAGATTTCTTCTTACGAGCCATCACTGGTCACCTCCCGTCCATCGGTGAGCGGGTGCCCCCAAGTCTGCGCTGATGTCACCCAAGCGGATGTAGCGGTCTGGCAGGTCTCGGCGGAATTTGCTGTCGTCGCCTCGCTCGTGGCCTTCGGGCATGTCACCGGAAAGGTGGCTTGGGCAACCGATTTCCACGCGGAGGTTGCGAAGTGCTCGGCGGCCGCTGGTTTTCTTTTGGTACGGCAGCATGCCGCGCACGGCTCGCTTGAGGATCATGTCGGGCATACGAGGGAAGAACGGTCCCTTCCGGGCGTGGTTCAACTCGTACTTCTTGTGGTAGTTGTCCAACACGGCTCGTGGTCGACCGGACACAATCGCTTTCTCAGCGTTGATGATGATGACCTTGTCATCTCGGTCTTCCCGGGCAGCCTTCAGCAGGATGTCCGCCGAGGCGGAGGCAAGGCGACCCATGATGAGGCCGTCTGCATCAAAGACGTAGGTGGTCGCTTCAGCCAAGGATAACGACCCCCGTTCCGGTTGGGTTTTCATTCATCAGCTCGCCGTAGGTCACAACACGACCACCGGCGGCTTCGATCTTCTCACGGGCACCGTTGCTGACGCTGTAGGCGGCGATGGTATGGCCGTTGGTCAACTCTCCAGACCCAAGGAGCTTGCCCGGAACGAGGATGGTGGCACCCTCGGGGGCGTATCGGCTCACTCGGCTCAGGTTGGGTTGGGCCCAATTCTTGCGGCTCTTGGAGAGTCGCATTGCCACATCTCGCCAAACAGCGGCTCCGGTGTCGCGAGACTGGGCTTTCAGTTGGTTGATCACATCAACCAACTGGGCGTTTGTCTTACGTACTGGGTTGCTCATTTGACTCCCTCGATGCTTAGAAGCAACCAGCCGACCGTCCGTCCCGTTATGAAGCCACCGACGCGAGAAGAACCCTCTTCGCGTCGCTGTGGTCCGGTTTTCAGCCAAGATTCAGCCCGTGCGTTTCAGTCCAGAAGCATGTCGCCCTTGGCATCGAGCAATTCCACGGTCAGACCGGCTGCCTTGGCTTGAACGATGATTTCCTCGTGCAGGGTGTCGGAAAAATCGTCCAAGGCACCGAGAGCGGTGATGCCCGCAACGTCGGTCAAGCGGTCGATGAGGTGGTTGAGGATGCAGCTCACGCCGTAGGCTTGGCCCGCACGAAACGCATGATCTGCGCCACCGACCTCGGGGTCTTCCGCTTTCATTCTCAGCATGACCGTTTGCGAATACGCCACCAAAGCGCCGTAAATGGATTCGATGATTTGAGCGGCTTCAAGATCGCCCAGGAGCATCTGCGATTGAGCCAGAGCGGCCCGAACGGCGTGCTCGTAAAGCCCGTGGGCTCCGATGGTGTCGGTTGTCTCGATTTGCATGGCTTGGTCAATGAGTGACTTCCAGTCGTCCATGAGGTGACACAGGACCTCCACCCTTTGAAGGTTAAGGCCGTCCTTGCTCACGCTCAACCCGTCGCCTTTCGGCTTGCTTGAGGGCTTCAAATCTTGAAGTCGGTGTTCTCGCCTTCGACGATGCCTGCCTGTCGTACCGAGCCGTCCGATGCCACAAATTCACCGGCCTTGGTCAAGTTGTCGTACAGTCCGGAGACGTCAACGCGCTTGACGACCGACTCCTCGCCCAACGACATGGTCAACGAGTTGGTGATGGCCCCGAGGGTCTGCATGGCGCGGTCCCGGTGGGTGGCGTCAATGGTGTGCTCGGAGTAACGGGCCTCTTCAAAGATGGAGAGGAAGTCGTCAAGTTGGTCAACGGGGACCATGTTGAAGGCGTTGCGAACCGCTGCCTCAAACTCACGGGCAGTTTCGTAAACCTTCTTCATGAAACCGTATTTCTTGAAGTGCTTCACCAAACTCTTGTAACAATCGAAGATCGCAGCAATGTATTCGTTGCTGGCCTCCAACTGCATCATCGCGTCGGTGAGGATACCTCGCAGGGCTTGCACTTGTCGTCGCTCCTGAACGCGTTGGTAGTAGATGGCGCCGGCGATGAGCAACGCCATGGTGATGATGGCGAAGATCAACAGATTCCCGGGAGAGAGCAGACCGTTGCCTGCGCCGAGAACTTCGGCTTCCATGTACTTGATTTCGTGAGTGATGTTGTCCTGGGAAGGGGCGAAGTACGTCGAGCCTGGATAGAAGGCGGTGATGCGCCACAAGCCTTCGCACTCTGTTCCGTCGCACATGGGGCCCGCAAAGGCCCACTCAAACGAGGCAACGCCTTGTTCGTTGGTCCGGGTTTTGTTGTTCAAGTCCGAAACGACCCATTCGCCGAGCGTGGCGTCGAAGTATTCGTACGAGAAGATGACCTCTTCGTTTTCGACCGCAAGGTCAAGTCGGTCACGCAGCAAAGCGATCTGACCGCTTACCAATTCTCCTTCGTCCAGTCCATTTGCGCCGCTGTAAGCCCATGTTTCCTTGACTTGCAGGTCTACACGCGAGCGAACCAAGACTTCGAGGTCCATGGCTGAGCCGTTCAACGCATTCGAGTTGTCCTTGTCGCAGCCGCCTGGGATGCTTCGGTCGGGCTCGAAAGCCACACGGAGTGTTCGGAAGCCTTCCAGCTTGCCGCCCGTCGTTTCCACACCACGGAGGGTTGGGTTCTGCAACGGGTCGCCGCTGAACCATTCAACGCTGCCGTCGATGTCGCTGGTGCGAACAGTGGCGAGAGGACGAACATTCTCGTCGGGGTCGAGGTAGATGTTCAAACACTTTCCACCCACGGCTTGGCCGTTGGATTGAGCCAAGAAGGCATCGATGTGGAAGGATTCCTTCAGGTACAGCACGGGATAGCGGGAGCCGTTTTGAGCAACCCACTGGTCCACGCTGGACTTGAACGGCCCTACCTCCGTGATCTGGAGGGTGGAGTTCGAGAAGACATCAAACTCTGTCTGAACGGTTTTGTTCTCGTAGCGGTACGCATCGTTGTTGTCGTAGGAAGAGTACGTCACCGTCACCTTCGCCTTGCCAGCCATCACGTCGGAGAGCGGACAAACGATGGAGAAGAAACCGTCGGCGTTGGTCATGCCGGACTGACAAGCCACCGGACCGGTTTGGCCGTTGACCATCTCGTAGTTGACACGAATGCTTCGGTCCGTGAGGTTCACGCCCAACTCGTCGCTGAGTTGACCGGTCACGATCATCGGCTTGGGCACCACTTCACCGGTGAGCGGATCAACTTCGCTGGTGTAGACGATTTGATCGTCCACCGTCATCACCGTGCGACCAATCAAGTTGAACCCGTTGGCGTTGTTAGTCATCGTGAGGCGGAAATGGTCGTTTCCGGGCACTTGTGTGCACGGGTCCCAAGCGCCTTGGATTCCAAGATAACTGACATCGAGCGGTTGACAGCCTTCGTTTGGTAGGGTTTCACGGAAGCGCAAAATCACGTTCACGGGGCCAAACCCATCGGGCAAGAAGGACTCGGGGTCCTCTCGCAAGAGGGCGGGGCTGAGCGGCGAGATGTTGGATTTGAGACAGCCGATGGTTTCCTCGGTCTCCAAGCCATCACCGTCAAGGTCGCGGTCGGGGACACCGTCGCCGTTGCCGTCGTAGAAGCAGAGGTGGGAGCCGTCGGGCTCAACGTCCGGCAGCGAAATCACACCGGCGTTGGGCGCCAGAGTGGCGACCACTTGACGGTGCAAGGTGCCTTGGAAGTCAGAGCCTTCAAAGATGACATCAACCAAGCCGCCGTAAGGCGATTCTGCTCCTGAAAGGGCGGTGCCGCCGGCGTCACGTATGCTGGTTTTGTTATCGTCCGAAACTTGGGCGGTGAAATCCCACTTATCGCCGGAACGCCGGAGGTTGTCTTCGGTCGAAATCACCTGCATGTAGGTGCGCGACACGACCCAAACGGACTGAGCAACCGAGGTCCCTTTCAGCAGCGGTGTGCCGGAGTATTCGAATTGCAGCGTAAAGTTGCCCAGGGCATCGGAAGCCGAGACATTGAACGGAATTTCGAAGAAACCGTTGTTGTCGGTGTAGTTGACGCCCGTGCGTCCATCGAACGACCAGGTGTAGTTCACCGGTGCGTTGCGAACGGGTTGCAACGAGTTGTCCACAAGTTTGGCCTGAATCGTCGTGTTGGTGTTGCGGTAAAGGCGTGGCAGAGAGGTGGTCAGGAAGTCCGTGGTTCCCACCACGGTGACGTTGATGTAAGCGCCCGTGGTTGCGAGCGTGGACGAATTGCCCGTGAAGTAGTAAGCAGAATTCGTGAAGTCAACGCGGAGGCCGTAGGTTCCTGCACCGTACTGGCTGTACCACGACCAGTTGTAGTCGTACGTGGCGTCCCCGTCCTTCATGACGGGGCGTTGGGTGTAGGCCGTCTCTCCTGCGCCGAGGAACTGGCCGTTCTTGTCGACGTCAACCTGCAGCGCGATGGGGTCTTGGTCCCATGGATCGTTGGTGCGGTTGGTGACCTTCCCAATGACTTGGAGGGACTCTCCGGTGTTCATTTCAGGAACGATTTCGCAGCGAACCGGACTGTTGGGGTCGGTGCGGTCAACCGGCCCACAGGGTGGTAGGTTGCTGTCACCGCCGTTCACGAGAGCGATGTTCCAGTGGGTCCCGTTGCCGCCGAGGAACGGCCGCAGAGCGGCCGCTTGTCCGGTCAAGCCTTCCGGTGTCCCGTCCCATGACTTGGGGTAGGGTTTGAAGGCCGCGACGTCGTTGTAGTTCACACCCGCAGCGTCAAGAGCAGGCTGGTGGAACAGGGTGGACCAATCGCCGAACGTTCCGTCGCCGTTGTTCACGGTCGAGTCGAAGTAGTAAATGGGGCTCAAACCGTCCAGAACGAGTGTTCCCTCGATGTTCATGCGGTGCATGATTCGCACGGAGAAGGGTTCAGCCTCGTCACCGTGCAGGTACGGGAAGGGCCATTCCGTTGCCAATTCTGGTGACACTCGGGCGATGATTTCAATGTCGCCGGCCGGCAAGCTGGTGTTGGTGTAATTGTAACGAACAACGTCGCCGTTGGTGTCCAAGACCACGTCGTGTTGTTTGGTGAGGTCGTTCCAGGTGATTTCTTCGTAACCGCCGGGGATTTGCCCCACACCGTTGTCAGCGGTTGAATTCCATTGAACTTGCTTCCATGTTCCACTGATTCCCAAATCTTGGACGAAGGTCAACGAAGCCCATCCGGAGGCATCGGTTCGGTAGCCGTTGTTGCCCAGACCGGTGAAGTTGGTGGGCGCGGTGAGGTTGCCGAACAGGCCGCCGAAGATGGAGAACGTGATGGGAGAGTTCCTGATGCGGTTGTCGAACAGCCCTCGGTCCCAATCAGCGGCATAATGCGCCTTGAAGTCGAGCCAGAACGGCTGTTCGTCGCTTCGGAAGTAGGTCCACGCCGAATAGTCGACCGTCATGTTGGCTTCTGCGCCAACGTAGTACGACTGAGATTGGTTTCCGTTGAACATGAACATCTCGGTGACCTCGGCGTACACCCGGTAGGTCGTGTTGTCCCCGACCGTCAGGTCTTCAGGGTAGAGGAATTGACCAACGCTGAAGTTTCCACCGTTGTTCGTCAGCACGTCGATCGTTTCAATGGCCGTGGTGTTGTTGGCCGTCCACTCAATGTGCACCTGAACAGGGAGCTGGGGAGCGGACTCCACAACGCCGGTGATCGGATTCAGCCAGTCAACATGCCCGGAGAAGATGGCGGGAGCCTGCGCATCCAACCAGAGGTTTTCAGGCAGGTTGAGGGTGATGTAGGTGGGCGCTTTGTCATCGGCGTCAAGAATGCCGTCGTTGTCGTGGTCCCAATCTGAGGACAGTTCGGTGTCTTCGGTTTGGTCGAAATCGGTGTCCACTCGGGTGTCGTTGTCGTCATCGTTGTCAATGGCGTCGGGTCCGGTGCCGGCGTCGTTTGGATTGGCCATGGCCTCGCCATCGCCGAAATCGTCGTGGTCCCATGGGTTGGTCGAGTTTCGGTTGAAGCGGGTGGGCCACAGGAGCACTTCGTCCTCGTCGTGCATGCCGTCTTCGTCGTCGTCCTCGTCGAGGTCGTCGCGAGTCCCGTCGTTGTCGTGGTCAAAGGGTGCCGTGATGTCTTGCAGCAATTCGATGGTGTTGGAGATGCCGTCGCCGTCCCAGTCGTTGTCGGCCCAGTTCACCAGACCGTCGTTGTCGTAGTCCCAAGTGGATTGCTCTTCGCCCCAGAAACACCCGGGAAGCAATTCTTGGTCCACATCCAAACGACCGTCGTTGTCATCGTCGGGGTCCTCGCCGTCGGGAATGCCGTCGTTGTCGTTGTCAACGTCGTAGATGCTCGGTTGACGGAGGCCTTGAGACATGATGCCCCGGTCCCACACCGCCTGGAAGAAGCCGTCATCGTCAGCGTCGGCGTCGTTTCCATCGTCGTCGTTGTCGGCACAATTGTCGCCCGAGAAGAAATTCCCGTTGTTTTGCCCGGTATCGTCGTCGAGGTCATAGTTGCTGTCGATTTCGAAGAAGTCCCACACACCGTCGTTGTCGTCGTCCACGTCGTACCAGTCGTAGATGGCGTCGTAGTCGTCGTCCAAGTCAATCGTAGCGTTGGTGAAGTCGCCGTCAATGTCGCCGTCAACATCGTTCTTCAACAGGTCCGCTCCGAGTTCGTCAGGGAAATCGGCTTCAGGACCGTTGTCACTGTTCCACTGCCAGATACCGGTGGCGAGACCAATCCAGGTGTTGAAGGCGTCACGGTTGTCTTGCATTTGCGTGAAGGTCAAGCCGGAGTCAATGTTTCCATCACCGCCGAAGTCGTAGTGCCAGCAACCGATGCCTTGGACGGGTGTGCAACTCCAGTTGCCCGAGGGGCCACCGGCGGTGGCGCCTTGGTCAAAGGCAGCATCAGGACGGGTGGAATAGGGTGAGCCGAATTGGGCGTTCACACCGTTCAGGGGCATTTTGTACGCGAGGGCGTAAGAGTAACCGCAAACAAAGCCTTGACCGAGGTTTCCTGCCGTCCAGCCACAGGTGGAAAGGTTGTAAGAACCGCCCATTTTGACATCGTTGATGTCAAGGACACCGTCGTTTCCTTCGTCTTGATCCCACCAATCCGGCATGCCGTCAGCGTCTTGGTCAACATCGAGACCGTTGATGAGGGAGTCCCCGTCGGAATCAATGTCCCATTCGTTACCGCCGTTGTAGGGCGACCATCGGGCAAAGAAGAACCAGTAAAACTCGGGGACGAGGCCGGGCGTCACGGGGTTGGTCGTGGCGTCGTAGCCGTTGTAATTGAGCACCACGTCGGCGAAAGGATAGTGCATGAACACCATGTTCCAGTGGTCCGTAGCGTTGGTGCCGTAGAGTTGAGAGTCGCCCGAGCCGTCGAGTGAGCCGCCGTCGTTCACGGGGTAATACGGCGTGCCGAAGGCGTCTGTGGCGTCGTAGTCAACCACGCCGCAGTTGCCGTCATCAGGGTCGTAAAGGTCGGAAACGCCGTCGTTGTCGTCGTCCCAATCAATGCTGTTTTCGAGCCCGTCACCGTCGACGTCCGAATCAACATCGTTGGGGCCGTCATCGCGGTACAACCCACCGTTGATCATGTGAAGGTCGTTGTCGTTGTCCAAGTCGCAATCCCAGTCGATGTCAAGGATGTCAATGATTCCGTCGTTGTCGTCGTCAACGTCGTCCCAGTTGCTCACGCCGTCGCCGTCCCAGTCGTTGAATTGAGAGAAGGAGGCCCGTCGGGTTTGGCAGCGGGGGTCTGGATTCGTCGGGTTCGGGTTGGCCTGTGTGGGGCAGTTCCAAGTAGCGACGTCCGAAGCAGCGTCAAGCGGGAAGGAGTCGTTTTCGTTCTCGATGTTGTCGTTGTCAAGGTCGTAAGGGAGGTCAGCTCCACCCACTGCAAAGTTGCCGAGGTTGTCTGGGGATGCGGTGCCGCCGAGGTCTTCGTCAAGCCAGTCGTAGATGCCGTTGTAGTTCTGGTCGAACGGGCGACGGATGTCGTCGTCCAGGTCGTAATCGTAGTCCACCTCACAGTCGATGGAGCCGTCTTGGTTTCCGTCGGCGCCTGGAACTTCGAAGTTGGCCGTGGAGACGCTGGTCACGGTGACGGTGGCGTTCGAGTTCCCGCCGTTGATGGCGACGCTGTCGCCGACGGAGTAGCCCGAACCGGCCCGGTTCACGTTGACGTTGGTGACCGACCCTCCGGCAGTGGTGATGTCCACGGTCAGGCCCGACCCGGCGCCGCTCGTGGCGGTCCCAACATCGGTGCCGTCGGTGTAGCTTTGCCCGCTGGAGGCGATGCTGATGCCGGTTACGGCCCCGTTTTGAAGACCGGTGTAATCGCTGGTTTGGTCGCCGTTGGTGTCAATTTCGATGCAGGTGTCGGGAATGCCGTCGTTGTCATCATCGGGGTCAACCATATCGAGGATGCCGTCGTTGTCGTCATCGGTGTCGGCGCTGTCAGGCGTGCCGTCGTCGTCGTTGTCGGGGTCGAGGAAGTTGGGGGCGCCGTCGCCGTCGAGGTCACCGTCAACGATTTGACTGAAGGCAGGGGTTCCCGATGCCCCGAAGGCGCCGAACCCGGAAGCGGTGGCTCCTGGGCCGTTGACCCGGTTGCGCTCCCAGTCGACGTAATCGACACCGCCAGAGTACGCACGGTATTCGTTGAAGGTCCACGTACGAGCAGCATCGTATTCGAGGTCATCGGTCGTGCTCGCAGCGGCTGCAGCCGACATGGTGCCGGTGATCGAAGCGTCGTAAGGGTGGGCGTCAAGCACGTCAGGGGTGCCGTCGTTGTCGTCATCGGTGTCAAAGTAGTCAGGAATACCGTCCCAGTCAAGGTCACAAGGCCAGGTGAACTGGTCGATACGTCCATCGTTGTCGTCGTCTTCGTCGTACCGCCCGGGGCCTGAACCGTCGCTGTCTTCGTCGGTCACACCGTCGTTGTCGTGGTCCATTGGGTTCTGGTCGGCGAGGTAGAAGTTGCCCACGGGGTCGCCGGTCCAGGGGTGCTCAATCGTAGGGTCAAGGAAACGGTCGGTGGATACGTTTCGCGGGTCGAGGCCTTGGGCTTCAAGAGCATCGAAATCAATCGGGCCTTCGAGGATGCCGTCGTTGTCGTCGTCCCAATCGTCAGCATCGAGGATGCCATCGTTGTCGTGGTCGTAAGGGTCGGTCCCGTAGCATCCATCAAACCGCTCCAAGAGGTCGTAAATGCCGTCGTTGTCGTCGTCCAAATCGTTCAAATCATCAATACCGTCGTTGTCGTGGTCCCCTGCTTGGGTTTCCTCAAGGAAACTGGAGTAAGCTGGGATCACCGACTCAAGAACGGAGAGGTCCATGATGATTCCAGAGGAGACGCCGGGGTCGGACCACATGAGGTCGCTGAGCGCCTCGTGAGCCAAACTCCATGCGCCGTCGTTGGACCCTTCCCAGCCGCCTTGGCCGCCCTGGTCAGTTGACTGAACCGGCGTGTACCCGATACCGGCTCCATCAACCAAGCGGGTTTCCATTTGGGTTTCCGACGGGTCTTGGATGCTCTGGACAATGGCCAGCAAACTGCTTGTGAGCATCAAAAAGACGAGCACAATCGCCATGGAAAGTCGTTGACGGTCATCGATGTTTTGGACGTGTTGTTTGGTCAGCATACGGGCACCTCGCAATCGTTCTTCCACCGAAGAACCCTATTTGAAAGGCATGGGCGGAATGAACGCTTGCGTATCACGCAGAGCGTCGCGTATCATGGGCGCTTGGATGCGCAAAAGAATGGAGGTGAGTCGGGGCCTTGGCCCCCAAACACCTGTTGTACCCGTCAGTGACGGTTCTTTGACAGACAGTTCACAGCGTTAACTTCAGAACTCGTAGATGTCGAGGATGCCG
>JAYOHN010000002.1:0-17514 GCA_038118245.1 Candidatus Poseidonia sp.
GACGTTCCTCTTCCTCAAGGCGGAGACGTTCGGCCTCTTCGGCTTGGCGCTGACGTTCCTCTTCCTCAAGGCGGAGACGTTCGGCCTCTTCGGCTTGGCGCTGACGCTCCTCTTCCTCAAGGCGGAGGCGTTCGGCTTCTTCGGCTTGACGTTGACGCTCCTCTTCCTCAAGGCGGAGACGTTCAGCTTCTTCGGCTTGACGTTGACGCTCCTCTTCCTCAAGGCGGAGGCGTTCGGCTTCTTCGGCTTGGCGCAGACGCTCCTCTTCCTCAAGGCGGAGGCGCTCGGCTTCCGCCTCTTCAGCAAGCCGACGCTCTTCCTCCTCTGCACGCAAACGATTTTCCTCCTCACGAGCCGCTCGCTCGGATTCAGCGAGGGCTTGCTTTCTTGCCTCCTCCTCGGCCAAAAGACGAATGCGTTCGTTGAGGGCGTCCGCATTTTTCGCCCGGTAGTGGGTGAGGATCGCTTCGCCCATATCGGTGAATTCTTCTTCGGAAATTTCGGGAACTTCGTTCTTGGCTTCCAACAGGAGCCGTTCGACATCGTCCAATTTGAACACGCCTTCATGGGCGTTCAAGTGGCCGCGGAATGTCTGGTAAAACGAACGTTGTTCACCGGAAATGGCTCCGTCCTGCGTCATAAAATCCTGCAGCGCCGTTAGAATCTCTGTCAAATTGAGTTCGTCAACGGTCTCCATCCCACGGCCCCCCTACTGGTCCGGTTCTCAAACACTTGACATCAAGTTTTTCTCGCATTCTGCAAGCCGAGTCTTCGCCAGTTGATGCTCGGGCTCAAGAGCAAGAACGGCTTTCCACGCTGTCTCCGCTTCTTCTTGCTGCCCCAATCCGTGATGGTGGGCGGCGATACGAAGACGGGCATCAAGGTGGTGGGGATCGCACCGTGCAGCGGCTTCGAAATCCGAGAGGGCGTTGTCAAGCATGTTGAAATGAAGGTAATACAATCCTCGCTGGTGCCACGCTGGGGCGTGGTCAGGAGATTGACGCAACGCTTCGTTCAGCGGCGCCTCTGCACGCTCGGGGCGGTCCATGCTCATGTAGCAAGCAGCGAGTTGGGTCAAGGCGTGGGTGTGGTGCGGTGCGTTTTCAAGCACGTGCTTGAAGGCCTTCGAGGCGGTGTCCCACTGAGCCAAATGCATGTGAGCATCGCCTTTTCGAATCCGAGCCACGGCCAACTGGGGTGCAAGATCAAGCAAATGCTCTGTGTCGTCAAGCGCTGCCTGGGCATCGTTCAGACCCAAATTGACCGAACTTCGGTTGAGGCGAGCACGGATGTGAGCGGGTTCCAAGGTGAGGCAGTCGGTGTAGTGAAACAACGCCTGTTTGAGGTGGCCTTTGGCGGCGGCAATGTTCCCCCGAAGGTACGCTGTTGTGGCGTTTTGAGCATGAACCTCGGCCGCATCAACGTGGTACGTCGCCCGTTCGATGTCCCCTCCATCCAACGCCAAAAGCGCAGCTTCGCACGAAACCGATGGGTTGTTTTCGCTCATCAACCGGCTCGCCCGGGTGAGCGATTCCTCGGCCGTGTCCCGTTGACCGAGCAAACGTTGTGTTCGGGCGAGCCCCAACCACGCCATGCCCAGTTCTCGGTTCAGCGCCAAAGCACCTTCAAACGCATCCAGCGCCGCTTGAAGGAGGGTTTCATCGGTTTGGCCGGTACCGTCACGCAAGCGGTCGGCGTGAGCCAGATGCAGACGCCCCTCAACCGCATGCAGAAGGGCGTGGTCAATGCCGTCGGGCGTTCCAGCCAGCATGGCATCAGCATCGTCCACACGGTGCTTCATGAGGTAGTGAGCGGCAATTCGGGCACGAAGCTCCCCGTTGCTGGGTTGGTGTTCAATCGCCTTGAGGAGCGTTTCTTCCGCAGCAACGGTTGACCCCTCGATTTCCAGCAATTCAGCCTTGAGGAACACAGCATCCACCCCGCCTGCATCCAGCGCCACCGCGTGGGTGACCGCCTTCAGAGCGTCCCGTTCGTGGCCTTGGCGCTTTGCGAGAAGACGGGCCTTGAGGGCCCATGCCTCGCCGCACTGTCGGTCGAGGGTCAAACACCGTTCATTGGCCTCCAACGCAACTTCATGCTCGCCCTCAGCCTCCAAAAGTTGGGCGTAGTGCAGCCAATCTGCCGAACGGCTGGGGTCTTCTTCAAGCGCTTGTAGGATGGCTTCGATGGCCTCGGTACGAGCCCCCGCACGTGCCCTCAAGCCCGAGAGCAAAGACCGGTCTGCTGCGGTATCAACGCCAAGGGCTTCCAACCGGCGAACCGCCCGTTCGGCTCCCTCATCGCCTTTTGAGGCCAACAAATGGGCGTGTGCACGAAGCAGGTCCGGGTCGTCGGGCGTGATTTTCATGCGGGCTTCAAGCCAATGACGGTAGAGGTCGTCGTCCCCTCGAATTTTCGCAATGTGTTCCAAACCCTCGAGCACCGATGCATGGCCCGGAGAACGCTGGTAAGCCACGCCAAGGGCGAGTTCGGCCCAGTCGTAGGCGTGCAAATGGCCAGCAGCGAGGCCGAAACGATGAGCGGTGTCAGCGTCCAAATGCAAAGCGTCCACCGTGATGCCGTGCCGGTCAAAGACAGCGAGCAAGCGACGGAGCAAAGCGGCGTGGTTGGTGGAGAGCGTCTGTTTGGCGGCCTCCTCAACGCTTTGGTGTTGAACCACCGACCGGAGGACGCTGCAGGCTTCGTCGAGTTTCACGACCGCTTCACCATCGGCTTCGTGCATGAGCAGAAAATCATGCACCAAGAGCGAAGCATCAATTTCAGGATGGACGGCGCGGAGCGCATCCATCGTGTGTTGGACGGCTTGGAGGTCTTTTGCGAGGTGTTCATTCGCATTGTTGACCTGTTGAAAATGGGTGGCTTGGGATTCACGAAGCAAGGTCTGCATGTCGAGAAGCCGGATCATCCGCCGGTTGACCGTCAACATCCAGTACCCGGTGGCGGCAGCAGCACCCGTTGAGAACAAGCCAAGGCCGAGAACAAGCAAACTCATTGCCCTCCACCGCGCCATCGTGGCTTTATGGTCTGCGGAAGAAGTCACCCCCAAAACCTCGGTTTCAAGACCTCTGTTTCGCTGCCGTCAACCACGGTTGGTCAAAGAAGCAACGCCCATCGCCGAAGCGACCGCTCATATTGAAAGCCCCCTTTCACCGTAGCGATGCGAGGACGGATGAACGAGCCGAGCGAATTGGAACGCGAGGTGGACCAACGCCTCGACGCCCTGGAACGCTTTGGATTCCCTCGTGATGCGATGCTGCGCTTTGTCAACGACCACCTTGACGGTGCGCTCGGTCGCTTGGATTGGCTTGAATCTCGCCGAAACACGGCGTCCGATATCGAAGACCGAATCGTCGCCCTCTCCGACCTCATCCCGCAATCCACCGACCAACTCTCCGGTTATCGGGAGCGTTTGAGCGACCCGTTTGAAATCGAAGAGGTTTTTTTGACGTTTGAACGGGACCTTCGAAGCATCGCCTCCTGGGAGCCGCCGCTCAATCGGGTCCGTTCGCTTTGGTATCAAGCCGGATTGGAAGACTCGTGGCGCCTTCTGTATCGAAGGCTGGCTTCCCTTGACATCACCAGCACCCCCGCCGTTGAGCCGTTTCACAAGCTCTTTGCAGAGCCAAAGCGTTACGATGAAATCTTTCGCCACCTCGAAACCGTGGAAGAAGATGAACAAAGGCAACGCGCTGTCATCGAAAAAGGGGTGGCAGAATTGCAAAGCCGAGGCATGGCCTTGGGAAGTTTGGACGACCTCCCGTTGCTGGACGCCTTGGGGAGGTTGGAAGACTGGCAAACCTTCCACGATGAACGTGAGCGCCTCCGACTTTCCGTTGCGCAACTGGTTGAACCGTTTGACGCAGAACTCGCTTTTGAATTCACAGAACGGTGCATGGAACTTCAGCACCCAAACCGCCGTGACGACCTGCTGAACCTGCGAGACGAAGTGGGACGACTTGCACAAACGCTTGAGGAGCGACGAAAAACGCTTTCTCAGCGCATTTCAGAGTGGCGCAACCAAGGCATCGTGTTCCCTCACGAAGGCGAACTTCGCGCTGGAGACCTGTTGGAGTGGGAAACGAATCACGACATGGTGGAAGCCTCCGTAAAATCTCATCTGGAACTCGTTGAACGTTGGAATCGATTTGCCAGATACTGGCCTTCACGGGCTGCACCATCGGAGGCGTACGTGGGCCACTTGGAAAAAACCGAGTTGTTGCGGGAAGCCGTGGAGGCGTTGGACAACCTGTGGAAAAAGACCGAGTTGGACGCTTTGGACGTCTTGCAAGAGTACGAAAACGCAGGGCTTCAGGTTGGCCATTGGCGAAACTTGGTCTTTGAAGACCCGCTCAGTGCTCTGGAACGGCTCTCCTCAACCCGAACAACCTGGGAGCGAAGAGCCACCCTCCTTCAACGGCTGGGGAACCTCGATGTTTCCTTTTCGGGCCAAGAGGATGTTGATGTCCGTGTCCAACTTCTCGCTCACGAAGAACTTGAAGAGGACGTGTTGGATGAAATTGATGATTTCTCGAAACGGTTCGAACAACGGCTGCGGCGCCATCGAACCATGCTTGAGGAGGAGTTGGCCACCGTCCGAAGAACCCGCGGTTTGGCCGAAGAGAAAAACCCCGACCGAATGAACCTGAAGGAATTTGAGCGCTATCTTGCTGCGCTTCAACGCCAACTTCCTACAGCTTTTGATCCCGCCAACTCGGGTTTTTCCCGACCCATGCAAGAGGCGTTGGAGGAGGAACTCACCGTCATGGCGGAGCAAGGTTGGTTGATTGGACACTGGAGGGGGCTTCTCTCGGAGTCCGCGATGGACGTCGCAAGGTCGCTGAGCCAAGCGCGACCGTACATCGCCAAGCACGATGTCCTGCGACGTCGGCTCCTGCGGCTGCCGTGGGCCAACGACACGCAGTTGGCTGCGAAGGTTGAATTGATGCTGAAACAGCCAGAACAACTCGAGGTGTTGGAACGTAACATCCCCGCTTGGGCGGCTCATCTGGCCAACCGACCAACGGAGGAAGAAGACTACACGTTGACCGCATGGCAGCCTGCTCAACCTCGACCAACCCTTCTGCCGGTGAGCGAGTCGGCCCACCCTGTTTTGCGGCCCACCACCTCCCTCGACGATGCTCACGAAGCCATGCTTGAGGCGATGGCTGAACAAGTTCCTCAAACGCCCGGTCCCGAAACGACCGTTGAGAAGCCTTCGGAAAAAATGACAGGAGAGGAAGAAAACAAACCCATGGTTGAACCTGTTCCAGAACACCCCGATTCGGTGAAAGAACCTGAAACGCCCGTGGTGAAAGACGACCGGTACCTGCCTGAGGAGGAGACGGACGTCCTCGCACAGACCGAAGAACGTGATGAAAATCACGTAGCTCAGGATGCCAGAATTGAGCACATCAAACCGGCCGACGACCGAACGTCCACGCTTCCGCCTTCAGAGCAAACAAACGAAGCGTTGGAGCAACTCTCTCGGTTGCTCGCTGCATTGAACCTCAAGGCGCTTGCAGAGGAAGTCTCCGATTCCGGCCTGGCTGCTCTTCCTACCGTCCGAAGGGGGCTTGCGCAACATGTGAACGTCGAGCCAAGAGATGTTCGTGTCGCCCGTTTGTTGCGCCTTGCTTTGCGGCTGCTTCCAGAAAACAACCCCGACGATGGTGTGAGGGCCGCCTTGTTGGCGCAGTTGACAGAAACGGTCGCCCCGCTCAAACGGTGGATGCGTCGGCGCCTTGAAGCGCGACATTCGGGTGCAAGAGGCGACTTCCTCGCTGATGCGGAGGCGCTCGGACGCGCCCTTGAGCGCATTCCAGGCCTCGGAAAACACGTTCCTCTCGAGCGCGACACATGGCCGATTTCAAACGACCTTCAATCCCTGGCCGATGACGTCCGGCTCCTTGCTTCGGTCGTGTTCTTGCCCTCTGCGGGCGGCGTCCAAGCCTGATCAGGCAAGTTCGTCCCAAAGCGCATCTTCGTTCACCACTGGCCCAGGTGGCGGCGGTGGAGGCAGCGGTGCAGGAGGAAGCACAGGCGAAGGCGGTGGGGGCAAGGAGGCGACCGGGGGCGGAGGTGCAGGCAGAGAGGCGACCGGGGGTGGAGGGGTCGGCTTTGGTTGAGGCGGAAGCGAGGCGGGTGGGCCGGGTGACTGCGATGGGGGGTCAATAGGAGGGCCCGCCGGAGGCGCCGGCACCGAAAAAGGAGCGGGGGTTGTGGATTCCAACACGACTTGCTCGGGCTCTTTGGGCAGTGAATGCTGAGGGGCATTCATGGGTGCTGGGAGGGCAGCCGGGGCCTTCTGGACGGGTGCTGTTGGAGGGGCAGGGTCCGGTTCGGTCGAACGCCCCATGGCATCAATGACGTTGTCAATGTGGACGGTTTCAAGCTCGCCGGTTCGCAAAAACCCAACAAAAGCAGGACCCAACAGGGCCGTGCTGTTGTGGATGAGAAACGGTTCTTGGCCCCATCCTGAGAGGTAAAAATCGTGACGGCCCCCGTGGTCGGAGAACGAAAGGCGATGAAGATCGAGGCGCATCAAAAGCAATCCCGCCACGCCCGCGAGAACGAACATGCCGCCACCGAGCGCAAGCAGGCCTTGAAGCCACGATGTTGCAAACAACAACCCGAACCCAATCGATGCCCACCAGACAGGTTGGAGTTTAGCAAAGACATCCAAATGCGTGTGAGAATAGCCAGAAATGTGTTCCTTCACCAACGCCATCCTGACATTGAGGCGGCGAACGCCGTCCGGGTCGTACCGTGCCTCAACGATACGCATGAGGTCATCATCCACCACAACGGAAGTGGACGAACGCCCGTTAACGTGCTGGCTGAGTGGAAATTCAACCACCTCCTCGCCCTGAAGAGCAAGGATGGGTGCTGCCCTGATGGGCAAAGTCCAGGGTTCTAAGGCATCCCCGCCATCTCCGTTTGATTCGCCTTCTTCGGTTCTCGGGGCGGGGGGTTCGCTTTCCTCGGCGTCACCGGTCTTCGCCAAGGGAACCTCAGAGGGTTCTCTGAAAGAGGACGCTTCGTCCCTTGCCGCTTCATCCGAATCGGTGGTCTCGCCAGTAGCGACACCGGGCCACTCGTCCGAATCGCTCGTTTCCATGGAGCGTTGACAGTCCGTTGAGGACATTAACGCACCGATGAAAATCAACGGTGGATTTCAGCGAACCAAACATCGATGCCGTCGGGTGAAGCAAAGCCCTTGCCTTCCTTGGTTCCAACGACAACGGTGGCGGCAGACTTGGTCACGTAGTCAAGCACTTTGTCCGTTACCGGGCCGTTCAACAAAACCACTTCAACCGCTTCGGATTCGCTCATGGCCTGTTCCAGTTTGGAGGGTCCAATCTCTTCGGAAAAACTGCCGTCAGCGAAACGAATGAGGGCCTTGTTCTTGCCCATGTCGTCCACTTTGTCAAACAATTCTTGGATGTCTGCAGGAGCGGGTTCCCCCGAAGCAAAGGTGTCGTCCATGTCCTTGTCCCAGTCTTTGTCGCCACCGTATTTTTCGTCGTCCTCGGCGATTTTCTTGTCCATCTGATGCTTGAACTTGACCGCTTCGACTTTCTTCTGTAAGCACATCGTCACCGTCTTTTGGGGAAGCAATTCCCATTCTTGGCCAACAGGGGCTTGAGCGACGTGGTCGACCTTCATCATGTCGTAAAGTTGCATGAACAGCATTTCGCCTCCACGGTCGCCGTCGATGGCGACGGTGACGCTCTCCTTGCCGTTGGCCAAATCGATGAGTTCCTGTTTGATGTTGCCCGAGCCGTCCGCGCTGATGGCGTTCTTGACGCCGCAGTTCAGAAGGTTTCGGACATCGTTTCGACCCTCGACGATGATCAGCGAGGACGAAGACTCAACGTTGGGGCCGCACGTCAAGCCGTGGAAGGAGGTGGCCGTGCCGACCGTGAGGACGGAGCGCACTTCTTCTATCACCGTCTTTGAGGCCGCCTCGCCGGAATTCACCATCGTGAGAAGGAGTTCCTTTGCACGGTCGACCACAGCGGTTCGCTTGGTTGCCCGAATATCGCTAATCTGCATGACTTTGATGATGGCGTCGCAAGGACCGATTCGGTCGATGGTTTCAAGCGAACTCGCGATGATCGCCGTCTCGACGTTGTCCATGCTGCTCGGAATGGTGATGGTCCCGTGGACCTTGCCGTTCTTGGTCTCCATCTCGACATCCACGTGCCCCACGCGTGCGGTGCGTTGCAGTTGACGAAGTTCAAGGTCATCGCCAAGAAGCCCTTCGGTTTGCCCCATGATGGCCCCGATGATGTCCTTTCGTTGGACCGTTCCGTTCACTTTGATATCAGCCCGAATTTCGTATTTCATGGCCTTGCCCTTGTTTCCGCCTCCGCGGTTGGAATTGTTGTGTTTTCGTCCCATTGGAATCTCTCCTTGTGTTGCACACAACCCTGTTGCTGCGTCGTGGCCCTTTTGGAGGGCCAACGTCCTTTGCAACCACCCGACGAGCGGATGAGGTGAATGTGAACAATACCCCCAGCCGCCAACACCTTTTGAATCCTGTGCAGGTTTTCTCGCCTCGAAGCGTTTTTTCACCGAACGGCGTCTTCAAGAAGTTGGAGTCCCTGCCATGGTTCGTGTCATCATCTGAAATCGGGACCTTGGACATTTTTCGTTCAACGGTTGAGGTGATGCTAGCAGACGGCGTTTTGACCCGTGAAGAAAAGCGGTTGATCATCAAACTTGCAAGCGCTCTTGGACTCAAGGCGGAAGAACCCGCTTACGTCTACGAAGCCATCCAAAACCAGGCCCAAACCCGCCCTGGCGAACCGGTCTCCGATGAGGACATGCGGACCATCTACACCAAAGTCTTCGAAGTGGCCATCGTGAACGCTTCGCTCTCAAAAGACGAGTTCCGAGTCCTAGCTCACCTCCGCTCGCAATTTGACATCAATGACGAGTTGCATGCTGAAATCGAACACGAGTTGCGAGAAATGGTCAAGGAGAAGTACGAGGACAAAGCGGTCATTGATACGTTGATGGACACCCTCAAAGATTCCGTTGGTTTGGTGGGCGACTTGTTCGACAACTTCCGGAGGAAGTCCAACGAAGGTGGGCCAAATTGAACCCTTTCCTGGACGATTGGCTTGAGCGTCAATCGCCTCGCCAACTTTCATCCAGGCGCAAGACGTTGAAGTTTCTGAAGCGAGCCTACGAAGCCTGTGTGAGCGACATGCTCAACAAACCCCGAACGGACCTGACCGCAGAACACAACGTCTTCTCTTTTCATCACGGAACGCCGTTGCCTGACCTTCGCCTCATCACTTCATGGATGTTAACCCGTGCCGGGAACCAACGCTCATTGGCGAGGTTGATTCCTGCCCTTTGGAAACGGCACGGCAGAGAAGATTTGACCGTGGCAGGCATGCTTCTGGCCAACCTGGACGACCATGCGCTCGGGCAGGATGGATGGATGGCGTTCATCCACCTCTTGCAGCGACGAGAGCCGCTCATGGTGGTGCTTGAGGTGGCAGAAGAAATGGTTCGAGGTGGTCGTGCGGTGCCCGATGATGTTTGGATGAACGCCGCTGCCCAGCAAAGCCCCAACTGGCACCAGTATTGCGTGCTGTTCTTGTCGCTTCGAAAGGAGGGGGGCATCCCTGAACGCTTGGTTTCGGAGGCGCCGAACGGCGGTGAAATGTTTGAACGCATCAGGGCCCGCTTGCTTGAGACGGAGCATTGATGGAGGGCGGCTTGAACTCAAGTCCATGACTGAGCGCTTGTTGCCGGCCGAGGACCCCGTCCTCGAAAACGTGCTTCGATGGACCGTGGAGAGGGACGCAAAAGACGTCAGGCGTTTGCTTGAGTGGTTGCCCGAAGCGCGCTCCAGTCGAGAGCGAAAAGCGCTTTTGCAACGCGTCCGAGGCCTGCTCGAAGAACTCGAGGCTGCCTTGGACGAGCTTGACAACATGCACTGAGGAAGGCCCATGACGGTAACTGGACTGGTTTTCGCCGGTGGGAAAAGCCGACGAATGGGGCAAGACAAGGCAACCATGTTTGGTGGTGTGGAGCGCATCTGCACCGTCCTTCGACAGGCCGGCGTGGACCGAGTTGTCGTCCTCGCTGGAACCGAGGAACGAGCGGCCCTGTTTTCGGAAGAAGCGGTCCCGGACCCCGAAGGGGCTTCTGGCCTTCATGAGGTCATCAGATGGGCAAAAGAGCGTTTTGTTGGGTCGCTGCTGCTGGCGCCCTGCGACGCTTTCTTGCTCGACGAAAAGGCGGTCAGATTCGTGCTCCAGCACAAGACCACCGGGGCCGTGCCGTTGGACGAAATGGGCCATCGCCAACCGTTGTTCGCCCTGATTCCGGGCCACATGTCGCTGGTCGAGAACGCCGAGTCGGTCGGTGGTTTGTTGGCGGAAGTCCCCAGTCTCCATCCGGGGCCACACGCCAAGGCCTTCACGAATTTCAACACACTCGATGAGGTGGCTCGCCATCGACTAGAGCACCGTTCGGAGTAAGGACCACGCGTCCTTCCGCGATCCATGTCAGAACTTGAGGATACAATCGGTGTTCTTCGACTTTCACCCGTTCGCTCAGCGAAGCCTCGGTGTCGTTTGGAAAAACAGGAACGCAGGCCTGAGCAAGGACGGCCCCCGTGTCCATGCCTTCGTCGACCATGTGAACGGTGCAACCGCTGATGGTTGCGCCCGCTGCGAGAACATCACGATGCGCGTGGGCGCCCGGGAAATGGGGGAGCAAGGATGGATGAATGTTCACGATTCGCCCCCCCCAACGCTCGAGCATCACGGGCGATAGCAGTCGCATGTACCCGGCAAGCACGATGAGTTCCACGTCGTGAGCCTCCAATTCCTCGAGGAGGCGTTCTTCATGTTGTTCTCGGGAGAGGCGCTGGCCGCTACCATCCTCTTGGCGTACAACGGCGCAGGGGACCGACAAACGCCGCGCTCGCTCAAGTCCGTATGCATCGGGGCGATTGGAGAGGACCACCGTCGTGGTGTGTGGAAGGCGCTGTCCCCGCTGAGTCTGAACCAGCGCTTCCATCCCGCTGCCCGAACCCGAAAGCAAAATCGCGCAACGAAGAGGGGCGCTGGGAGAAGCTGTCCGCCCACAAAGCGGCGTTGCAGGGGCCATGAGTTGGCCACCGAACGGTGCGATTCAACCCTTTCCCATGCAAAGCAAGGATTTAGATGGGGACCGCCTGCAACAAGAATGAGGGTCATGGCTGAAACTCCGATGTCCACTGCCCTTCAACGGAAAACCGAGTCTCGACGTCTTGCAGAAGCCTACGCTTCGCTTTCCGATGCCGAGGTCATCGATGCCGTGCTCTCCGAGCACAAACCCAGTGCAAACCCAATCGTTCGGAGCCTTTGGGTTGGTTTCGGGAGCATCTTCGTTGTTCTTGCGGGCATCGGCGTGTTTGTGCCCGGCTTGCCCACCACATCTTGGCTTGTGCTCGCTGCCTACTGTTACGGCCGTTCATCCCAACGCTTGTTTCTCTGGTTGCTGACCAACCGTATGTTCGGCTCATCGCTGCTCGCTTACTACCGGTCGGGAAAGGCGCTCCCCTTTCACTCAAAAATCATCATCTGTGGCCTGATTTCTTTCGTTTCGTTGGGGTCCATTTGGTACATCACCAAACTCGGTGACCCCGGCTTTGGTCAAACGTTGATCGCCATCGTTGCCATCGTTGGCGTCTGGTGGGTAGGCTGGCGCGTGCCAACCACGGCTTAGTCTGGGTCTTCTGCAGTCAGACGGTTGTAGACATCCACGGCATCGCTGGCGGCGGTCACGAAAACGTTGGGGTAAAGGGCGTGAATCAACAACAACGGTACGGCAATGGTGAAGCGAAACGCCATGTGCAATGCTCTTCGGAAATGCCCCCAATACGTCTGTTGTACGTCGTCTAAATGCCCCACTTTTTCACCTCAATGGCGGAACAAACGATGGCCGGTAAAGACCATTGAAACGCTCCGCGCGTTTGCTTCATCGATAACTTCCTGATCTCGGATGGACCCACCTGGCTGAACGATGGCGGTGGCTCCGGCCTCGGCCGCTTGCTCCAAGCCGTCTTTGAAGGGGAAAAAGGCGTCAGAAGCAAGAACACACCCTTTGGCACGTTCACCTGCTCGCCGAGCTGCAATTCGAACGGCTTCCACTCGACTGGTTTGACCCGGGCCAATCCCGACGGTGGCCGTTCCTTGCACCATCACAATAGCGTTTGATTTGACCTGTTCGCAAACGCGAACGGCGAATTTCATGCTGTCCAGTTGTTCGGGCGTTGGGACGTTTTCTGTGACGGTTTTTGCTTTCGTCCAATCGATGACCGGTGGCTCCTCTGTTTGAACGAGGACGCCGCCTTCGATGGGTTTCCGGACGACACTTCGCTCCAGCGGCGCAAGACGGCCTCCCGGAGATTCAAGGGTGAGCAAGCGGCGGTTCTGCTTGGCCATCAATCGGGTTTTGGCATCCTCGGTATACCCGGGAGCCATCATCACCTCCACGAACAAATCGCCAACCGCTTCAGCCGTCTCATGCTCCACCACTTCGTTGAAGCAAATGATGGAGCCGAAGGCCGACTCGGGGTCGCTCGCCAAGGCCAATTCAAACGCTTCTCGTTGGGTTGCCCCGAGGGCAGCACCGCACGGGTTGTTGTGTTTGACGATCACACACGCATGTGGGGTGTTGGGCCATTCATCCGTGGAAAGCGACCGACAAAGTCGCAACGTGGCATCAGCGTCGCTGTAGTTGTTGTACGACATGGCTTTCCCGCCCTCAACCGCCCCCGTGACCAAGGTTGAACCGTCCATGGGCGTGTCGTGGTCAACATACAAAGCAGCGGCCTGATGGGCGTTCTCTCCGTAACGCAGGGTTGTGAGTTGTTGGCTTGCGGAAAGCATGGATGCCGGAAGGCGGGTTCGTTGTTCCTCCGCGTCAGAGGATGAGGCCGCATCGCCACGGAAGCGCCGATGAAGTTCCTGGGCGATCGCCACATCGTACGCTGCGGTGTGTTCGAAGGCCTCCAAAGCAAGCCGTTGGCGAAGGTCCATGCCCACATCGGCAAGGCCGTCTGCGGACCTGAGCGCTCCGAGGATGCCCTCGTAACGGTCTGGGTTGGTGGCGATGAGGACGTGCTGATGGTTCTTGGCCGACGCCCGAACCATGGTTGGCCCTCCGATATCGACCATTTCCAGGAGGGCCGGGTCGTCAAGAGGGGGATGTTGGGCTGCAGCTTCTGCGAACGGGTACAGGTTGCATGCGACCACGCCAATCGGAGCGTACCCCAAGCGCTCGAGTTCCTTCGCATCGTCTTCTTGATGGAGACGAGCGAGCAGCGGACCGTGGATTGCTGGATGAAGGGATTTGACGCGCCCGTCAAAAATTTCGGGATGTTGCGTGAGGTCGGAAACCGAACTCACCGGTAGACCGGCACTGGTGAGGGCACGGGCCGTTCCACCGGTGGACACCAATTCAAAACCCAGTTCAACCAAGCCACGGGCGAACTCAACGATTCCGGTTTTGTCGTAAACGCTGAGGAGAGCCCTCGGCGGCGGCGGTGAAACGGCATTCATGTCGGCGAACCCGTTATCGCACTTGCCCCGTCCGATGCACTTGAACCTAGCGCAACGGAGCGATGACGCGGGATGTCAGTCGCCCCGGGCTGAGATGACCTGGTCAACGCGAAGCAAACCGCAAGCGGTTTCGGTGGCTACTTCCAGCGCATGACGCAGGGTTTCGGAAGGCAGCCAGGTGGTGGAGATTTCCTGAACCTTGCCCTGCTCGTCAATCCCCGATTGCCATGCGCCCGAACGGTGAGCTGCACGGAGGGCCAAAAGCGTGTCCAACCTCTCGACACCGGCGTTCTGGGCAAGCGTTGAAGGGACGGTTTCGAGCGCACGGGCGAAGGCTTCCATGGCCAGCCGTTCACGTCCAGCATGGTGTTCTGCAGCTTCCTTGATGCGCAGCGATGCCCCCATGTGGAGCGACCCTCCACCGCGAACAACCGAATTGGTGGCCATGGCCAACGAGGTTGAGCGAAGCGCGTCGTACAAGCCCCGAATGATTTCTTCAACGGCCGTTCCATCGCCTCCACCGACATCCAAAGTGACCAACCCTGCGTTGGAACCAACGTGAAGGCAAAGCCGTTCTCGGCGCCCATCCAACCCTTCGCTGGTTTCAATTTCCAAGCGTTCAAAGGTTCCCAATCGTGCTTCATGGGCATCGTCGAGATGGTCACACATGGCCGCACCGGTCGCCTTAGCGATGTCCTCAACACCTGAGCGCTCAAGACCACCCAATACGAAACATCCGGCATCGGTCAAATCGTGGAAGATGCTGGGGTCAATCGTCCCTGCACAAAAGACGGCGTTGGCTCCTGTTCGAAGAACCGCTTCGGTTTTTGATTTGAGCAAACTTTCCTTTTGTTCCATAAAGGCGAGCCATTGCGTCGCGTCTCCGACCTCAATTTCGGCCTCACGAGCGGTGCTCTCCTCGTCAAGCGGGCAAGTCAACACCAGCACTTGTCCATGTTCAAGCACCCGTGGGAGCCGGTCAAGATGCAACGCTGTTTCCAGCACCAGCCCGGAAACAAGTCGGGTGTCGGAGAGGTTTCCTTGGGTCCGCTTGGTCATCCGAACGTCTTCGTGGTCGACGCCAGTGGTTGATTTGACAAGCTGAAGACTTTCGACGATCATGGTTGGAAGGGCTTCGCCACCGGAGTCAGCGGAAGTACCGTTCATTGCTGTTTTTGCGACGGCCACCAAACGGGAAGGGTCGTCTCCCCACGGTTCTGAACGTTCATCGAGACTGGTCAACGCAATGCTGAGGGCTTCTTGGAAGCCGTTGACCACCACCAAGGGGTGCAGCCCTCGTTCAAGGAGGCGCCCCGCCTCACGCATCGCTTCGCTTGCGAACAACAAGCAACCCGTCACGCCGTCACCGCAAGCTTGCTCCTGGGACTCCGCCAGTTGAACGAAGGCTTTGGCGGCGGGGTGCTTCACCAACAGTTCAGCGACAATCTTGGCGCCGTCGTTGGTCACCGCGGTTTCACCGTTGGTTTTGTAGAGCATCTTATCCAAGCCTTGCGGTCCAAAGGTTCCTCGCATCAAGTCGCCAAAGGCGACGGCTGCCATCACGAGTTTTTGGGTGACTTCCACGCCGCTGGTCACGGTGGTGGTTGGTCGAACAATCGCAACAGGAGCGCGTCCGCTACCGTCGTTTCCACTCGCCATGTGCAGAGAGGCGGGGCCTCTCGTTCTTCAATGCTTATTCAGGAAGAATCACTTCTTCTTGTCCGCTGCCTTCTTGGCGTGCTTCCCAAGTTTGTGCGCTTTTTGGGCTTCGTTGTTGGACCAGTGGTAAGCCATCTTGAGCAAGTTGAGGTAGTGTTCGTTCCCGTCTTTCTTCATCTTGTCGTGAAGAACGTCGTTTGACATGAACACGTCGCCCCAAAGTTGGGCCGCAGTACCTTTGTCGCCCTTGGGCATATCGAAAATTTCCCGTGTCGTGGGTTCGAGGAACGCCTTCCACACCCGTGCGGGGTTGACGGCCATGGTCACTTCGACTACAATTTCGTTTTCGTTGATCCCGGTTCCGGTTTGCCAGGTGTCTTCGCCGAGGTCAGCAAGGAACGGCAAGCAGAGGTCTTGGATGGAAAGGCTCGTCATGGGGTCGGCGTTGGTCAAGGAAGCGTATGCTTCTCGCATGCGACCACGGTCAGCCCCGCGGGACGCGGTTTGGAAGCGAAGTTTGTCAATCGAGGTGGGCACGAGGAAGCGCACATCGGTGTAGTATACCAACGGATTGTCGTCGGCGGAGTTGAAGATGTGTTCAAACGGAGCGGCACCGGGAGATTCTCCGAGCAGGTCGGCGGGATAGACCGTCTTGAGGGCGTTGGTGGCCACGGATTGGACGATACGCCGCATCAAACGCTCGGGGGCAGCCGATACATCGTTGAAGGTGTCAAGGTACTCCTGCATGTTGAGGATATCGTAGCCGCGAACGGAAAGGATGGTGTGGACGTTGGGTCCAATCATCTTTTCTCCGTCCACTTCGGCTTGACTGATCCAGCGGGCACCGCGAGCGACATCGGAGGCGGCGACCAAATCGGCGTACGCCTTGAAGCGGCGCGTGACACGGTTCATGAAATCCGCTTGGTCAAGTTTGGTGAAGACTGTTGAATCGTAGTTGGACTTCAGGGCGTGGTCGGCCACCTGACTGGCGTTCGCACACGTCAAGAGGTTCCCTTGGTCGGCCGGGTACATGATGAGGCGACGACGCTTCGAGGCTCCACCGAGGGTGCCTACGAGTGGGTCGGTGAGAACATAACCAATGGTGGCACATACTTCGAACAAACGGCTGTACTTGTCCTCGTCGCTGGAGTTCCCAATCCATTCATCAAGGCCGGGTTCGATGCAGTGGAATTCGAGCGGAACCATTTCCGAACCGGCGCCGAAGGCTTGGCGCACCGTTGAGGATTGCATCATACCCATCATCGTGTAGAGGGAAGTTTTTCCAGTGGTCAAGTAGACATCGGAAATCCCTTCTTCGCCGAAAGACGACCGTCGGTCGGGGAGATTGACGAGGAGGTTGAAGGCGGTGGCCGTGTCTCGGTTGCCGTTGACAGCGGGCCAGATCCACGTGTTCGGCCGGGTCATCAAGTACCCGGAGGCATCTTTTCCAAAGCCAGCTGGAGAATAGCGGGTCCAACCAAGTCGGTTGTTGAACGACACGTTGCGGTGCATCAAGGAAGGATAGAACACGCGGTCAAGCGGGTCGGAGTCGGGGACAACGCCCCGGTGACCGAGGCCCCACATGATGACCTCCCACTCGGGAAACTCTTTGTCTTGCGTTCCGAGGAAGATGTGGTCGGCACGAAGGGTGTCGCCTTCCAGAATCGCTCCGCCCATGCGCTCTTCATCGCCGGTGGAACAGAAGAAAAACGTCTGCGTCGTGAACAGTTGTTTGGGCGTCCACATGTTGGCGTTGATGATGGTTTTCTGCTTCAGGAAATCGGCGATGTTTTCGATGCGGCGCTCAAACTTGAACCGGTCCGAATCGATCCACGAAGAGCCCAAAATGAGGTTCGTGTTCAAGAGTTTCGCATCGGCTGGCCCGATGTATCGCGTTCGAGCATCGGCACGGGAATGGTCCGATTCAGGAATCTCCTCCCAAGGGCCCTTCCGGGGGATGTACGTCATGAACGTCTCGGCGTCAAATTTGTCGCCTTGTGCTCGAGTCACGACGGCTTCAACTTCGTCCATCAACTTGACGTAGGTCTCGTTGGGCAAAATTCGGCCTGTTTCTTTGTATGTTTTGTCTGATACGCTGCGATGTTCCCACATGTTTTTTCACCTCAAAATTTCTTCTTTTCTTCGGGAGGCTTTTCCGCTTCTTCAGCCTCGTCCTCAGCGTCAGCCTCTTCTTCGGCCTCGTCTTCAGCGTCAGCCTCTTCTTCGGCTTCGTCCTCAGCGTCAGCCTCTTCTTCGGCTT
>JAYOHN010000002.1:17614-66069 GCA_038118245.1 Candidatus Poseidonia sp.
CTTCTTCGGCTTCGTCCTCAGCGTCAGCCTCTTCTTCGGCTTCGTCCTCAGCGTCAGCCTCTTCTTCGGCTTCGTCCTCAGCGTCTGCCTCATCTGCGGCTTCGTCATCAACACCGGCTTCAGGGTCAAGCATTTCGATCACGGTGTCTTCTGCCGTTTCCTTAGCCACCTCTGCGGCGGCCGCGGTAGCGGCTTCTTCGGCCTTCGAAAGGATGTCCTCTTCGGACAATCGCTCACCGGCAGCCTGGTTGAGAATCATGGCAGCAGCGGCGGCCATGGACGAGTCCACCATGGGCGCACCGCGGTAAACGTACTGAGCAAAGAGGCCGAACAGACCAAAAACAGCGCCTGAAGCAATGACCCAGCTGCTGTTGTTGCGTTGAAGGTCATCGGGACTGATGTTGGTCTCGGTGCCTGTTTCGAAGAGGGTTAGGGGCTGGAGGTCGTGAAACCATGTGTTCGAGAAGACTTCGATGACGGCCCACACGGCGTAGAGAATCATCAGCAACGAAGCGAAATGCATCCACGAGCGATTTTCAAGGACAAACCCAGCAAGACCGGTTGCCGAGGGGGTTTCTTCATCGGGCATGGTAACACCTCGTTGTTTGAACCTCCTCGGTTTTACATTTAAACAATCCCCTCCTTACCGCAATGGTGAGAGCAAAACCAGCAGCCGGCCAATTACCGCTTTCGTTGCTGACGACGAGTGGATTTGCCTTTTCGCCGAGGATTCTCCCCTGCGTTCCCTGCCTTCCGCTTGTCCTGCCAGAAGCGGTTGGGTTGCTCCATCCCTTCGGGCATGTCGTCAAACGATTCGATGCTCAAACGCATGCCGCCGAGCTCGTTTTGCAGTTGTTTAACGTTCTCGCCACCGCGCCCGACCAAGGTTGAAATCATGTTTGATGGGGCATAGATAACGGCGGACGTGTCGCTTGAGAACCGAACCTGACATTCAACACCAACCCATTGCCGCACCGTCTCAACGATTCGGTCTTTCGCCATGGCCCTGACCGGTGACAAGTCGTTGTTCGTCGCCCGTCCTTCGAGCGGAACGACGGCGATTTCCGACCCAAAGGCGAACATTTCATGCGTGAGTTTTCCACTGGGAAATTCAACCACCTCAATCACCGGCCGAGCCAGTTCTTCCTGCATGCCGGTGGGTGGTTTCACCGTCATTCGCAACTCCAGGACCTGTTGGATTTTTCCAGATTCAACGTGCAGGATGGTGTCCAAGACCTGACTGACCAACCCCAGCTCAACCTTACCTATCAGGCGTTGAATGGCTTCAAGAGCGGAATTGGCGTGAGTTACACCGAGCAACCCCACACCAGCGAGACGGACATCGGCAAAGATCTCAAAGTCCCTGGCTCGCCGAACCTCGTCGAAGATGACAAAGTCCGGGCGCACGAGAAAGATGATTTCAGCCGTCTTCTCAAGGTCGCCTTCGAGCGGAGCATACTGCGTGATTCGGTCAGCCAATTGCAAATCCCTCGGCGCCTCCATGGTCTTGACGAGGGCGCCGACATCGGTGTCAAGATACTCGGCGATGGCTTGAGCAAGCGTGGTTTTTCCCGACCCCGGGCGCCCGCATATGAACACACCCCGGTGGTGATTGCGAAGACGTTCAACCAACCGCTCATCGAGGTTGTAGTCGCCCAAACTCAATTTCGCCACCGGGCGCACGACCGTGATTTCCCGAGCATCGGAAAACGGAGGCCATGCCGATGTGATGCGCAGGTCGCCGAGTTGAATCACTCGGCAGCCTTTTCGGTCAATTTCAAGAAAACAATCGCTGCGGTGGCGGTGGGCCTCGACCAAGTCCACGAGCTCTTCTTCCAGTCCTTCGAGGCGGAGCGTGTCCCATGCCGTTGCATCGCCCTCGACCTCAACCAATTTCAGGGCTCCAATGTCGCCTCGTTTCACCCTCGGTGGGCAATCCGCTTTCAGGAAGACCGTGTGCACGTCGTCGTCAAGCAACGCCTCAAGATGAGAGGGCAGGTCTGGGTGGTCGCCGTGCGTGGCCATGGAGCAAAGGTCGGGCTCGCAGGCCTTTGACACTTCGCACGATGCGAGGGTTCTGGCTCAGGCACCGCTGGGTTGCATCATGTAGCCGGTCACCCAAAACGAACCGATGAAACTCAAGGAAAGAACGTAGGCGCCGACGGTGGGAAAAGCCCAGATGGCCACCGAAACTTGAGCAAAGGCCACGATGCTGCCCAGAACGGCCAGCATGCTCCACGGCCCGTTTCCTTTGAGGTTGAGGTGTTCAAACGTGGCCTCGCGCTCAGAAAGCCCCCAAACCAAAGCCGTCAGGGAACAAAGGGCGACCAAAGTGGCGATGCCGTCAAACAGGGTCCCTTGGAGGTACCACACCCCAATGCCAGCAACAAAGCTCGCGAGAAACATGCGCTGAACGGTCGAGAAATCAAGGCCCATGATTCAACCGAGGTGAAAGGGATTCTTCAAATCTCGCAACGAGTCCGGTCGCTCGAAAACCTTCATCGAGGCGAATGGAGGTGAAGCCATTCGCTCTGGTCAAGGAGCGAAGCGATGCTTGGATACACGCCAGACCGACGCTCCTCTGCGGCTTGGAGAAACCAGCGCCATTCCGCTTCCAAAGGTTGGCCGGCCTCCTCAAGTTCTTCCACGACCGCCCCGGCGAGGTCGCGGCGGGTAAACGCGCCCGTACCGAAATCAAGGCGAACCGACCCTTGCTCGCACGTCACCTCCACGAGACGCTGTTCAACCGAAGCGTCCCAAGCGACGTCCACCTCAGCGTTCTGGGTTGACCCCTTCGCAAGCATCACGGTTGCAGCTCGTTCGTTGCGTTCGATTTGGACCCTTTCAAAGGCGCGCAAAGGCGATTGAAAAAACCACGTCACGAGGTCCAAACCGTGAACGGCGAGGGTGGTGACGGGATCGGAATTCAACGGTTTGCTGCGTCGTGTCCTCCGAACATACTTCACCTCATGGACACCCCCCAAAACATCGTTTTCGAGCATTGTTTTGAGGCGAAGAAGGCCGGCATGGTGCCTCAACAGGTAGCCCACGACCACCACCGCCGAGTCAGGGAGCGTGCGGAAGGTTTCAACCGCTTGAGCGTGATCGTCGGTGAACGGTTTTTCCACCAAGGCCGGAAGTTCATGAGCGAGGGCGAGTTGAAGCAAGGCCGCATGCGTGTCGGGCGGGGTCACAATGGCCACGGCGTCCAGGGTTTCGCTCTCGAGCATGTGTTCGAATCCGTGGTAAACGCCATCGGCGTGAACCGAATTGAGTTGCCCGGGGTTGATGTCGCAAACAACGAGGCGAGCAACATGGCCCTCTTTTTGAAGCCTTTGAAGGGTAGCAAGATGGCGCGCCCCCCAGCGACCGCATCCCACCAACCCGACACGAAGGCTCATGCGTTCACCTCATCGGTACGACGAACGGAGCCATTCTCCGGACTCGTCTTTGTATCGGATGGCGAACGTGGCCGGCACATCGTCAAGACTCCACCGCCACCACCCTTGGCCGTTGAATCCCATGAACTCGTACAGTTCAGGTGTGCAATGAACCCCCGTGACGCCGAAATAGTGGGCGTGGGGCACTCGCGTGGTGAGGCGATGAAGACCGGCGAGGTAGAGGGCCAAGGAGGTGATGGCGTCCTGACTGGTGGGGGCGCTTCGCCAGCGCACCGTTGGAAATGGATTGTGGACGGCCTCAGCGGGCGGTGAGAGAAGCGTCCCTTGGAGCGTTGTACGAGGGCGTTTGAGCCATCGACGCATGAACGCACGAATGCGGTAATGAGGTCGTTTTGCGTACGAACTCCTCCCCAAGTACCGGCGCTCGTATTCGTAAAGGACGGGTTTGATGGCGTCCCAAACACGTTTTGAGAGGCAGTAGGTCACAAAGTGGCGATTGGTCAACTCCACTTCTCCCAAATGCGGCCGCAACGTCGCTTCATCTCCTGCTTCCACGTTCCACACCTGAACGGTGCCCGTATCGGCGTATTGCTCAGCCCAATCCGAAAGGCGCAGCAGGGTGGTCAGGTACGTGGAATTCAGTTCAATGTCGTCCTCCACCAACACCATGCGATCGTACCCCCATTCATCGAGGACTTCGCGACGCGCTGATATCAACTGACGGCCGACACCGTAATTCTCAGGCCGTGCAACAATTTGAGCGAACGGGACGCCGCTGCCTTCGATGAGTGACCGAAGTTCTTCTTGTTGGCTACCCGGGCCACCGTCAAGAAAATGGAGGACGTCAACGTCTTGTTCCTGAACCTCCGGACAGTTTCCTAGCGAAGTCAGCATGCGCTCAAAATGGTCGGGACGGCCAAAGCCGAAGGTGGCCACTGCCGTGCGCATGCCATGCGCACAAAGCCGTTGCACATGAGCATGATGCATCGTTGAGACGGGTGCGTTGACCACCAAGGCACAACCACGGCACGGTAAACCCGAGCGAACGCGTCGAACGTTGACCGAAGCTCAAGCTTCGCCCCGGTCTTCAGCGTCCGATTCCTGAGCTGAACCGTCCGAGGCGTCAGAAGTGGCTTCGGTCTCTTCGCTGCTCGCTACCGCAACGTCTTCGCCATCATACGAATCGTAGGGGGAGGAATACGGGATGGAGAGGCTGGCCGTCTCGGTCAGCGTGGTCAGGTTCGTGGCCGTGATGCCCGCCGCCGAGATGGCGTACACAAAGTCACCCATGAAGATGGAGCGGCGGATGTTTCGGTCGTCCCACCATCGGTTTTCGCCGTCGGTGCCGTCGTAGAGCGACGAATGGTTGACCTCCCCGTACACCTCGAGAGTGCCGGCCGTCTCGTTGACCCCTACCAAGACCAATTTTGAGATGTACTGATACGACCAATGGTAGCGCCCGTTTTCGTACCAGTCCACGCTGCGGTACGTCGAAAGGGGGATGGCGAGCATGTTCTTTGGCCCCCAGTACTGGAAAGCCTTGGACTCGTAGGTGGCCTCGGACCAGGACCAGGACCACATGCGGGCGTTTTCACGGCTCACGGGCGACACGCGCAACGCTGCGTCCCGAGTGGGTGTGGTTGGGTCCGACACGTTGAACAACGAAAGTTGGGTTCCCGTCCAGTCCAGCCCGGTGCCGTCCTCGTTGGCAGGAGAAAGGCCGATGGTCAGCAGATGATCTCGAGACAACGGGTGGATGTAGGTGGACACGCCCGGCACCTCAAGCTCACCGAGCACGGTCGGGTCGGTCGGGTCTGACAAGTCGATGACCCACAACGGGTCAATTTGCTCAAAGGTCACGATGTACGCACGGTCACCGTCGTAGCGAGCGCTCCAAATGCGCTCACCGGGAGCGATGCCGTCGACCCGACCGGCCTCAACCAGAATTTGTTTGTCGGTTTCCACATCAACCGAGCGGACCAACGTCACCAACTGCGACGACATTGGCTCGGGGTCGGCCAACCACCAGCGACCCCACTGGCCCGTGGTCGTTGCAACCCGAAGCACGCCTTCGTGCTCGGAAAGGGCGAACTGGTTCACGACGGTGCCGTTCACCCGACCCGAGCCCGTGTAGAGGGTTGCGTCGGGTGCACTGATGTCAAAGGTGTGAAGGTTTGTCATTTCGTTCAAGCCGTCGTTGTTCCAGAACCACCACCAGTCAAAGGCGGACTCAGCCAGCACGAGGACATCGGTTGAAGCGTAGACTTGAGGGTAGGTTCCCACGACATGATCCACCTCATAATCAAAGGAGGTTGAGGCCAAATCGAGCGAAAAGATGCTGGAAATGCCCCGGTTAAAACCGTCTTCGGGAGCCACAAATTCCTGACAGGCGTTTTCGCTCATCTCGTGGGTCGTCACGGTACCGTAGCTGTATTCGTACACCTGTGGAATCAAGTCCTCAAGGGTCAAGGATGCCAGCACCTCAGAGTTTGACTGCATGGTCTGCCACGCCAGTTTTTCTCGGATCTCACGGCGAAGCGGGTCGTCGTAGTCAAGGTTCCAATAGCCGTTGGGGAGATTCAACCAGGACTGAAGCCCTTCAACGTTCATCCAAGCGTGGGTCACGGTGCGTACCGTCCCACCAACTTCTCGGGCCGTGATGTACTGACCTTCAATGAACAGTTCACGGTCAACTTCCGGTTGGCTTCGGTTGGTGATGTCAAGCACCGTGAATTTCGTGAGGCTGTTCGTTCGCCAGTTTCCGTAGGATTCGTCCCAACCCATCGCATCCACCACGGGGTGGGAGCGGGAAATGCTCCAGGGGTTGAGATTTGAGATCACCACCAATTGGTTGCCGTCGAGCATCATCGCCACCGGTGTACCAGAAAGCGCAACGGTGGATTCGGCCTCCAACTCTCCAAACTCAGGTACACCGAAAATGTGGAGGTTTTTACCTTGAAGATAGTAGATGTGGTACCCGTCCGTCTTGAGGAAATCCGCTTCATCAACCCCGGATTCTTGGTTGTTGGTGCCAGAGAAATCTTCGCCTTCGACCCGGTTCGGGGTGCTTCGGGGGGTGCTCGTGGGTGCCCCGGTGGTGGCGCTGGCATCGTCCATCGCCATCTCTGCGCCGTCCTCAAGCCAAACGCCGCCGCCGTAATAGTACGTTTCTTCAACGGCTTGCAGAAGGAGGGTTCGGTACTCTTCCTCGAGGGAGCGCTTCAGTTGGCGTTCAAGGTCCTCGCAATCGTCGTAAGCGAACAATTGCGGGCTTGAGATGGTTCGTGAGGTGATGGTTGACCAGTCATCGGGGAGAACGACGTCGGGGACTTCCACCTCCCCTTCGTAGGAGAGGCATCCCGACATCAACATGGTGAGAATCAAACCAACAGCCACCGATTGCTTCGCGTTCATGCACAAAGCCTCGGCGTCCTCTTCATATTAACGAGTTGGTGAAATGCTCCGATGGCTCAGAAAGAGAGCATGTTCTGCGATGCGGCGTAACCGAGCCCTCCAGCGAGAATCAGCACCAACAGCAAGAGCGGTTTTCGCTTTCCCTTTGCCTTGGGCGCTGGGGCATCGGCTACGGGAGCTGGAACCAAAAGTTCCGGAAGCCCCTCCAAAGGAGGCAATTGGCCCGGCAAAGGCAACGGAAGGGGCAGCGGGAGGGGCGCTTCCATCGGCCCCGTGTCTTCTTCAATTTGGACGCGATCGGGATACAATTCGTCAAGGTCTTCCAATCCAGGCGCCGCCGGAATCGGCCCCAGAATGTTCGCCCAAGCCGCTTCCAAACTTTCGTTTGAGACGGGTTTTTGCAGCCATGCCACGGCGCCTGCAGAGAAAGCGGCGTTCGCAGCAACCTCGGCCATCCGAGATGGGGCAACGAAAACGATTCGACTTTCTCCGCCGTGTTCGCGCATTTCGAGGGCCGCGAGGTGGCCGTCCAGCGAAGGAATATCGAGCGAAAGGACCACGAGTTCAGGATCAAGGCGGATGTATTCGTCCACGGCTCTATCGCCGTCTTCGCAATGTTCGACCACGAAATTCCGGGTCTTGAACAGGTTGGAGAGGCGCATGCTGGACATGGGATTGTTGTCAACAACCAGCACGGTGGGTGCTGCATCGTCGTCGACTTCGGTCACCAAACCCATGCCTATCGGAGGATGGGACGGGTTGCTGGCTCATCAATCAACCGCTACTCTTCCTCGTTTTTCGGGGGAGTTGAGAGGTCTTCCTTTGGGCCATCTCGGGGTTGGGTGAACGTTTCTCGAATCACGTCGGCCTGCGCCTGTTCTTCTTGGCGTTGCCGATGCACTTGTGGGGCCTTGGTGAACTGCATTTGCAGTTCGCTCACGACAGCACGAAGCATTTGCACCTCGCGGTCGGTCAGGTTGCCTTGGGTTTTCTTCTGGAACATGCGGAGCACTTCGATGCCTTCTTTCGCCTCCAACAAATTGTAATGAAATTGGCCTTCGTGGTCGGGAACATAGCCCATGTGGAGCATGGTTGAGCGTTGAAGCATCTGCACCACTTGAAAAAAGCGAGCGGCGTCTTCATCAGCAAACATGTCGGCCATGAATTTTGGAAACCATCGGGGTTTTTTTGCTCTGCGCCTCAAGCAAAGAGTTGGTCGAGCAGCCAGGTGGGTTGAAATTGAAGCAAATCCCCGTACTCTTGGCCAATGCCGGCGAAAACGATGGGTCGGCCGGTTGCAAACGCAATCGAGAGCCCGGCGCCGCCTTTCGCATCGGTGTCCATCTTCGTAAGGACGGCCCCGTCAAAACGCATGATTTCTTGAAACATTCTTGCCTGTTCAACAGCATCGTTTCCAGCAAGAGAGTCACCGACAAACAGGGTCAAGTGGGGGTTCGTGACCTTGCGGACCTTGTTGAGTTCGTTCATCAAATTGGTTTTGTTTTGCATGCGCCCAGCGGTATCAACCAGCACGACGTCAATGCCTTTGGCCTTTGCAGATTCGATGGCGTCTCGGGCGATGGCTGCTGAGTCGCCGCCGCGTTGACTGGAAATGCAGCGTATCCCAAGCCGTTCACAGTGGGATTCCAGCTGCTGAATAGCCCCTGCGCGGAACGTGTCGCCTGCGGCTGCGATGACGGAATGCCCGTTGTTGAGCAGTCGATGAGCGATTTTTGCTGCTGTGGTTGTCTTTCCGGTGCCGTTCACGCCCACGAGCATGATCACCACCGGGACATCGCCGGCATTAAGGAAGCCCTGAACGGTGGCGTCAAAATCCCAGTAGCCGGCTTGGAGCAACCCGTTGAGAGCTCGTTTCAACGCCGCTTCCAAGACCTTGGAAAGTTCAGCCCCTTTCCGCAGACGAGCCCCCACAAGGGCTGAGCGCAAACTGTCGATGATGGCGCTGGTGGCCTGTTGGGAAATATCGGATTCAAGAAGCACCCATTCGAGCTCCTCAAGCAAATTGTCCAAGGCCTCACCGGCTTTGATGATGCGTCCTCCTTCAGCGACCACCCCGCCGCCCAAATCCACGGCGATGTTTGAGCCGACTTCTGTTTGAATGGAGGTTGTTTTCGAGCCGCCGCGAGGGGCCTGTTGAACTTCGACCAACTGCCTGCCGGTGGTGGTCCGCATCATGGACAAGTCCACTCGAGACCCGTCTGGCCGAGCCACTTCAACCGCTCCTCGTTTCTTCATGGCTTTGTTCGCTTTGGCCACATTGCGCTCTTTCTCCCGTTGTTCACGCTCCATGCGTTTTCGTTCCTTTTTCGAGAGTTGAAGCGGTACGGTGGGTTCGTCATCGTCCCAGGTGTCCCAATCTTCGTCATCTTCGCTGACCGCAGCCGGTGGAGCCTCAACCCCATGGTCCGCCTCCACGTCATCAACATCGTCCCATTCATCCTCTTCCAGGGGAGGCTCAACTTGCGTCGATGAGAGGTACGCTTTCCCCTCCTCCGAATCGGCTGTGACCGAGAGCGCCTCGCTGTCGGTTTCATCGGCAACCTCATGGATGCGTTTGCGAAATCGGTCAAAAAGCCCCATAAAATCCCTCAATCATCGAGCGTCAAATCGTTCCCGAACATGCCGCGCTTCCGAGGCCGGCGGGGCTGAGCGGGTGCAGAGGTTTGGTCTTCGCTCGCCGGAGCGGTCTCGGTTTCAACCTGAGCCGTCGTTTGGGTTGGCTGTTTTTTCATCTGTTCAGCAAGCGCGTTGAACGTCGTGGCCGCCTGAGCGAGGGATTGTTCGGTTTGGTCCGCCTGCACCTTGAGTTCACCTCGAAGGTGTTGGATATCGCTTTGTCGCTCGGAGGTGAGCGCCCGAGCCTCGCTCCAAGGCCGTTCGCCAAAGACCCCCGAGCCGAGGTCGACCAGCGCCACGCCCTCTTCTTGACCTGCATGGCGGTATGGAAGGCTCACGCCGGAGCCGATGGGCAGATGGGTAGAGATGGGGCGGCCGCTCTCGTGGTCAAGCAGCGATTCAAGAACGGCATCCGTCACCGTGTGTTCAGCAAGAACGGTGTCAACTTGTTCGATACGGAGGTTGATCTCGTCCATTCGCTTTCGCAAGCCTTCAACTTCCTGCGCAAGGCGTTGGAGTTGGACACGGTCAACCATGGGGTTCGTGCCTCGGAGTGGTTCGGGGTTGAAGAAGCCCGCGTTGCAGGCTGGTGAAAGGAGTTGCTCTCAACGGAGGAAGCGCTTGCTTCGCAGGTGAGGAATCACTCTTCTTCGGCCACCGGGGCGATGGTCCCGCCTTGGGCGGCGATTTCCTCTCGGAAGTGGTGAAGAACGGTGGGTTCGGTTGAAGTGCGGGGGTCGATTTCGCTCGTCCCGTCGATGCGAATGCTGCGCCGCTTCACACGGTGACGTGAGCCAAGAATGGAGTAAACGTGTTCGGCTGCAGCATCGCTGTTGGCAGCGGGGACGTCGTAAGAAAAGGGCTGTCGCTGGCTGCCAAAGGGCGCCGTTCCGGTGACACGGTAGGCCTTCATCGGTCCGCCCGACTTGCCTCCCAACTTTAAACGCGCTGGCGCGCTACGGCTTGCTCAGACAACCGATAGGTTGAGACAAAACCAAGCCTTCGTCAAGCCATGCGGAGCGAATGGTTGGTGCTGGTGTTGCTCCTTCCGCTAGCATCGGGGTGGCAGGCACCCACGCTGCCTCCAGAAGCCCAAGAGGGCGGATACCAAGGCGAAGAGCGCTTGCTTATCCTCGACGAAGGGGTTTGGACTTCAGAACACTGGCAGGCTCTCTTGAACCACGGCATACAGCCGTTGCGTTCCGTGACCCCTGAAGCGCTTCTGGTGTGGCAGAACGGGCCTCTCAACGGGATCGAATCGGTCACGTCTTCCCCGTTCAACGACGCTGCATATCGGCAACCGCTTTCCCCCGTTGGGTCGGGCGAGCAAACGGTCAGGGTGGTGTTCGAACCCAGGCTCCCATCGGACGCCCTGGTGGCCCTGAACAGCCGGCTCTCGGCGATGGCCGTGGCTCCCGTGACCACCAACGAGGGTTTTGGGTCGCTCCCTGCTTCCTCTCTCGTGACGGTGCTCGATGAACGGTCCGTTCAGGAAATTCTTGACCTCCACGGCGTCTTGTGGGTCGAGCCGGTTCTCACAACGACGGCCAGAAACGGACAGGCGGGAGGGTTGATTCAGTCGGGAATGTTTGATGCAACGCCCTTTTGGAACGTTGGTTTGAACGGCAGCGGCGTGGTCCTTGGGGTTGCCGACAGCGGCATTGACGCTGACCATGCGTGCTTTCGAAATGCGACGTCAACCAGCGGACCGCACGCTGAGCCAACGGCCACGTACCCAGCGGTCGGTGTCGTGGGAGACGAGCATCGCAAACTCCTCCACCTCAACACCTCGATTGACGGGAACGACACCCCCGGCCACAGCGACTACCGACACGGGACGCACGTCGCTGGTTCGTTGGCCTGTTACGACGTGCACGCACATCGCAGCGGAACGCATCCAGGCAACGGTTCAACGTTGGCGTTTGCCTCAAGATTGGTGTTCCAAGACATCGTCTCGCAGGACGGTTGGGTCCCGCCTCCTGTGGACGAATTGCTCTGGGAGGCCTCTTCCTACGGTGCGTTGATTCACTCCAATTCATGGGGCGATGACACGACGGCTTACACGGAGCGAACGGGCAGGTTCGATGCGTACGCCCGTGCCATGCCATGGTCCGTGGCCGTCATCGCTCCGGGAAACAGCGGCGAGGGCATTCTCGAGCCGGCCAACGGGCGCAACGTGGTGGCTGTGGGGGCCAGCACGAAGGAAATCGATCCTGCACGGTGGGCTTCTTCGGCCTACGGGCCCACCGAGGCGGGGACAGACGGTGTCTTTGTTTTGGCCCCCGGGGCCTCGATTTTGTCGGCAGCCGGCGATGGGTTTTGGTCCACGAACAACAACAACCTCCGAACGTCTTCCGGAACCAGCATGGCGACGCCCCTCGCCTCCTCAGCGATGGGAGTGATTCAGCAACTCTACGAAGACGGTTGGCTTCACGGACCTCACGAGCCGCTGGCACCCGCATCCCTCGAGACCCTCTCCTGGTCTTCCATGCCCGTGACGGAGAGCGTGTTGCTCGGGGAGGGTTTCACCCCTTCGGGGCCCTTGTTGAGGGCGACCCTCGCCCTCGCTGCTCAACCGCTTCAAACCACGGAACGAAACGGGGGGCTCGGGGGCCATGCGCTCCACAACCACCACGACGGTTGGGGGGTGACCAACCTCTCGTCCCTCATCGATGTCCGTACAATGGAAAACGGTACATCGCCTTCGTCTTCCTTGTGGGTCCACGACAGTTTTCGCATGACGAAAGGCAGCGTCCCGTTGTGGTTTGAGTCCCACGCGGGCGAGGTGAACGGCCTCGGAGGGCTGGCCAACACGTCTTGGAACGGCACAGGAGCGGTCGGTCCTTTCCTGCAAACAGGCGATGTGTTTGAACAGCGATTCACGCCGATTTCAAATCAGACCGTGCGCTTGAGGCTGGCTTTTCCCGCTCAACCCGAGCCCTCCATCGTCGACGACCTTCAACTTCGCGTGGTGCTGGAAAACGGGAGGGTCTTGCTCCCCGACCGGCTCACCGTTGGAGGCGAACCGGTGTTCTACAACGCGAGCGTGGCCGATTTTGATGACAGGGAGTTGTTTCCGTCATCAAACGAAACGGTGGTCGGCATTGATGTTCCCGCCCATTACCTCGATAACGCTTCTTGGTTTGATGTCCAAGTCGTTGCGCGGTATGTTCAGCCCGGAGGCCAGCAAGGCGGCGTTGGCTTGGACGGCGACGCCATAGGGTTCAGTTTGGTGGCTCAAGGCGTTGAGCGGGATGCGACCGACCACCTCGACGGCGATGGCGATGGTGTGGCGAACATCGACGACCGATGTCCGTACGAAGACGCCTCGGCGGCCGATGACGATCAGGACGGGTGCTTGGACGACGGTGACGCTGACGGCGTCTCCGACCCGTTTGATGCCTGCCCGACGGAGAATGCTACGGGATTTGACCTGAACAAAGACGGGTGTTTGGATGACAGCGACGGCGACGGCGTCACGGACGACGCCGACGCGTGTGTGACAGAAGACCTCGCCTGGCCGGTGACCTCCTCGGGTTGTTATCCGGTGGACGCCCCGCCCTCACTCAACGTCCACCTTGCTCCCGTCAACAACACCACCCTGGGCGGAGAAATCCGGGTGGAATGGTCACTCAACGACGAGGACGGAGACCCGGCAAACGTGACCATGCTGCTGGTGTTTTCCAACCAGCCCAACACCGCTGTAGCCACGTGTTCCGGTCCCGTGAACGTCCGAGAAATTCAAACATGCGTGTGGTCGATCCCCGACGACCTTGCTCCGTTCTACCTCGAGGGGGCGTCCTACGACATCGTAGCAAAGGTCGAAACCGGTAATCGTTCTCCTGCATCGGTCAAAGCATTGCCTCAAACCGTTCTCGTGAGCGGCGCTTTTTTGCCGGAGAAGGTCGAGCCCTCAGCCGCAGGATTGGAAAACGAATCCAATGCTTCACCGGTCTTGTTTGGTGCGGTTGGCCTCCTGTTGGGCGCCTTGTTCGCCCGTTGGAACCTATCGCGTCGCCAAGAGGCGGACGCTTCGGAAGTCGCCGGGCCGTTTCGCCGGTCGCCCGATGAAGGTCATTCCCGGGATTTCGATGCCGAATCGCCATCTTGAGCCTCGGTTTTGTTCAGTTTTCCCCGGGAAAGCGACCAGATTCACAAGGTGAACCTTGAAGTCCAGTGCCTTGCTCGGTCAACCCGCCCAAGCGGCAAGGTGACGAAAAATGAGCGACCGCCTGTATGTTGGAATTGACCTAGGAACCTACCAATCAACCATCGCCTCAAGCGCTGGTAAACTGCACACCATCGAGACCGTCGTTGGGCGTCCAAAGGACCCTGTCGCTCGAAATTTCCTCGGCAGAGATGTCCTCTTTGGCGACGACGCCCTGAAGAACAAGCTTGCTTGCAACCTTTACCGCCCGATGGCCGCCGGTGTTACCCAAGACGACGAAGCCAACTTGGCCGCAGCCAAGGCCTTCGTTTCCCACCTCCTTGAAACCGTTGACCCGGAAGAGTTTGACGAGGTTTTGGGCGTCATCTGCTCTCCCAGCCACGTCTCGTTCACGGACAAATCGAACCTCGTGGCGACCCTTCGAGGTCAAGTCAACGCCATCATGGTCGTCACCGAGCCCTTCGCTACCGGCTACGGAATTGACCAACACATGGGCTCAATCGTTGTTGACATTGGCGCCGGAACCACCGACATCGCCCGCCTGTACGGCACGTTCCCCACCGACGATGACCAAGTCACCATCACCGAAGCCGGAGACTGGTTGGACAACGAACTCATGACCTTGATTCAAAAGAAGTACACCGGCGCCCAAGTCACCAAAGACATGGTCCGAAAGTGGAAGGAAGCCTCCTCCTACGTCGGCAGCGAAAGCCGAGAAGTCACCGTCGACCTTTCCGTGGAAGGAAAGCGACAAGTCGTCGACATCGGCGATTTGATTCTCGAAGCCTGCGAATTGATCATCCCAAAGATTGGAAACGCCATCAAGCGAATCGTCGCCGGCGCCGACCCAGAGTATCAGCAACTCTTGCGCAACAACATCATCCTCTCCGGAGGCGGCTCCCTCATCGAAGGCATCTCGGAGCGCATCGCCAAGGAAATTTCGGACATCGGTGATGTCAAGGTTTGGTGCGTTGAAGACCCCATCAACTCCGTGGCGGCAGGTGCCCTCAAACTCGCCAGCGAAATGCCGGACGACATGTACACGGCCATCAACTGAAACGGCGTTCGTTTTGGGGTGTGAAATACGCCCTTTGAACCCGATGCTGTGCGGGAAGGTTCAAGTGTGGTAAATCTGCGATGCGTTGCCGTATGGCCGTAGAGAGTTCTTCACCCGGTGGTGTCCGACGTGTCGGAGGCACAACGAACGACGAGCGAGCGGCGCTCGAAGGGATGTTGAAGGGCTACCCCCTCGAGCAACTGGTCGACGAAGTGTTGGTTGCATGGGACGAGTTGGGTCGACGCAACGACGAACTCGTCACCGTCAAACAGCGCCTTCGCGTGGTTGAACTTGATTTGGCCGAACGGCACGACACGGTGGCACCGGAAATCGCCCGTCTTGCAGAAGCGGAGCAAACCCTCAAGGAAAACGACGCGAAAATCATCCACCTGGAACGCATGCTTGAAGACAGCAAAGCGGAGCTCGCAGCTCAACAATCTTCGCTCTCGCACGAGGAACGAGCCGGAATGGAATCGGAACTTGCTCAACTTAGGGACCTCACGGCGCAGCAAGACGAAGTGATCGGCGAGTTGGAAGGGCGCATGTCGCAGATGGTCGTGGCGCTTGAGAAAGCTGCCGACGCTGGATTAACCTCGGTCACGGCTGAGGAAGTTCGCCTCCTCAAACAGCAAGTCGACGAACGACAGCGTCAACTGGATGTCGAAAGGGCGGCTGCCGAAGCCTTGGAAGAAGAACGCCAGCGCCTCCGTGACATCGCCGACCGCCTCCGAGGGCTCTTGGATGCCCGAGACCGTCGCTTGGGTGAATTGGAAGAACAACTGGAACGCGTGATGCAAGGGCCGCGTTCCGTGTCGGCAGAACACGATTATCTGGTCGAGCAAATCGAAGAACTCAAACGCCGCTTGTTGGAACGGAATCGGGAGTATGAATCGCTGCGCCGACGAGAACGCCGGCTGCACAACGACGTCTTTGAACGCGACGAGCGCTTGCAACAAATGACCCTCACGATGACGGATTTGGAGGCGGCGCTTCAGGACCGCACCGCAGAACTTCGAGAACTTGAAGAGCAGCGCAGCTCCATGGAACACGAACTTCATTCGGCGCGGCGCAGCGAACGAACGCGAGAAGTTGTGGGACGCGTCTTTGCCGATTCACTCTCGCTGGTTCGGAGTCACGAGAGTCGCGAACTGAAGCGGGAACTGTACGCCAACGCGCCCGACGTTGAGCGAACCATCAAATCGCCGTCATCCGAAGACATGGCCAAACTCGCTGAAGGCGAAGAAATGGCGTTGGCAACCGAGGAAACGGTTCTCGAGAAAGGCATGGATGTCGACGATGTTCGTCCACCTTCTCCCGGTGGAACAGGCGACCCGGTGTTGTTCGACGACGAAACCGAATGATTCAATCCGCACACGCCGCCACGAGTGATGTCAGACGATGGCGCAATTCGTCCATGGAGGCTGCATCCTCCGTTACCGTGCCCGTGACGATCCACTGGGCCCCGGCATTGACCGCAACCCGCACATCCTCCGGAGTACGCAGACCTCCGCCAACAAGCAGGGTTAATCCTTCAACCGAGGCTGCTGCTCGAATCAAGTCAGGGTGGACCGGCTCAGATGCTCCGCTGCCCGCTTCGAGGTAGAGCAACGAAAATCCAAACATGCTTGCACAAAGGGCGTAGGAGCGAGCGAGTTCTGACTCGTGAGGCTCCAGGAGTTCGGCTGCGCCGACTTCACCCACGCGGCCTCCGGGGGCACACACGACGTAGCCGGTTGGAAGAGCCTCGACCCCGAACCGTTCGAGATGCGGGGCTCCGCGAAGTTGTTCCCCCACCAAGAAACTGCGTTTGGTTGAATTCATCAGCATCATGAACGTGATGGCATCGGCCGCCGGAGAAAGGGCATGTGCGCCGCCAGGGAAGAGCACAACAGGGATGTCCCATTGCGCTTCGTCGCCGTCTGGGTCTTGGCTCGCAGCGAACATTCGGAGCTCAAAGGCTTCCTGGATGGCCACGCAGGTGGCGTGGACCACGGTATCGGGCGTATCGGTCGAGCCACCTACAAAAACCATCGAAGAGCCGCACTCGACGGCGGCCATTGCGCGCTGTGCCGCCACCTCCGGACTTTGTTTGGCCGGGTCGATGAGCGTAATGTGGCGAGCACCTGGGCCTCGACGGCACACTTTCGAGAGGACGGACCCGTCACCGACATTCATGGGGCTCAAATCGTGGTCGTCGGGGAAAGGGCATAGGGCTTGCGCCAAGCAGCAACCAATACGAGTGTTCTCAAGGGGTCGCCTGTTGGCCTGTTCATGAGCGAGGTTGGCCCATTTCGCCGTTTGCTCACGTTCATGCGCCCTCATCGCGGCACGGTTCGACTCGCTTCCTTCTGTTCCATCCTCAACAAAATTTGGGACCTCGCCCCCCCGTTGCTGATAGGCCTTGCCGTCGATGTGGTTGTCCTCAGAGAAGCATCAACGCTTGCCGGTCTTGGGATTGTTGACCCTTGGCACCAACTCGTGGCCCTCTCGGTGTTGACCTTCGCCATTTGGGGACTGGAATCGATGTTTGAGTATTTTTACGGCGTGTTGTGGCGGAACCTAGCTCAAACCGTGCAACACGAGCTCCGCTTGGACACGTTCAATCACGTGCAACAGCAAGGCATGACCTGGTTTGATGAACGGCAAAAAGGCGATGTCCTCGCCATCTTGAACGACGACATCAACCAACTTGAACGGTTTCTTGACAAAGGAGCCAACGACCTGCTCCAAGTCAGCACGACCGTCATCGTCGTTGGGGCCGTTTTCCTCGCCCTTTCGTGGCAGGTGGCGCTGTTTGCGGTGTTGCCCATCCCGCTCATCGTGTGGGGGTCGTTCCGTTATCAACGGAGTTTGGAGCCCCGCTACGCCAAGGTCCGCTCGGCTGCAGGCCAGATGAACGCCTTGCTCGAAAACGACCTCTCGGGCATGTCAACGGTGCAATCCTTCACCGCCGAGGCGCACGAACTGGAACGGGTTCGAACCCTCAGCGATGCGTACCGAGAAGCCAACAGAGAGGCCATTCGTCTGTCAGCTGCTTTCACGCCGTTGATTCGCATGGCGATTCTTGTCGGGTTCACCGCCACCCTTCTTCTCGGTGGTTGGTTCACGCTGGAAGGAACGATGGCGGTTGGCGTGTATTCAGTCTTGGTTTTCATGACGCAACGCCTTTTGTGGCCGCTCACGCGTCTTGGTGAGACCTTTGACCTCTATCAGCGAGCGATGGCTTCCTCCACCCGCGTGTTGGATGTCTTGGACGCGCCGATCGCACTTCAACAGGGGGATTTTGCACCCGAAACGACGACGGTTGCCTCCAGTCCCCTCGTTCTAGATGACGTGTCGTTTGGATATCCTGAGCGGGAAACGTTGTTCAACAACCTCTCGTTAACCTTTGAGGCAGGAAAAACCACGGGCGTCGTCGGGTCAACCGGTGCTGGAAAAACCACCCTCATTCGGCTCTTGTTGCGATTTGCGGAACCCACCAGCGGCAGCGTCGTCTGGTGCGATGAGTCGCTTGATGCGTGGCGACTTCAGGCCTTGCGTTCCTCGATTGCCTTGGTTGACCAACACATCACGCTCTTTCCAACCAGCATCCTCGAGAACATTCGCTACGGTCGCCCGGAAGCCAGCGATGAAGAAGTGATCCAAGCCGCAGAAATTGCTGAAGCGGCGGCTTTTGTTGAGTCGCTCCCAGCAGGGTGGAGCACGTTGGTTGGCGAAGGCGGGCATCGCTTATCGGGTGGCCAACGACAACGGGTCGCCATCGCTCGGGCCGTTCTCAAGGATGCGCCCTTGCTGGTGTTGGACGAGGCGACCTCTGCGGTTGACAACGAAACTGAAGCGGCTTTGCAACGCAGCATTCAGCGTATTTCCCAAGGAAGAACGACGATTGTCATCGCCCATCGTCTCTCCACCGTCCGTCATGCCGACCGCATCGTGGTCCTCGATCACGGAGAGGTGGTTGAAGACGGTCACCACGATTCGCTCGTGATGGAGGGTGGCGTCTACGCAAAATTGTGGTCGGTTCAAACGGGTGAGCTCGAAAACCGTTAGAAACAGCGCGCGAAAGTTAGCAAAAATACACCCATTTATATACTCAATGAGAGGGTGGACCGAATGAGAACCATGAAAACTGAAAATTTCTCGAAAACAACGAGCCTGCTTTTGATTGCCACACTTGCCCTCGCAATGGCCGGAACGGTCAGTGCGGCGGAAATTGTCGACCCGTCGGCGAAGTACGCTGATGACACCCTCGGTCTCATCACGTTCTTCCTCTTCTTCGTCGGCTACATCTCCATGGGTGCTGCCTTTGTCTTCTTTATGGCAGAGCGAAGCTCCGTGGCACCACAATACCGAACGACCATGACCATCTCGGCCCTGATTGTCGGTATCGCCGCCTTCCACTACTACTACATGCGCGGTGTCTACACCGACCTCGGTACCGTCTCCATTGAGTACCGATACATGGACTGGATCATCACCGTCCCCTTGATGGCCCTCAAGTTCCCCTCGCTGGTGGGCAAAGAAGCCATCACCGATGCCAAGTTCCTCGGCATGGGCTTCACCGGCGTTTGTTTCTCTGGAGCCCTCATCATGATCGGTTTCGGCTACCTCGGCGAGTCCGGCGCCATTGACGGCATGCTCGGCCTCATCCTCGGTGGTGTCGGCTGGGCCATGATCATCGTTGCAACCGGTACCCCTTGGTCGTCAGGCAAAGGTGTCGACAACAGCAAGATTGCTCCTGAGCTCCTCTGGAGCACCAACGCCCTCCGCTACTTCATCGTGGTCGGCTGGATCATCTACCCTCTCGGTTACTTGTTCAACCCAACCGCAGGCGTCTCGACCGCTGTTGACATCGAAGTGATGGCTGTTCTGTACAACATCGCTGACATGATCAACAAGATCGGGTTTGGTGTTGTCGCTTGGATGGGTGCTAAGAAGGCTACCGAAGCCTTGGCAGCTGCCGAGTGAGACCAACCCACGGTTCTCCACAACCCCCGAGGCGGGGTGGCGTCAGCCACCTTGCCTCCCCGGTTGTCGACGACTCAGGCACATGCTTTAGGCAAGACGTGAGGGGCTGCCTCCATGGAGGTCAACCTTGTTCTTGGCTTGGCTGCGGCCGGTACGACGCTTGGTGTGGTTGAAGGGCTGAAGCCCGGACCGTTGCTGACGATGGTGATTCGAGAAACCCTCTCCGGGGGTTTTCGTGCGGGCGCATGGACAGCGGCGGCCCCGATCTTCTCCGACGGGCCGCTGGTGGTTCTGAGCCTCTTTGCTGCGGCGTGGATGGCATCGAACCCTTCGGTGCTGTTCGCCATCACCGTCGCAGGGGCGCTCTTCCTCACCAAAATGGGCGTGGAATGCTTTCACCTCGACCCAACGGTCATCGGAACAGAGCAACCGCCTCGGCCCACCGCATCGTTTCTCAGAGGCGTTGCGACCAATCTACTGAACCCAAACGTCTACGTTTTCTGGTTTCTCATTGGCGGCCCCCTTATGGCCTCGGTCGTGGACGTTGAATTCCTCGCTCCGATTGCGTACGCTGTGTCCTTCCTCACCAGCTTGATGCTGACGAAGGTCGGCGTGGCCTGGTTTGTTCATCGAGCAAGCGATGGCCTCTCCGGTCCAGCGTACCGACGTTTGCTTGCAGGGTGCGGGATGGTCATGTTTGGATTTTCAGTTTTCTACGCTTTCGAAGCCTACACGATGCTGTTGGCTCGCTAACGAAGGTCGGCTCCAACGACGCCATGCCGCCTCCAAGGTGAGGTGAGGCATCCGTTTCCACCAAAACGTTCCAAGCAACAACCAAAACCCCGTGTACGCCACGGTGGCCACCACAGCGGTGTGCAATCCCCAGCCTCCCTGTTCATCCAAGGCGTGAAGCCAATACAACGGAACAAAGTGAGCCACGTAGAGCGAGAGGCTGCACCGGCCAGACCCGGCCAGCCCGTGAAACCAAGACCATCTGTCAACGACCAACCACAGCAACGACACGCCGGTGAGAGCGGCGATCAAGAACGGTCCGTTCGCTGGGAAGAACGTGAGCATTGCGTCGCCCGTCGGCAACGCCCAAACGGTACCGGTGAGCAGGGCGTAACCGAGAATGACAAACGACACGAGCAGGCCCGTAGCGAAGACGGTGATCAGCCGCCGGCGTTCCGGTTGAAGGGCGATCATGGTGCCAAAGGCACCAAACAAGACCCATGGCAGGAACGGGTAAGTGCCGGTGAGGAGCAGGTGCGAAACCCACTGAGAAAAACCGGTTGTTTCGACGCGGTCGTTCCAGGCTGATGGACCCTGCAACGGCTCGCCAACTCCAACAAGGGCAAGGATGCAGAAAGCGTAGAGCACAAACATCCAGGAGGGTGACCGAGCGTTTCTGAGAGGCGAAGACCACCACGGTTCCAGCAAGACCATCAACGCCATCAACGAAAGCACGCCCGGCGTAAAGGGTTGAAACAAATGCGGCGCAGTGAGGTTGACAACCATCTGACAGAGCGTGAGAAACAAGGCTTGGCGCCATCGCTCGGACCGGCTGCGCTCCCGCTGAAGAAGCCCCCAACCAAACAACACCACAAACAACGGCGCTGCGAGCCCCCCCAGACCGGAGATCACCATGGCCAAAATCGAGAGATTAGAGGCGTTGGCGGGCGTCCATGTTGCCGCTGCATGAACCATCACCATCAAGCCAACGGCGAGGCCACGAAGAGCGTCGATGGAGGTTCGACGCGCCCTCTCGGACATGGTTCAGCCCCGATGGTTGGCTTTGACATGCTCCACAGCATTTCGAAACATCTGCAGGCCTTCCCCTTCCCAGCCGTCCAATCCATTTCCTGTCGGCTTTGACGACGGGTGGGTGTGGTTGGGGTGGAGCCATCGTGCATAGATGGCCTCTGGATGGGGCATTAAACCGAACACGAGGCCGGTGCTGTCGCTGATCCCCGCAATGTTCCGCATGCTACCGTTCGGGCTGATCGGATAAGGCAGAACCGAGTCGTTCGGTTCGCTCCCTCCAGGAGCGGCTGGATCAACGTATCGCACCGCTATCTGTTGGTGGGCGGCAAGTCGGTCCAGGTCCTGCACCGAGGGCATGACAAATTTGCCTTCGCCGTGCCGCACGGGGCATTCCATGCGAGTCATCCCTTTTGTCCAAATGCACGGGCTTTCGGGGTTAAACTCCAGCGTCACCCAACGGTCTTCGTATCGTCCGCTGTCGTTCAGGGTGAGGCTGGCCCGTTGAATGAAATCGGGAGACTTCCCGGCCTCAGGGCCAGGCAAGAGGCCGGTTTTCACCAAGACTTGGAACCCGTTGCAAATGCCGATGATCGGTTTTCCAGCATCAACGAACGAGCGCAAAGCGTCTCGCATGGCGAACCGCATTCGGTTGCCGAGAAGGCGCCCGCTGCCGAGATGGTCGCCAAAAGAGAACCCTCCGGGAACGGCCAAGATGTCGAAGTTTTCCAATGCGGTTTGGCCAGAGACAAAACGGTTGACGTGAACCCGTTCTGCTGTTGCACCTGCGAGCTCGAAAACGGCTTTTGTTTCATGGTCGCAATTGATGCCAAATCCAAACAAGACGGCAACGTGAGGCGTCATCAAGCAACACCTCCCGTCATGTCCAACGTGCCTTTCCAAGCCTCAACCAACGCCATCACCGGTGAGGAAACAATCCCTTCGTCGCCGTCCACAATCACAAGATGGTTGGTTTCGGTGACCATGCCAAGAACGGTGAGCGGGTGCCCTTTCATCGCCGCTTTGAACGCCGCTTCGTGTTCTGGAGCAACGGCGACCACAATGCGCCCCAAGGATTCCCCCCACAGACGGCCCCAAAGGTCGCCTTCACCGGTCCCATCAAGGTCGATTTCGGCACCCAGGCGACCACCAATGCACATTTCTGCAAGGGCGACGGCGAGCCCTCCCTCGCTGCAATCGTGGGCTGTTCGGACGAGGCCTTGGCGAATGGTGGAGGAGAGGGCTCTGTACGTTGCGAGCAGGTCCTCGGGCGCTTCAAGTTGGGGGACGGTGCCCCCTATCCCGGGCGATGTCCCCTCTTCTCTCAACATGAACGCCAACTCTGAGGCTCCCAATTCTTGCTTCGAAGACCCCACCAGGTAAACTCGGTCTCCATGCTGCTTGAAATCGCTGGTGGCGGTGAAGCGGACGTCGGGATGGTCTCCGAAGAGGGAGAACAGCAAGGTTGGCGGGATGGAGATCTTGTCTGGACCGGTTCCGTAATCGTTTTTCATCGAATCTTTACCACTCACGCACGGCAGGCGGTACGCACGGCACACCCGCTCCAACTCCCGGTTCGCACGAACGAGTTGGGCGAGTTTGAACCGCCCGTCAGGGGTTTTGGCCGACTCGATGGGGTCCGGCCAACAAAAGTTGTCCAACCCCGCCATCTTGTCAACGTCCAAACCCACGCAAACAGCGTTGCGGACCGCCTCGTCGATGGCTGCGGCCGCCATGGCGCCGGCGTCAATGTCCGCATAACGAGGAGCGATGCCGCATGAAATGACCAGGCCGTGTGGGTTGCCGTGAAGGGGCGCGATGAGGCCTGCATCGCCCGGACCGTCCCGCTCAACCCCAACGAAGGGTTTCACGGCCGTTTGTGCGATGACTTCGTGGTCGTATTGGCGGACCCAGGTTTCCTTGCTTGCTATGTTGGGGCGCTGAAGCATTTGAACGAGAAGGTGGGTGTGGTCCGCATGTTCTGGGGCGACAAAGGCTGGGTGGCTCGGGGGCGTCCAAGCCGATTCAAGCTCCAGTTGGGGCACCCCGTCGTGCAGGAATGCAATCGGCAAGTAGGCCACCGTGGTTTGGTTGTAACGAACGTGGAACACGCCGGTGGAAGTGAAGGTGGCAACAGGCGTCGCTTCCACCTCATGCAGGCGTGCGAGGGCCTCAAAGGCGGGTTGGTCTTCAGGCCGAACCGCAATGGTCATCCGTTCTTGACTCTCGGAGACCAGGATTTCCCATGGAGAGAGGCCGGCTTGCTTGAGGGGGACTTTGGCGAGGTCAATTTCGCACCCGTTGGTGTATTCCGCCATTTCGCCGATCGAGGAAGAGAGCCCTCCTGCACCGTTGTCGGTGATGCAAGAAATGAGGCCTGCGTCCCTCGCCTCAAGCACCATGTCGAGCATCTTCTTTTGCGTGATGGGGTCCCCGATTTGCACGGCGCTTGAGGGGGATTCCTCGGTCAGTTCAAGGGACGAAAAGGTCGCTCCGTGAATGCCGTCGTAACCCACGCGACCGCCCACCATGTAGACGATGTCGCCTGCAACCGGGGTCTTCACGTGAGAGGGGCGACCGTCGGAAAGGGTGCGAGGCATGATGCCGACGGTGCCGCAATACACGAGGGGTTTCCCGATGTATCGGTCGTCAAAGACGATGGCGCCGTTCACCGTGGGGATACCGGATTCATTTCCTCCCACCCGTACCCCGGCATGAACCCCCCGCAGAACGCGAGAGGGATGAAACAGGTTGTCGGGCAACGCCCCTTCCCAGTCAGGAGGTCCAAAACAAAACACATCCGTGTTGGCGATGGGGCGAGCGCCCAATCCGGTGCCCAAAATATCGCGGTTCACGCCCACGATGCCGGTCATGGCGCCGCCGTACGGGTCCAAGGCCGAGGGGGAGTTGTGGGTTTCGGCTTTCATGCAAACGCTCCATTCGTCGTCCCAAGCAATGACGCCGGAATTGTCGTGGAAAACCGACAACAACCAATCCACCTCGTTTTGCATGTCGTGCGTGGGTTTCATGATGTGCGTTTTGAACAGGGAATCAATCACCGTGTCTTCGCCCGTCTCTTCATCCACGTGATGAATTTTGGAGGCGAAGATTTTGTGTTTGCAATGCTCGCTCCAAGTTTGAGCGAGGCACTCCAGTTCAACGTCCGTGGGTGCGTTTGGTGAAATCCCGACGGTCTCACGGACCTCCTGCGTGGCCTCGTCTCGATAATGGGCTTGAATGGCTTGCATCTCGGAGAGGTTGAGCGCGAGCAACCCTTTGGTTGAGATGGATTCGAGTTCCTCATCGCTGACTTCGAGGTTCACAGCCTGCGGTTCGATGAACACTTGTTCGGGTGGCGTGGGGTAGTCAAGTTGCGGCCAAGCCTGCGCTTTGCACGCTTCTTCCGTCGCCACAAGGGCGCGTTCAATGAGGTTGTTATGCAGGGTCCCTGCAAGCCAATGGAGGTCGCAGCTGTCCGGCAGACCGTAGAAAGCGTAGGTGATGTACGTGGCGATGCGTGCTTCCCGGTCATCGGGAAACAACGTGAGGTAGCCGTCCGTTGCTGCCTTTCCAGGGTTATCGGTCACACCTGGTTTGAAACCGACCGAAATCACCCCGTCGGGGGCGTCGTTGAAGAGGGGAGAGGAAAGCAACAGTGAATTGGTCGCTCCATGTTCAATGATCGGGTCGGCAAACACGTCGTCCACCCGTGCGGTGATGGCTTCGGGCGGGGTGTTCCCTTGGATGAGATAACCGCAAACCGTCCGGACATTTTGGACCTCAATGCCGTGGTCGGCTTTGAGTTGCCGACGGACGACGTCGCCACGAACATCGCGCATTCCTTCCCCTTGGCGGGGCGTCACTTCCACGCGTGTGATTGCCATACGGTGCACCGTGTCCATGAGGACATGCTTCGGTTGTTGGATGCGCTCTTTGTAGTCTGCGCTCTCATTTGTTTAGCATTTTGGCGAGGAAATGCCCGGTTGGGCTGCTCTTGTTTGCAGCGATGTCCTCGGGGGTTCCCGTTGCGATGACCTGCCCACCGCGTTCGCCGCCCTCCGGACCCAAATCAATGACCCAATCGCAAGATTTCACCACGTCGAGTTGATGTTCGATGATCACCAACGTGTGCCCTTTGTCGCGCAGTTGATGAAGCACTTGAATCAATTTCGCCACGTCGCTTAACGAAAGTCCGGTGGTAGGTTCGTCCAAGATGTACACCGTGTGCTTGTTCGGCATGCGGCGCAATTCGCTTGCAAGTTTCACGCGTTGGGCCTCCCCCCCTGAAAGGGTCGTCGCTGGCTGGCCGAGTCGAATGTATCCGAGGCCAACGGCGTTGAGGGTTTCCAGGGTTCGGTGAATTTTTCGATGGTTTTTGAAGAATTCAACCGCATCAGCAACCGGCATCTCGAGAACATCGTGGATGTTGCGTCCTTTCCACATCACCTCGAGGCACTCGCGGGTGTACCGCTTCCCATCGCAAATGTCACAGGTGATCCAAACATCCGGCAGGAAGTTCATCTCGAGCTTGATCGAACCTCCACCCGAACACGCCTCGCATCGTCCACCCTTGACGTTAAAGCTGAATTGACCCGGTTTGTAGCCTCGCTCTTTTGCGAGTTTGGTGTCGGCAAACAGGCTTCGGATTTCATCGAAGACCTTCGTGTAGGTGGCGGGGTTGGAACGCGGCGTCCGCCCGATGGGGGACTGGTCGATGATGATGGTCTTGTCCACGTGTTCAACGCCCTCAATGCTTGAATGACGTCCCGGGACCGTTTCTGCCCGGTGAACCGCACGTTGGAGGGCCGGCGCAAGGATGCCGGAAACCAGCGAGGATTTGCCAGAGCCCGAGACGCCGGTGACGGCCGTCATGCATCCGAGTGGGAAGGCGGCATCGACGTTCTGCAAGTTGTTGTGGCGAGCGGCTTTGACCACAAGGTGTTTCTTTTTGGGCTTTGTCCGACGATCCGGCCACGGGATGGATTGTCGGCCGCTGAGGTAGGCCCCGGTGACCGATGCTTCGACCTTCATCACCTCCTCAGGTGTTCCGTTGGCCACAATTTCGCCGCCCTCCAAACCTGCCCCAGGCCCCAAGTCGCACAACCAATCGGCTTGGCGAAGGGTGTCTTCGTCGTGTTCAACCACCAGCAGGGTGTTGCCCAAATCGCTTAATTCACGGAGGGTCTTGAGCAAACGGTCGTTGTCCCGCTGATGCAATCCGATGGAGGGTTCGTCCAACACGTACATGACGCCGGTAAGGCGGCTCCCGATTTGGGTCGCTAAACGGATGCGTTGGCTTTCGCCACCCGAGAGCGTGTTGGCCTTGCGATCAAGCGTCAAGTAGTCAAGACCGACGCTGTCCAAAAAGCCGAGGCGCCCCTCGATTTCCCGAATGATTTCGTTGCCGATGAACATGCTTCGTTCGTCCAGTGTCTCGAGGACGTCTTGGAAGGCTGCGGGTGGCCCGTCGCCGTCAGGCGACCACGCTCGTACCAAGCCAAGCGCATCGTGAACCGAGCACTGGCTCACTTCAGGAAGGCGTACGCCCCCCACCGTGACGTAGCGCGCGGCCCGATTCAGTTTCTCACCCGAACATTCCGAACAGTCAAGGTCGGTCATGCAGGCGATGAGGCGGTTCCGCGTCCGTTCCGAGGTGGTCTCAGCGTACGTTTTCTCAAGCCGAGGAACGATGCCCTCCCACGGTTTGCTGTATTTGTACTGGGAACCGTTTTCTGAAACGAATTCAAAGTGAATGACGGTGGAGCCTGAGCCATAGAGCAAAATGTCCTTCTCGTCTTCATCAAGCATGTCGAAGGGAAGCGTGGTCGAGATGTTGTAGTGCTCGCAGGTGCATTCCAGCAATTTTCGATACCACGATGGGGACATGGACTGCCTCCATGGTAAAACGCATCCGTTGGACACGCTGAGGCTCCCGTCAACGATGAGTTCGGTGTTGAATTGGCGTTGAACACCAAGCCCTTGACAGGTGCCGCATGCGCCGAGGGGCGAGTTAAAGGAAAACACCCTCGGGGAAAGTTCGGGCATGAAGGCGCCGTGTTCCGGGCACGCAAAATCTTCGGACCAGGCGATGGTTTGGCCTTGCTTCGTGTTCATGGCGTTTGAGTTTGGACTCAACTTCGCTGTCTCTTTCGGGGGTTCGAGGCTTTCAACAGCCAAGGTCCCACCGCCAAGGCGGAGGGCGGACTCCACCGCTTCGGTGAGGCGTTGCCGTCGGTCCCGGGTGCAACGCAGTCGGTCGATGCGAACGTCGATGTCGTGTCTGAAATTTTTATCCAGCACGGGCGGCTCCTCAAAGGAGGTCTCGTGCCCGTTCACCCGACCGTTAAGGTAGCCTTGCTCAACTAGTTGGCGAAACAACTCGGCATGGGTTCCTTTCCGAGCCCTCACCACAGGGCTCCAAACGGCCACGGCGTGGCCCTCCATCTGCCAGAACACGTCATCAACGATTTCTTGGACGGTTCGCCGAGCCACCTCTTGTCCGCATGTGGGGCAGTGAGGTTTTCCAACACGCGCCCAGAGCAGTCGGAGATAATCCTGAATCTCCGTGACCGTGGCCACCGTTGAACGGGGGTTGTGGCTGCCTTGTTTCTGGTCGATGGAAATTGCCGGTGACAGGCCTTCAATGGAATCGCAATCGGCTTTCTTCATCTGGCCAATAAATTGGCGGGCATACGATGAGAGGCTCTCCACGTAACGACGTTGCCCTTCGGCGTAGAGGGTGTCAAATGCAAGACTCGATTTCCCGGAACCCGAAACCCCTGAAATGACCACGAACTTGCCTTTTGGAAGGTTCACCGAGATGTCTTTCAGGTTGTGGGTTCGGGCCCCTTTAACCTCAATCCAACCCTCCTGCTGACCTTGTTGCATCGGGCGACCTCGGGTTTGACGAGCGGCCAACGGTTCTTCAAGTCCTGCTTCCCTTCGTCCGGGAGACGCCCCCTGACTCCCCTCGGGGCGTGAATCCTCGGGGCACCGGTGCTTCAAAACGAACGGGGTCGTCGGTGTCGGGATGAAGGAATTCCAAGGCGTTGGCGTGGAGCATGATGCGCCCGTGCGGATTGGAGGTTGCTCCGTGTCGCTCATCACCCACAACCGGTGTTCCAAGGTGTTGCATGGCCATTCGGATTTGGTGACGGCGGCCGGTTTCGATCATCACATCGACCAGCGAGGTTGTTTCATCGGATGCCGTCACGCTGTAGTGGGAAACGGCTTCTTTTCCTTGAGGATGTTCTGGATTGACCGCTTTGACATTGAGGTGTTTGTCTTCCATGAGCCAGGTTCGGACCGTCCCTGATGCGGGCCGTGGGTGGCCTTCAACCAGGGCAAGATAGAGCCGGTGAACGGTCCGGTCAGCAAATTGTGATTGGAGCTCCCGTTTGGCTTCTTTGGTTTTCGCCAGCACCATCACGCCCGATGTTTCTCGGTCCAAACGATGGACGATGAAGCACCAGCCGTTTCGGTTGGTTTGTTGGACGTGGTCAACGCAGCGGCTGTGCAAGGTGTCCGCTTCCAAACGGTCGGTCGCCACGGACAGTTGGTGAGCGGGTTTGTTCACCACCAGGAGGGTTTCGTCCTCATACAGCACATCTATGTCAACAGATGCGGGTGCCGGTGGAGGCGTGATGTCCTCGGCTTTGGCTCGGGAAAGGACCCGAACCGTATCCCCCGTGGTGACGGGATGTTTGGCCCGATGAACCACCTCGTCGTTGACCGTGACGCGCCCCTGTGTCAGCATTTTTCGCAGCGTGGAGGTGCTGGATTGGGCGTGGAGTTCTTGCAAGACGGTGAGAAGGGTGGCGTCCCGTTCAACCCTCGCCTCCATGATGGTCGCCTAGAGCACCAGCACATCAATCCATTCGCCAACCTCGCCGATTTCTCCCGGTTGAAGCATGGTGAGGCCGCTTGCGCTGGCCAGACTGTCCAGGTTGCCAGACCCTTGATGTTTGGGCTGATACGCCATCATGCCTTCGTCGGTTGAGACGAGTTCCACGCGGCGCAAGGTCACACAATCCATGGTGGACTTGACGCGGTCGCACAGTTTCGCTCGAACCGTCCATTCTTTCGGCCCGTCGCTGCCAAGCGAGTGGCGCACGTAATCGGCGACCAGCATGCGAAACACGACGTGGCTCGAAACGGGATTTCCTGGCAGACCGAAAATTGGCGTGCCGTTCCACAACCCAAACAACGGTGGCGACCCCGGTCGAATTTTCATTCGCCAAAAATGAATTTCACCCTCCGTCTCCATGATGCGTCGGACATAATCGAACTCCCCCATGGAGACGCCGCCTGAGGTCAGCACGACATCGCATTCCTCCGAGGCCGCGTTGAGGGCGGTGCGCAAGCCTTCCATCGAGTCGGCGACGGCTTGGTACCGAACCGGTTCATGTCCCAACCATCGAACCAAGCCAGCCAAGCCAAAGGAGTTGGACTCGTAAATTTCGCCGTGCTGAAGAGGTTCTCCGGGAAATTTGAGTTCGTCGCCTGTTGAAACGATGCCCATTTTGAGTCGACGAAAAACAGGAACGGTTGCATGTCCCATCGTGGCGCACAACCCAACACGAGCCGGTGTGAGGTAACTTCCCTGGGAAAGAGCGATGCTTCCTTGCTGCAAATTTTCGCCTTGTTTCCTGACAAAATGGGGTTTCGGGGCTTCGTTCAACACCACGGTTAGGCCGTCCTCTGAAACGGTGCACATTTCGATGGGGAGGATGGCATCGCTTCCGGGAGGCATGGGCGCCCCGGTCATGATTCGGGCAGCTTGCCCGCCCTCGATGGTGAGGGTCGGGTTATCACCGCTCGCCGCTTGCGTTCCAAGCACGTCAAGCGAGAGAGGGTAGTTGGCTTCAGGGTCAAATTTGCACGCAAACCCGTCCATTGAGGAGTTGTCAAACGGCGGGTCGTTCACCAAACTTTCCAAATCGGCGGCCAGGGTCCGCTGATGGGCCTCGTCCAGCGAAACGTGTTCGACGGTCAACGATGGCGGTGTTTTTCGGCACAGGGCTCGGGCTTCGTCGAGTTGGATAAAATACGGAGTTTCAGACATGGAATTCACCTGCTGCTTGATGTCGTTCACGAGCCAACGCTCGTGACCATCCGTGATTTGCGAGACGCCGTCCCCGCTTGAGGCTGGCGGTAACGGTAGAATGATGGGGGGCTCGTTCATGCAAGAGCATGGTGGATAGCGTTGCGGTGTGGCAGGCCATCCAAACCACCTTTCTCACCAGCGGTACAGCCACCTTTCTTGCGGCCCTCATGGGGGTGCCGCTCGGGGCCTGGTGTGCGCGACAGTCGCATGCGTTTTTTGGGAAACTCAAAACCGTTGTAACGGCTCTGTACGGATTACCGCCGGTTGTTGTTGGTGTGTTCATCTATTCCCTGTTCTCGAAATCCGGCGCGTTTGGTGGGCTTGATTTGTTGTTTACGGTTGAAGCGATGATCGTTGCACAAACCGTGTTGATCTTTCCTTTGGTTTGGGGCGGTTCGTGGACCGCTTTTGAGAGCGTGGGAAAAGCGTACAGCGACACGTTGTCCACCCTCGGCATCGGCGAAAAGATGCGTTTACGAATGGAAATTCAACTTGCGCAGAACGGTGTGTATCATGCCATTGTTCTCGCCTTTGGTCGAGCCATCGCCGAAGTGGGGGCGGTGATCATGGTGGGCGGCAACATCGCGGGAAAGACACGCGTGATGACCACCAGCATCGTCCTTGAAACCTCCAAAGGCAACATGGGCATCGCCGGTCTTCTCGGTGTTTTGCTCCTCGCCCTTTCCCTCATGTTGGTGGCTTTGGCGTCCTTGGTGCAAACCAAGCGTCGCCTGAAAACCGTTGCGCTCGAAGGAAGCGCGTTGCCTGAACCCCAAGCTTGGGACGAACGGGTCGAAAAGCGATGTTCGGTGGAAAAAGGAGGCATCAAACTGCTGCACGGCGTTGAATTGGAGCTTGCGCCCGGGACCGTGACGGCGGTTGTGGGCGAATCCGGTGCGGGAAAAACCACGCTTCTGCGATGGTTGGCCGGTTTGGATGAGGAGATGGTGGCTTGTGGCCCAGGCGATTGTGTGTATGTCCAACAACAACCCGTCGTTTTCTCCACCACGGTCGGGGCTGAACTCATGCTTCCGTCCACGTGGTACCCTGACCTTCCTGCTTCAGGGCGAGCGTACGCTCGCTTGTTTGGCCTTGAAGAAAAAGCAAATCAGTCGACGACGGAGCTCTCCGGGGGGGAGCGTCAGCGGTTGGTTCTTGCCCGACAATTGAGTTTGGCCCCATCTTTGTTGTTGCTTGACGAGTGTACGGCCAACCTTGGTTGGATGCACGTCCAAACCATTGAAAACGAACTTCTTCGGTTGAAACGGGGGGGCGTGTGCATCGTCCTGGCCACCCACAGCATCTCCCAAGCCCGCCGCCTTGCCGATAGCATCATCGTGCTGAGGGACGGTGTTCCGATCGATCACGATGACCCTTATGCTGCATCGATGCTCAACAACACCGCAGAGCAAATCGTCTAGACATAGAAGGCCGGCTCGCCGTTGATGGTGTAGGTCGCCATGGTTTGCCGCCCTTCGTTCATCAAATAGTCCAGGAACTTGGCCGATGCTTCGCTGTTGCCTCCCGTGACCGGGAGATAGGCGTAGGGGTTGTGGACAAAGGGGTCGTCGTACTCGTGGAGCATCAGGTCGATGTTTGGAAGAAAGTGAAGGGCCGTTCCCCTGTCTGAGAGGGTGATGCATCCTTTTTCATCGGCCATGTTGATGGTGGCCCCCATGCCTTGGCCGATGGAGCGGTACCAATCGCCTTTCGGATGCAAGCCGTTGATGTCCTCCACCAATTCAAGCGAAGTGGTGTTGGCCAGGTGCTCCCAAACCGCCTGTTCTTTCATGTGGGTTCCGGAATTGTCACCTCGGGAGACAAAGCAGTGTTCCGTCTCAACGATGAAGGAAAAGGCTTCCATCAGCGTTTCGGGAAGGTCGACCGGTGAAAGCAAAACAAAGGCATTCCAAGCGATTTCAGTTCGGTTCACACCGTGACCTTGTGCGAGGAACTCCTCCTCTTGTTCCGGGGCATGGACGATGAGGGCGTCGACATCACGGTTTGCACCGAGATTGAGCGCCGCCCCGGTGCCCACAGCGACGTATTCAACTTCAATGCCGTGCAGGGTTTCAAACTCCTCGACCAAGACATCCAACAAGCCGGAATCGCGCAAGGACGTGGTGGTCGCCAACCGGAAGTCGGCATCGGCTGAACCCTCCTGTAAGCCGAGGCACCCCGAGAGAAGGAGGGCCGTGACCAGCAACGGTCCGAAAGGTGGACGCATTTTAATCGAATTTCATTTCATGACCGCATTCTGGGTACGTGCAAGTCACGGTGTACTTTGACCGCTTGGGTTTGGGGATCTTCAACATTGAGCCACACATATCGCATTGGACCTTGAGCGTCTCGGGTCCTTTGGGTGCGGGAGCATCGGCGAGTGTGCGACCGACATCTTGAGACCAACCGAGCGAATCGCTGTACTTGTCGGTGCTCGTGTTCATTTTCGATTGCTTCAGGGACAAGCGCATTTTGCGCTTCTTTTTCCCTTTCTTGCCGCCGGAAGGTGCTTTCCTCGCCATGTGACTCGTTGCCTCCCTAAGCGTGGATGTATTCAATCGCTTCGCTTCCTTTCTTCAAAAGTCCAAGATGTAGGATTCGCCGTTCACCGGTTGGTGGACGGTGTGGCCTTGGGCTTCCAAAGCGTCGACCAGCGGAGGCCGGGCATGGTTTGGGTCGGTGTGATAGACAATCACATGTTTCGCTTCGCAAGCTTTGGCAAAATCCAGAATCTCTTGGTGGCCTGCATGAGTGGAGAACGAAAACTGAAGCAATTCCAGGTCTATTTCGACCGTGTTGCCGTAAATTTCGACGGTCCCACTGTCCAACAAACGTCGCCCACCGGTGTCGCGCGCCTGATATCCGGTAAAGAAAACCGCATTCTTCGCGTCATGGCGTAGACGGTTCAGGTACCAAAGCGCTGGTCCGCCGTCCAACATTCCTGAGGTGGTGACGATCACGTCCGCAGCAAGCGCTTTTTTCTTGTCCGACTTGCTCGAAACTTGCTTTGCCCAGCGCCAAGCTCGTTCCAAAGCTGCACCGTCTCGCAACATTGAACGGTGTTCGAGGTGGGTTTTCGCGACTCGTTTTCCCATGCCGTCAACATGAACGTCCAACCAAGGAAGATGACGATGCAACAACATCACAACGTCCTGTGTCCGTCCGTTTGCAAAGGCAGGGATGAGGACTTTTCCACCGGATTTTACCACCCGTTCGACGGCGTCGATGAAGCGTTGAACTTCTTGTGATTTTTCCGGATGGTCTCGTCCACCGTAGGTTCCCTCAACGAACAACACTTCTGCTTTGACGGGTCGAGCGCCAGCAACGAGAGGCGAATCGCGTGTGTCAAAATCCCCAGTCATCAAAACACTGGTGAACGGCAAGGAGATGTGAAGCATGGCTGCACCCGGGATATGACCCGCCGGATGAAGCGTCATCGTCCAATCATGATGCTTCCATGATTTTCCGAAATCATGAACGTACCACGAATCGAGGGCGGTGTCAATGTCCCGCTTGTCCCATGCCAGTGGATATTTTTCAATTGAACTGACTTTGTAACAATCGTGCCACATCATTTCAGACAATTGGGCCGTGATGGAAGTTCCATGAAGTCGGGTTCGGTGATGAGCACAAAGCCAGGGAGCCATGCCGAGATGATCAATGTGGGAGTGGGTGATGATGGCGTCATGAATCGGCGGAGCTTCAGATGGGTATCGTGGCGGTGATGTCGGTGCGAGACCATAGTCAAGGAGAATTCGGGTTCCATTGGCATCTTCAAGGACGATTCCTACGTTACCAACTTCGTCTCCCCCTCCAAGATAATGAAACCGTAACCCTGAGGTTGGTGGTTCTTCAGGATATGAACTCGTCCGACCTGGAGCGTAAAGGACCATGGGTATCGGTCCACCCAATCTCAAATGAAGATGTGGGTAACACCCCTATGCTTCCACTGGAACCTGTTCGTTGGGATTGGTGAACATATTCTCTGATTTTTTTGTTCCTAAACTTGATTAACTTCTCGCGACCATATCCAGCGGGTTTTCTTCGTTCCGAATTTTCCTTCCTTTCCTTCGTTCGATATGCAGACATCAAAAAACCCTCCACTGGAAACAAGGGGGTATAGGCAACGGTCTCTTTTTTAATTGAAATCTGAACAACATTGATTTCCAATCGAGAGCGAAGTGTCCTTGAACAGAGAAATCTTCCAAGGGTCATGGCCCGCCTTCCAGACCACCGGTTCGTTGTCTCGGAGGATCGGTGCTTTGGTTGCGGAGCTTGCATTGCCTTATGTCCAGTGGACGTGCTTCATCTCTCAAATCGAATGGTCTATGTTGATGAAGAACATTGCACCCATTGTCGACTTTGCATCCCCTCTTGTCCGGTCTTTGCCCTGGAATTGATACAGAAGGAATCGTCATGAAGATTGGGTTGGTTGGTGGGACTTTAGAGAGCCTTTTGCTCGCTCTTGAGTTACAAAAGGCAGGCCATCAAATACATATCTTTGAAATCGAAGCAGAAATTGGTTTACCCGTTCAATACCCTGGCTACGTTGAGAACATGACCCTCTTTTCAGAATATTTTACTGAAGAACAACAACGTTTCTTGACGCTTTGTTCCAACCCAATCGGTTGGGCATTTCGTACGGAATGGGTTGTGAAATTTCTCGCTCACCGGGCCGTTGCTTTAGGGGTTCATTGCCTCCCACGAACCCGTATTTTGGAATGTCAATCGTTGAAAGACGGCGTCGAGATTCAACTGTCAAGCAACGAACGAGATTTCCCCTCCAACCTCCACGTGGATCTTCTGATCGATTTTACTTACCCAAGCACTTCGAAACCGGGTCATTTGGAACATCGTGTTCTGCCCGAGTGTACTCTACCTTACACCATGGATTCGACAACGCCGTGGTTTGGAGGGCTTGTTCTTCAATCGGACCTCATGGAAGGGACCAACGCTTCGCTTGAACTTCGCCGCAGCGATGGTGTTGCGGAATTGTGGTGGCCAACGAAGCCAGGTTGGGTACCGCAACACGGCTTCCTAGAGACCTACGAAGCGTCTCTTCAGGAACACCCAGAGCAACTTTCGTTTGACGCTGCAGTTCGTCGGGCTCGTTCGTTTATATCCCATGTCGTGTGAACAGGCCCATCAGGTGTGCCGACAAACACCACTTTCTTAGTCTCCACTTTGTAGCACGGGACAGAACGCCTCGGCGTTGGTGATGCAAATGGGAGCACATCCGATGGCAGATTTGCGCAAAAAATTGCAGGAAAAGGGGCTTTTGGACAAACCAACAGCGAAATCCTGGACAAAAATTCTTGTCTTGCTCGCCGTGGTTGGTGGTTTGTACACTGCTCACATCGCCCTCCCGCTCAAATGGGGCTTGGTTTTGCTCCCGCTCACCGGTCTGTTCACCACGACCATTGCGATGATTGGCCACGAAGGCGTCCACTCTTCCGCCTGCAAGAGCAAAGCTGGCAACCTGACGTTGGCTTCGCTGGCCTTCCCGCTCTTTTCTGGACTTTCGATGAATTATTGGCGAGAGAAGCACAACATGAAACACCACGCTCACCCCAACGTTATCGACAAGGATCCCGACATTTACTCGTGGCCGCTGACCTTTTCCCAGGAAGAGTACACGACCAGCGGGCGCTTTCGACAATTTTTCCAAAAGTACCTCCAAGCCTACATTTTCTGGCCCATCATCACGCCGCTGGTCGGTCATTTGATGCGATATGACGGCATCAAATACATCATCAAGGCACCTTTTGTTGCGAAGAAAAACCGGTTCAACAAGATGTGGTTGCTGGACGTGTCACTCCTCGTGGCCCACTTCTTCCTTTGGCTCGTGTTGCCCGTTCTGCTCGGCCTTTCCTGGCAGGTGACGGTTGGATTCTACGTCTTGCTCTGGGCGAGCGTGGGCGTTTATCTGACTGCCATTTTCATTGTCGGCCACGCTGGACGACCCATCGTCATGGAGTACGACGAAAATTGGCGGCTTCAAATCGAAACCGGACGCCGCATCAAACTCGGGCCCGTCGGTTCGTTCTTTTTCGTGGGACTCGACTACCAAATCGAACATCACCTCTTGCCGGCCCTTTCGCATTTTAACCTCCCCAAGGCGGCCCCTATCGTCAAGGAATACGCTGAGGAGCGCGGCTGGGAATACGAAGAGGTTGGTTTTGTTCGAGCCCTTTGGGATTCCACCGTTGCCCTTGCAGTGGCGTGGAAAACTCCCGCCATTGTGATTGACGGCTCGGATGCAAAACACGCCGGCCTCTTGGAAGATTTCGGCCACGTGCAACCCGTCGCCGAGTGAGCAAACCTCTTCATCCCCTGCTCCATGGTGCGGGCATGACGGTCAAACTCTACCTCGAAGACCTTGAATACGGTTACCATCGACGGTTTGACGCAACCGTGACCGCCGTTGACGGCGCCAGCGTCGTGCTCGACAGGACGCTTTTCTACCCGTTGGGCGGGGGGCAACACTGGGACACGGGGACACTGTCCGGGCCGAACGGAACGGTTGAAGTTCAGGAGGTTCGGGGGCGAGGGGCTGTTCAACACACCCTTCAGGGTGAACATCAACTGGAAGTGGGGGACGAAGTCCGAGGAACGATTGATTGGGAAACCCGTTACGCTCGGATGCGCATGCACACCGCCCAACACCTGGTCAGTGGTCTCGTTTACGACCTGTTCGATGGCGTGCGAACCGTCGGGAACCAGATTCACGCCGATCGGTCTCGCATCGATTTCAATCCCATCTCGTTTGATGAGGCGATGTTAGAACGGTTGATTTCGACGACCAATCAACGCATCGATGAAGGCCTGCCGGTCACGGAATCGGTCATGACACGAGAAGCCATCAACGCCATCATGCCCCCGGACCGGACAAACATGGATTTGCTTCCCGACAGCGTGAAGCAGCTCCGTGTGATTCAGATAGGCGACCGTCTGGACATGTGCCCGTGTGCCGGAACCCACGTCACCAACCTTGCCGAAATCGGCCACGTGGAGTTCTTGGGCAAGAAATCCAAAGGGAAGGGAACGCAACGCTTCTCTTACCGACTGGGGGAAGCGCAAGCGTCCAGAACCTTCTCCGACAACGTGTTGTGATCAGAACTCCAAGTCGTCATCCACCAGTTCTTTGATGTCGTCCATGGCCGATTTCAACTCGCTGCGCTTGCGCTGCCGTTCCTTGAAGGCGATGGCTTCGAAGATTTCAGCCGTCTCTTCATCCGCTTCGTCGGTGGATGCCGCTGCATGGACCCGGTCCGTGAGCGCCGTGTCTTCACCCAATCGGTCGCTTCGGTCAACCGGCTGAATCGGCTTGCTCGGTACGGTTCGTGCACCGTACGTCGTCGAGTTGTGATCTTCGTCCGACCATGTGGTTTCTGCAAGGGATTTTGCATCGTGTGCATCAAACCCCTTGTCTGTCCAAGGGTTCTGGTTGGCCACATCTCTCAGGATGTTCGTCTTCGGTGCACTTCGTCGGGCCTCGAAAGCTGAAGCGACATCATCGCCCGTGAGCGGGCTAGATGGAGCCACCAAAGCCGCCGCCAAACGTTGCTGCTGCACCAGAACATCTCCATGAACATCGTCATGGGTGTAACGTTCCGGTGAAGCTGCCATGGCCATAATTTCCTTGGCGAGTTGGAACAACGGGTCGTCCGGAGGCGCCGCAGCCAGCGTTTCCCGAACGCTGCGATGGTGCTGAATGCAGCCTGTGCACCGCTCAAGTCCAGGGGCGTCGTCCGCATCGCAACGCAGGCAGCAGGCTTGGAAGCCCAACGCTTGCATGGCTTTCCTCGGCATGGCCATGGTGTTCCCAGCACGCCATTGTTTTCTTCCACAAGAACCCTCGGACACGAGGATTCAAGGTTGACCGGTGTGTGGTTGTCCCATGGGCAAACGCGACCCTCGAGCTGACATGCTCAAGAACAACCCGTTCGATGCAGAACGAAGCCCCCCTCGAATCCATCGCGTGCACGCATCCAGCGGTTCCGTCCGTTACGAGCCATCGTCTCCCCTCACGGGGGCCCTCATGCAGTTTCTGGGTCAAGAAACGTGGGAACAGCCCAAACACCACACCGGCCGACTTTGGCACTTCAGCGACACCGAGAAAGAACACCTCCGGCTCGCTATGGGCGCATTCACTTTGGCTCTGGGTTTCATGGCCGTCGGAGGCCTGGGTGGGCTTTCCTCCATGGGCATGACCTCGTGGCTGTTGATGCTCTTCTTGTCGATGCCCGTGATGTTCATCGCCATCGGTCCAGCCTTTTTGTTTCATGAAATAGGACACAAACTTGTGGCCAAAAAACACGGCTGCTGGGCAGAATTTCGAGCTGACCCCAAAGGGTTGCAGTTCGGTATATTGCTTTCCTTGTTTTTGGGATTCTTGTTCATGGCCCCTGGTGCCGTCATGGTGGCTGGCCTTGTCACGCGCCGCCAAAACGGGCACATTGCGGTCGCTGGACCGCTGACCAATTTTGCGCTGTTTCTGGTCGGCATCCCTCTTTGGGGCATCCTCTTGGGGTTGACCGGGGCGTTCAACGTCGCCTCCGTCTCATCGTTGTTCGAACCCACCTACCTGGTGAACGGGTCTCTGGTCTGGCAGGCCATGCTCATCGATGCAGGCGTGTTCTGGTTGAGTGCAAATTTGATTCTGGGACTGTTCAACATGTTGCCGTTCGGTCCTCTGGACGGCTTGAAAGTCAAGGATTGGAACGAGCAGGTGTTCTTTGGCGTCCTGCTTGTGTTTGCCGCCTTGGTACTCACGATGTTCACGGGCGTGTGGTCGCCGATGAATCTCCTTTACACCGTTGCCGAACCTGTTTCGGCGCTGGTGCGTTGATCACAAGTACGCATTGCGGATGGGGTTTTCATCCAAGTGGAAGAACGAATAGGTCGCCCACCACGTGATGGTGTCCAACGCATCCACCAAGTTGCTCGTCCCGCTTTGCTCTTCTCCGTAATCCTTTCCGGTTGTGTCCATCCAATCGATCATTTCGTCAAGCGTGTCGCAGGTCTGGTGATAACACCAGTAACCGTCGACCAAGCCCCCGAAGCCCATGGTGACCGTACCGAGGTTGTCCTGGAACGTGGCGTGGTCCGAGCGAGCCGTTGTGTCTTCGTACACGATGATTTCAGGCCGGTCTTTGGCCATCCAATCGTCCACCTTCCATGTTTCAGGTGCGTGACCCTCCCCCAAAAGCGGTGACATTTGCTCTTCCACACCGATGGCGTCGGAGCCAATCCACATCGCCAGTCCGACCATTTCGGGCTGATTCATGACATCGTGGTCGAGGCTTGGGCCAATGTAAACGCGCATGGGCCAAACTTCCTCGTCCTTTGGATACCCGTCAGGGTCCACTTCAGGTTGCGGGTCACACCCGCCCTCAGGGCCGTGGTTGTTGCCGCAAGGGGCGCCACCGCCACCCGGCCAGTTGACGCCCGCCATGTCAAGATTGACGTAATTCGTGACTTCGACGTTGGGGTTCTCTTCCTTGACCCATTCGTCGGTCCAAAAGTCACTCCCTCGTTTTCCACCCTCTTCGCCCGACCAAAGGCAGAACACCATGGTGTTGCGGGTTTGGTAGTTCGCCATCGCTTCGGCGACGGTCAGCACCATGCTGGTGCCGGCGGTGTTGTCGTAGGCGCCGACACGGGTGCCGTAGGTTCGTCCAAACACGTGCGGGTCGAGCACAGCGGCGTTGGCCGGAGGGGCGATGTCAAAGTGGGCGCCGAACACCATCCATTTGTCAGGGTCAACTTCACCGTAACGGTAGCCGCAGATGTTGTACGCTTCGGGGTTTTGCGCCCCTGTGGTTAATGAATCGTAGGTGAACCGTTGCACACGCACCTCGAGCCCAAAGTTTTCCAGTGTTTGGCGGAGGTGGAGGGCGGCGTCTTCGTAAGCCAAGTTGCCTTGCCCAGCCCAACGGTCGAGGTACCCAAGAGCACCGTCGGCAGCATCGGTTGGGTCCGGCGAGGTGTCGGTGAGCGACGACAAGAAATTGAAGGTCGTCCTGCCGTTGACAACCCCTGTGGAATGGCGTCCTCCGTCGGCTTCGCCATAAGCTGGTGCCATGGGACGCTCAACGGAGAGGCGAAGCGCAAAGGCGGGCCCACCGCTTGTGTTGGAGGGCTTGACCTGGTTCAGGCTGCTGTTCTCGCCGTTGATGCGCGTGATGCCGGGGTTATCGGAGCGGTCTTGCCCGTCACGCTGGTACCATGTCCTCCAGGATTCATCAACGGAGCGAATCGGCCAGTCCTCGCGTCCGTATTCGCCCAAGAGAACAACCGCCGTATCGGTGCGAGGAGGCGCAAGCACCGTCAGCAGAACGGACTCTCCGGCCCGCAGATCGACCACCGTGGAATTCTGCACAAACCCGTTTTCAGGGTTCATGATCAAATAAGGAACAAAGGCCGATAAATCGGCGTCAGCCGTGACCGTCAGGCCTTGGAAAACGCCACCAATGAGGGTGCTGGGGGTGATGGAAACATCGTCCAGGGATTCAATTGCACCTTCGTTTTGCTCTCCAAAACAACCCGAAAGCGGGGTGAGCATCATCAAGGCGACGAGAAAGAAAGCTCGTCTCCACCGGTGTCCCATGACCTTGCCGTTGCGGTTCACCTTCTCAAGGTCTGCCCTTGAAAGACCGATTCTTTGATGAAGGAACAAGACCCATATCTCATTGAGAACATGAAGCCAGAACAAAAAATCAAGAAAAACCTCCGTTGGTTGTACGCTCCCCACCTTGTTGAGGTGGTCAACGACCTGAGGTGCCCTCTGATCGAAGGGTGATCACGCCTCTTCCTGAAGCCAAACATCGTCTTTCTTGGATGAACGTCGTTCGTTTCGTATCGAGTTAGCCGTGGCCAGGATGCCCACCAAAGCGACAAGGGCGAGCCCCAACAGGAGGGGGTCTTCGCTCGCTTCGGACCCCTTCTCGGTCGCTGAGTCAGCCGTGTTCTCTGACTCGTTGCATCCAAGTCCGAAGCAATCTCCCGGTGAAGGTCCGTCGGTCTCTTCGACGTGAACATCTTCATGGAGCATGACCGTGTGTTCATACACGACAGCGTTGCCGTCGCTTGTACGTTCAATCCAAAAAGTGTACGCCCCCACCGTCGCATTGGCTGCGAAAACATAGGTTGTGGAAACAGCGCAGGTCTCGTCTTCAAGGGAACCGTTTTCGTCAAGCTCGCAGGATTCCGTGAGCGTCGGTGAGGTGAAATCGGAGCTGGCGTTGTACGTGCCGTCCCTGTCGACATCAAGGCGGACTTCCATCGTGGTGTTGTTGGTGTTGTCTTCCATCTTGAACCACAGGGCGTTGCCCTGAACAAACGACGGGTCAGTGATGTTGCCTGAGGCGACCCCATCGGCCAACAAAATGACGGTCATCGTCTTCTGTTCGTGAGCGGATGCGGGGAAGGCGAAGCATGCACTCGATACCAAAAGGAGGACAGCGAGCGACGCCGTTTTGCTGCCCATGGCCGTGGGTGGCCAAGGGGTCATAAAGACCAAACGCATGATTGAGGTGGGGGCGGCATGGGCGGAAAGGAGGTCATGTTAGCCATCTTCACGGTTTTGTTCCTGACGTCCGCCACGCTTTACCTCGTCGGCGACGACCCCGTTTCGTCCGAAGGAAACACCACCCTCACTTCGAGCGGTGACCCGCTGTTCCAATACGAAGGCCACGACCACAAGAATGCCAGCCAACACGAGGCGGGCACCGAAAACATGGAACTGCTTGACTTCAATCCATTGAGCACCCCAGGAAACGCCGAAGTGCAAGTGGCGACGACCCCAGACGGGGAGACGTATGCGTACCTTGCAGGCTGGAACGACATGCACATCGTCGATGTCACCGACCCCAACAACACCACTGTGACCGGCGTTTACAACGACCCAAACACGCAGGTATTGGACGTGAAGTACCTTGAGTACAACGGTCGAGAATACATCATCCAACAAAACCAACTCGTTGACCCAGGCAACGCCGACCCAAACATCGGCGAGTGGAGTGACCCAGCCCAAGTGAGCGTCAACCTGATCGACGTCACCGACAAGACCAACCCCGTTTGGATTGATTCTTGGTACGACGCCGATCACCCAACCGGTCCGCACAACCTGTACACGCACATGATCGACAACGAATGGTACATGTTCATCGCCAACCCGGATTACGACAACTGCAACGACGCCATCGGCGAGGCGTGCGGCGGCGTCACCATCGCTCACCTCAATCTCGTTGGCTCAGCAGCCCGAACCATCACCGGTGTTCCGGCGGCAGGGCTCGGTCAAACCATCGTCAAGGTCGGGGAGTACGAAGTCGCTTGGGAAACCACCCGAGGCGGGTGGATCTACATTCACGACATGACCGTTCAAACATGGCCTGGTGAGGACCCAACCGACCCTCGGCACGGGCGCACGTTCATTTACGGCAGCTACTGGGAAGCCGGTCTGCGCATCGGCGACGTGACCGACGTTCCCCATCCGGTCAATTCTCCAGAGGCTTACACGCTTCACGCTGTGACATGCAAAACCGGATTGGGTAACCCGTTGATGTGCCGCTGGCGAGCCCCCGAAGTGGGTTTGTGGATGGATTTCCTCGACCTTGACGGTGACGGCCAGCCCGACAGCGGCCCAACAGGCAACGAAAATGGCGGGCGGGTTTCCTACATTCACTACGCTGAACCGTTCCCGAACATGGTCGACCTCTCTCACGTGGGCTATTCCGACGAACCGGTGCATTTGGTCACGGCAGCGGTTGAAGTGCTGAGCACCTCCGTGGGGACGGGCATCATCTACCTCATCGACACGACGGAGTACACGCTCGAGGACGGCCAATTCAAATTCAAACCGAAACTGATTCGTGATTGGGAAATTCCCTATGCGGAGGACCACTGTTACGGCGCCGATTGTGAAGCCCACCCCAACAGCGATGAGTGGCTGCTGTTCTCCCCCCATAATCTGGACAGTGCGTATTTCGAGACCGACGAATCCACCGATCAAAGTCACGGTGGAGGTTGGGACGGCCGCCTCTACATCTCCCATTATCATGCGGGATTGTGGGTGGTGGACGTCGAAACGCTGGTCGATCCCAGTCAGCCCGATGACCGCATCGCCGTTCACGAAGAAGCCACGGTCGGCTACTACCTGCCGCACGGTGAAGACGGTACGCCGCTGGATTCGAGTTTCTACGACTTCGGTTGGGTGCCGTTCCTCTGGGCCGTTGAACACCACGACGGCATCACCTACGCCTCCTGCATATCCACAGGACTTTATGTCGTCCAACTCGACATTGACCTTCCTTACCGCCTTTGAGGGAACCGCATGACAACGAATCCGTGGGTGGTGTTGTCGGTCACGGCTCTCCTGTTCTCCGGATGTCTTGGCCCACAGGCCGCTCCCGCCTGGGTCCCGCACGGTGACGAACTCGATGGCGTGCAGGTTTCGGATTTCACCCTCACCACAAGCGAGAACACATCGTGGACCTATTCCGAAGAAGCGAGCAACACCACCCTCGTGGTGGCGTTTTTGTTCACGAACTGCCTCGATGTTTGTCCGGTTGTCACGCACAACATGAAATGGGTCCAGAGCCAGCTCACGGACGAAGAACGGAACAAAACCACCTTCCTCACGGTCACCGTTGACCCCTGGCGAGATAATGTATCGACGCTCCACGCATGGAAAACGGGCACGCAGTCCGAATGGGCTCATCTGACGGTTGACGACAACCGTTCCGAGAGCGAAGCCATGACGGCCATCCAGAACGTTTGGCTGAATTTTGGGGTTGGCTTGACCATTGAGGAAGCCGGAACGAGCAGCACGGCTCGCCACCATCCCGACGATTACACCGTTAACCACACCACAGGCACCGTTTTGGTGGACCGTTTCGGGACCTTACGGGTCTGGTGGGGCGACAACGATTGGATCCTCGACCTGTTCCTCGAGGACCTGCGACATTTGCACACGCTTTGAATCGGCGGCCTTCACAATTCGTTTGGAACCGGTGTTTGGTCCATGTGCAGGAAGGCATAGACCGCCCACCAGGTGACGATGTCCCACGAATGAACCAGGTTGGCTTCTCCGGTGGCGGTGTCCGTCTCCATGTACCCTTTCATGGTGTCAAGCGTGTCGCAATTTCGGTGATAGCACGGATAACCGTCCACGACGCCGTTCCAACCAAGCGTGGCCACGCCGATGTCCTGGAAGGGTTGATGGTCGCTTCGGGCGGTGGGGGATTCGTAAATGGCGACGGTGTCTTCGTAATTGTTCTGCCATAGCGGGGATTCTCCGGCAGCTTCCCATTCGGCTCGCCCCCGTTCCATCTGGTAGGCGAGGTCAAAGGCGTCTGCACCGATCCATTCGGCCAAATGATACATGCCCGCCTGGTCAATCACGTCACCGGTACCGTCAGGACCAAGATAGACCGAAAGCGCATAATCTCCTGGATAATTGATGCCCGCCATGTCGAGGTTGAGGTAGTTGCTGATGGTCACGCCGTCGGGCACGTCGCCGGTGAAAGCGCTTGAGCCCCACAACCCTTCCTCCTCCGAAGACCACAAACAGAACACCATGGTGCGGCGGGCGTCAAAGTCGGCCAACACGCTGGCGGTGGTCAACACCATGCTCGTTCCCGCAGAGTTGTCGTAAGCGCCGGTCCGTGTGCCGTAGCCGGGAAGATTTGGACCAGGGAGGTAAGCCACCGGGGGCGCGATGTCAAAGTGGGCCCCAAAGACCAACCACTCGTCGGGGAACACCGTCCCGGTCTTGTACCCGCAGATGTTGACGGCCCACAAGGTACCGGATTGGAAACGGTGAACTTCAACGTCCAGACCGTAGCCAACCATGACACCTTCAAAGTAGGCAATGGCGTCCTCGTAAGCGGGGTTGCCGTTGCCAATCCAACGGTCAAGGTAACCCACTGCCCCGTCGTAAGGGTCGGTGGGGTCCGCCGTTTCATCGGTGATGAATTCCACCCACTCGAAGACGTCTCGGCCGTTGAGCCATCCGCCCGAAGCCGACACACCGTTTTCTTCGGTCAGGTCGCTGCGTTCGGGGCGTACGGTGGTGAGTTGGAGTGGAACCACCTCGCCCCCGGTGGTGTTGCTTGGGACCAACCACGGCCACGCCCCCCCTTCGTCTTGGTTGTCAACGGCTTGCACAGCACCGGCCCGACCTCCCGTCTCCAACCATGCCATCCACGATTGATTCGAAGCACGAATGGGCCAGTGAACCCGACCGCTTTCACCGAGGAAGAGCACCACCTCTTCGTTTCGTGGCGGGAAGAGGATGTTCACGTTCACGGTTTCGCTCTTAGCCAGGTCGAGCACCGTTCCGTTCTGGGCGCGCAAGGAACCCGGGTCTTGGATGAAATACGGGATGTAAACCGCCACAGCCTCCTTTGCAGTGAGCGTGATTTTCTGCCACATGCCGCCTTGAAGCGACTCGCTTTCGGCGACGGACAAAGCATCGCTGTTGACGCTCGGCCCCTCATCTTCTCCAAAACAGCCCGAGAGCGGGGCCAAAACCATGAGGCACATCAAGAGCAAAGCGCGGAAGCGTTGGCTGGCCATGAATCGGCGACTCCCCTCTCCCTGTTGAAGACAGCGGTGGGCGGCTTCGCCGGGGTTATTTTCCGCTCAGCGGAAAACCACTACCGAAAAAGGGCGAAGGGTTAAGTTTCCCCGTCCAGCCGGAGAGTCATGGCCTCCGTTCGGGTGGACCAAAAGAAACGGGCGCTGGTCCGGAAGGTTCCCGAATCGTACACACGGGCCTTGGCGAGGTATTTTGGGTCCGGGCCTACCGATGTTGAGGCCGCCAAAGCCCAACATCAACGCTACATCAACGCCCTCGAATCAAACGGCGTCGTTGTTCATGCACTCGACGCCGACGACAACCATCCCGACTGCATCTTCGTCGAAGACCAAGCGGTGGTGATCGACGGCAAGATGCTGCTCCCCCTCCCCGGCCACCCGTCTCGCGTGGCGGAACAACCGCCCATCGCCGAATTTCTCATGAGCGAACTCGTCGGTGTTCAAACCTGCACGATGGGCGGCGAAGCGCGCATGGACGGCGGCGACATCATCCGACTCGGGGACCTCTTCTTTGTTGGCCGCTCATCACGAACCAACGACCTTGGCATTGCTAGCCTGCGAAGCCTTCTCGATGACTTTGGGTATGAGTTGCGGGTGATCGACATCCCGGAGCATGCCCTTCATTTGACGAGCATTTCCTCCACGCCGACCGATTCGCTCATTTTGGTGCCCGAAGGCTACCTCTCCGCCGATGATTTCGGTGAACTCCCTGAGGGGTGTGAATTGCTCTGGATGCCCGAGGAGGAAGTTTACGGCTGCAACACCATCGGCCTTCCAAACGGCAAGGTGTTGGTTGCAGAAGGCTACCCCGCTGTTCACGCCGCTTTGCGGCAGCGCGGTTTGGATCTGGTTGAAATCGACATGAGCGAAATCAGGGCCGCGGACGGCTCGCTTACGTGCTGTTCGATTTTCTACTGACCCGCATGGCTCACGACGGCAACCCAATCCACCAACACCGCTTTCATCGATTCATCGGCTTCGCCAGTCCACACCCCTCCGTCCAAGGCACCCGTCATGGCTTGGTCGGCGAGGGTAATGCAACGCTCTTCGGGGATGAGATGCAACGTCTTGGTGTGGTCGGCGTAGAGTCCAAGCTCAAACTGAACCCACGGCTCCGGCGTTCGGCTGAATTCAACGAACGACGGTGAGGAGAGGAATTGGAGAAAGTCGTCGAGCGAAAGGAAGGAACAGAGCATGGACAACGTCTGTTCCAACCCCCCCAAAGCATCGCTGAGTGGCGGACGCTCGTCCAGTTCCTTCGCTTTGACGAGCGTGATCAGCGGAACCCCATCAACCATGAAAAGTACGTTTTGTTGCGATGCTTGAATGTTGGTGTTCATGCGGGTAGAACTCAACATTATAAATCACCAAAAAATCCGGAAACCATGCACCACCACGACAGCGATGCAAAGTGCCCCGTCATGCACGGCGGAATGACCTCCTCCACGACCGAAAAGCGTTCCAACCAAGACTGGTGGCCAACGAACCTGAACCTCAGCATTCTGCATCAGCACGACCGAAAGTCCAACCCCATGGACCCTGACTTCAGCTACACCGAGGCTTTCGGAAAACTCGACTACAACGCCCTCAAGGCCGACCTCAAAGCGCTCATGACTGACAGCCAAGACTGGTGGCCCGCTGATTACGGTCACTACGGCCCCTTCTTCATCCGCATGACCTGGCACGCCGCAGGAACCTACCGCATCGGCGACGGCCGTGGCGGCGCCGGTACCGGTGCCCAGCGCTACGCACCCCTCAACAGCTGGCCCGACAACGGCAACCTCGACAAGGCTCGCCGCTTGCTTTGGCCCATCAAGCAAAAGTACGGCAACAAAATCAGTTGGGCCGACCTGCTCGTTTTGACCGGCATCGTGGCCATCGAATCCATGGGCGGTCCCGTGTTCGGCTTCGGCGGCGGCCGAGAAGACATTTGGCACCCCGAAGAAGACATCTACTGGGGTGCAGAAGACGAATGGCTTGGCGACAACCGCTACGGCGACACCCGCCAAGACCTCGAGAACCCCCTTGCAGCGGTTCAGATGGGCTTGATTTACGTCAACCCCGAAGGCCCCAACGGCAACCCAGACCCCCTGCTCAGCGCTCAAGACATCCGCGAGACCTTCGCTCGCATGGCCATGAACGACGAGGAAACCGTCGCCCTCACCGCTGGAGGCCACACCTTCGGCAAGGCACACGGAGCTGGCGACGCCGGTCTCGTGGGCGCAGAACCTGAAGGCGCCGACATCGAACAGCAAGGCTTCGGTTGGATCAGTTCCCACGGCTCCGGCAAGGGACGAGACGCCATCACGAGCGGTATTGAGGGCGCTTGGACGGCCAACC
>JAYOHN010000003.1:0-65248 GCA_038118245.1 Candidatus Poseidonia sp.
TACTGTGGTACGAGAGTCCACGGGAAAGGAAGTCACTGTGCCCCTCTCTTTTCACATCGGAAACCCTCGACCCGAAAGGGCGCTTAAGGCCGGTCCTCGTGTAGAGGCCGGCCTTTTTTGCGTTTTCAAAACCATTCAAAGAAACCAACTGCCCGGAGCGAATGTTATGCCGATTGACACCGTTGACATCTTTGGCAGCGACCAGGTGGGCATCCACTTGGCCTCGGTTGGGCGTGTCCTTTTCCACCCTCCCGAAGTACCACCGACGGTCATTGAGGTCCTCGAGTCCAACCTCGAACTTGAACTTCAACCGCTGACCGTGGGGGGGTCCAACCTCGTTGGAGCCTTGGTTTGCGGCAATTCACGAGGCATCGCTGTCGCCGATATTGCCACTGAAGGTGACATTGATGTGCTCACAGCGTTTGGTGACGTCGTTGTGATGGAAGGTGGTGTAAACACGGCAGGTAATTTGCTGGTCGTGAACGAACACGGGGCGGTTGCTTCCCCGAGCATACCTCATGAAGGGCTGGAGATTCTCGCAGAAGTCCTCGCTGTTGATGTCGCATCAACAACGGTTGCAGGCCAAGATGTGGTGGGCAGTCTGGCCGTCGCCAACGACAAGGGGGTGCTTTTGCACCCCGATGTTACTCCGGACGAAGCCATGCTTATCGAAGACATTCTCGGGGTGAAACCGATGGTTGGAACCGTTTCGTTCGGCTCTCCGTACGTCGGGGCTGGGGTTTGTGCTTCCAACACAGGGGCCATCAGCGGCTCACAAACGACCGGCCCCGAACTTAACCGCATCGAAGATGCGCTGGGTTTCCTCTAAACCTGCTCCATGGCTGGTCAATGAAAGGTTCAAAAGCCGATTTTAGGCATTGAAGGTCATGGGAGAAATGCTCTACCAAGGCAAAGTGAAGCAAGTTTGGTCCACCGATGACCCCAACGTGCTTGAGTTTCGATTTACCAACCAAATCTCTGTGTTTGACCAAATCATCCCTTCTCTTATCCCACGGAAAGGAGAATCCTTGAACAGAACGACGGCTCACTGGTTCAAATTGGTTGAAGAGGCAGGCATTTGCAAAACCCATCTTCTTGAAGTCAACGGCCCCGACCGTTGCCTCGTCCGGAAAGTCACGATCATCAAAGAGCCCGGGGCCATCCCTCGGGACATGGAATGGGTCTTTGTTCCCCTCGAAGTCATTGTGCGCCACTATCTTTCCGGGTCGGCCTGGCGTCGTTTCCAACGTGGTGAATTGTCCGCTGAGGCGCTGGGTGTTTCACCTGACTGCGAGTATGGGGTCAAACTCGAGAAACCCTTCGTTGAGGTGACCACCAAATTTGAGAAATTTGACCGCAACATTGACCGGGAGGAAGGTCTCGAGATTTCCAACATCACGGAAGCAGAATACGACGCCATTGTTTCCGCCGCCCTAGCAGTGGACGAAATCATCGAGCACGAGGCAGCAAAGAACGGTCTGATCCATGTTGACGGTAAGAAAGAGTTCGCCCTTGGAACAAACCGAGAAATTGTGCTCGTGGACACGTTTGGGACCCTTGACGAAGACCGGTGGTGGGACGCAGAAGCCTATGCCAATGGAGAATGCATTGAACTCTCGAAGGAATTTGTTCGCTCACACTACATTGAAACCGGTCACCAAGCGGCTCTCAAGACCGCCCGTGATGCGGGCACAGAGGAACCACCAATTCCCGCTCTGCCCGATTCCGTGATTGAAGAAACGGCCAACTTGTACGCCTCGATGTTTGAGCGGCTGACCTCGCAATCGTTCTGATTATCGGTGGCTGCGTAAGGCGAGGCCCACTCGCCTTCGTTCAGCTGCTTTGAGCAGCGCCGAGAGGTGTTTAGCGACATCCGCCACTCCACCGTCAAGGGGTTCTTCGTAAGACGCCGTCCAGGCACGGTTTGCAAAATCCTTGCGGAGTTGATGGACACCCTCGGCCGTGAGATAACCGTGGATTTGCATACCTCCAAAGCCGTTCTCGTACCTGTCATGGCCTCGGTGAGCGTCTTGACAACCGTGAGCGAGTTGCTCAAGCCCGTTGATCATGCGGTCGTACAGATCTTGGCCGTCGTTGTCAGTAATGCTTCGATTTGGACGAATATGGTCCAGCAAGTATTGCAGCGCCGACCCGTTTCCATGGGGGAATCGTCCAAACCGCTCACGAGTGAGGGTTTCACCGATGGGGAGCGGTCGTCCGTCGTTGGCCAGTTCAACGCAGGAGGTGAACAGAAGCATGGCGTTGTCCCACGGTATGCTGCTGAATGATTCGGGCGAATCAATCCCTTGTTCTGAGAGGCGTCGCTCAAGAGCGTTGTCTTCCTTGACGGTGTCATGCCACATGCCCTCGTCGCCTTGCATTGCAGCCTCCACGGCTTGCATGACTGCAGCAGCACGCTCTCCGTTGAAAGCATCGAGCGTGTAAAACGGAGACGTCGATGACAGCGACCCTTCGTCCATACCAACGGGGCGGAAACCCCTTGGTTAAGACCTTGCTTTGGAAAAGGGTCACCGGTCGCCGAAGAAATCCTTCATTCGGTCCTCAATGGAACCTTTGGGCTCCACCACTTCATCTTCGACGATCTCTTCCCGGAGCGAAGCCAGCCGCCCACTGGCCGTCGCAGGCGTGGGGTTTTCCTCGGGTTCAACCGCTTCAACCACTTCTACCACCGATACGGTTTCAACATCTTCGACGCTCACCTCGATCGTCTCTCCAATCCGCTCCGTCTGTTCAACAACCATCTGGATGTCTTCTTCCTCGGCGTCGCTCTCTGGCGACACGGTTTCCTTTTGCGAGTCACCGGCGGATGACGAACCGTTTTCGATTCCAGATTCCGAAGGGGTGCGCTCGCTTGGTGGGCGACTTCCTGTTGAAGAATTGGAGGGTGGTCGAATGAACCCTCCAAACCACGCCCCTGCAAACAATAGGGCTGCTATCGCGACCACCCATCCAACATCGTTGCTGGTCACGCTGAGCAAACCCTCGGCTTTGTAGAAGGTGCTCGCCGTGTCATCATCCTCGTTGTCGTCAATGTCAAAGGGAACACTGCATCCCACAGAGGCAGTGATCTGCTCGTCCTTTTCGATGCTGTTGGGATTTTCGATGAAGACGACCGGCGCGAAATCGGCGTAGGCTATGTCAACAATGTAACTGGTGCTCCAACCTCCCGATGCTTCTACCGTGAGTTCACAAACGGCGTCTTCAAGAATGCTGAATCCCGTTCGTTTGATGCCGATGGTGATGTCGCCGTCCGATGTGAGGGAATTGATGCCGATGTTCCAATTGCTTGCCCTCGAGGTCACCGACACTTCTGACCGGTCCAATTCTCGTCCAAACTGGTCGGAGGCAACCAGGACCACATCAAACATGCCTGGGTCGGGTGTCCAATCCACCACCGAGAGGTTCACCACTTCCTGTGTCCCCATGTTCACCTTCCACAGTTCGGTTTCAAGCGGGACACGTTCCCCTCTCGAGGTCACCAGTGTGATGGCCGCACGCAAAGCGGATTGGTCATCGGCCGTCATGTCGCATTGTGCAACGGTCCCGCTGATCGTGGTTCGTCCAAGCCCATCAAACACATTCGGCAGGAAATCGCATCGGACCTCTGCATCGGGGTAGGTCCTCGCGACCACGTACAACGAGAGGTTGCTTGTCCCCCCTTGACTTGAAAATGCGATTTCTTGCTCCCCCGTCGTGGAAGGTTGGTTGAAGTGCACGGCGTTTGAATCGATGTCAACCAACAATCCGGAGGTGGCCGAAGGCACATCGTTCTCGAGGAGATGATAGCCAACGGATTGTGCTGTTCCGATGTAAGCGTCTCGTACGGGGCTTTCTGCCCATGAGATGGTTGCTTCCATCACTTCGATGTTGTGTGCAATGGTGCCCAAGAGAGGGTGATGCACGTTCACCGTGACCAAGAACCGCTGGCCGTTCCAATCGTTGGAAGGAATGAGTTGAAGAGGAAGACCCTGTATATCGCCTGGTGCAAGCACCATTTGCACGCCTTGCTCGGTGGACCATCCGTTCGGTAGGCCGTCCACATCAACGCTGAGAACCGCGATGTCGTTGCCGAGGTTCTCCACCCAAGCGGTGGGGTACCCGCCTTGCTGGTTAACGGCCCAAGCATTTCGGTGGTCCACGTTGATGTTGGGTTGTGCACCGACGCGAACCGGCACTTCCTCTTCGATCATGCCCGAGGTGTCGTTCCCAGTGATTCGTATTCTGAGCACGCCGATTTCACCCGCAATGGCGTCCACCGGAGGTTCAACAAATACAGTGAAGGTGGTGGTGGAAAACGGTGCGATGGCTTCGGTCGCGTCCGGTAGCGTGATGTTCCAGCCAGCACCGGCTTTCGCAAAATAGGCTGTTTCGTAGGCGTTTCCCGTGTGAACAAGTTGAAGCGTGATGTTCTCTCCAACGGGGTCAATTTCAAGGTCGGCTCCTGTGAGGTTCAATCGCCATCCCGATACTGGAAGGACGTTGATGGACACCACCGTTTCACCCACGACATAGCCGCTGGTGCTGTGCAGCAACGTCATCACGACTTGGGAACCTGCCCAAGCGGTAGAAGGGACCACAAAGCTGAACGATGCCTCGTGCGAAGCGTTGATGGCCAATATCGGGGAAGACACCTCCCCAGCCTGCCACGAAGAGGTGTCACCGTTCACGGGCAAGACCTCCAAAACGGGAATCAAGGTGATCGTGTCGTTCGCATTCCCGAGGTTGGTGACTTCGATGGAGAGGTTCACCGTTTCTCCGGGCACTGCATCGTGCGAGCTCCCGTTGAGGGAGACAACACGCCACTCATGGCTCGGCGCCGCCTGGAGGCTCACCGTTACGGCATCGACCACCTTACCGCTTCCCCCTTCGGAGGTCCATGTAAACGTCACGTCAAAGGGCACTTGGGCGGGGACATCCTCTGAAAGCACAACATCCACCGTGCCGATGCCTGTACTCAGCGGACCCAGGGTCTTAACGGGGTCATAATAGGTGAACTCAATTTCGGAGGAAAAAGCAGCATCGTCCTCGTTCACGCTTGCTGCAAGCGTGAAGGTGTCGGGTCCGTTTCCTGGATTGCTGAGGAAGAGAAGGAAACGATGGGATTGAGACACGTTGAGTGAGACGACATCATCCTCGCTTTCGAGGGACGGCTCAATCAGAGAGATGTTCGCTCGGTAGATTTGCAACACTTGAAGCGAGGCGTTGAAAACAGCATCGGAGTCACCATCATCCGTATCAACGAACGCATGGCGTTTTGGGACAGCGTTTGGTGGAAGCACGAGTTCAAGGTCACCCGTGACGGTCTGACCCGGCGTACCTTGGGCCTCAAGGTACGTGCCGTTGAAGGCCCAATCTCCTTCGATGTTCCATGTCCAACCTTGTTGAAGCATTCCCATCTCGGCGAGGTTCCACTGGACCATCCCGTGGGAGGGCATGGTCCCCGTCAAGTTCCAGGTAAGGGTTCTATCTGGGAGGGAGCGTTGATGATTGGGCTCCAGCACAAACTTCTGTGAGGTGAACTGGAACGGCATGGATTCGCACAAGGCCTCTTCGCCGCTTCCCATGCACATGGTGAGCGTGGATTCGGTCGTGGATCCGTAACTTGCCGAGGCAGGGGTGGGAAGGTGGGCGACCAATTCTTGAGCCTCTCCGGGCGAGAGTGTGATGCTGAAGAGCTGGTTGCCTTGACGATCGTGGATGGAAGGCGAGCCTCCCCAGGATGGTGCAGACCATGTGATGGTTGTGGTGGTCTCTTCGGCGTTGCCGAGGTTTTCGACCATAAACCATGCCTTTGCGGTGTCTCCGGGTCTTCCAGCACCGTGAGATTCGTTCAGGCCTTGTGGCCCGGTCAAATCAAGGCCTCGTGTTCGTAGAACTTCGAGTGGCAATTCCAAACTTGTGTTCACAGAAGGGTCGCTGTCCAGCAACATCACAAAGGTCACAACACCCGATGCATCGCCCAAGGCGTCCGAGGGAACGGAGGCCTCGAACGAAACGGTTTGAGGTGTCTGTGGGACGAGTTCAAAGGCCATCGATTGGCTGCCGGCGGGCACGAAATTCCAACCGTCAGGTAGACCGTCAGTGGCGTACGTGAGGGTCCAATCAGCCGTTCGTGAACCTGTTGATGTGAGGGTGATGTCGATCGTCTCTTCGTTGCCGGGAAGAATCCGTGGTGGGTCGAGTGGGCCCGAAATCTCCGCAACATAAGGTTCCACAACAAGGTATGAAGAAGCAGCACGGTTGTTGTCTTCACGTTGTTCAGTGATGTTTTCGTTCACATCAAGGATGAGTTCGAAGCGGTGTTCACCAAGTTGGGCCGTGAACTCAGCGGTGAAGGTCAGCGGGCCTCCTTCACCCGATGGGGCGACGGGCTGACTTGTGGTGAATCGCTCTCGTCCGAGCTCCACGCCGTTCATGAGGATGACAGCATCCACGTCATCATCGGCTTCTGCCGTGCCCATGTTGGAAAATTGTGCGGTAACCGTGACCGTGTCTCCCGGATCGGCTTGAGCCGGATTAAACGAGAGGCCTCGTCCGTCGAGCGAAGGGGCCAGGTCAACGCCTCTGTTGGACACCAGGGTGTCCCCAAACAACACGTCGATGTGGCCGTCACCGTCCACATCCGCAAGTGCGGGAGCCGTCCACACGCGATGCGGCATCGAGAGCGGTGTTGACCATTCGTTGTTGATGTCTGCTGAAGCCCCCGTGTCGCCGTCAAAAGCCCAGAAGCGACGGCCGAATCCGATGAGAATCTCGGGTGTCCCCTCGCCGTCAATGTCAAGCCAAAAAGGAGGTGATGCCGCAATCTCATCGTTGTCCGTGCCGCTTCCGCGTTCCAAATCCCGAACCCATTCGTTGACGGGGTTCTCGTCGCTGATATCGGTGCATCCGAGCATCCCTTTTCGGCTTGTTGTGACGGTTGAATCCGAGTACCAGGTGGCCCAGCACAATCGGTCTGAAACGCCATCGTCGTCCGTGTCAAGGGGTGTTGGCTGTGTGTCTGCGTACCCGTTGGGTGCACGGAAATTGAAGACCTCTGTGGCGGATGCGATGTCCATGCCTACAAAACGTGCGCCTGTCCCCGACGTGCGTCCGTTTGCATCGGTGGGAACCGTGAGGACCATTTCTGGAGCGGCATCTCCGTCGAGTTGGGTGATGACGGGACCGGGCAAGCGGAGGCGGGGTGCGTCCGAGTCCGAGTCTGTCCCCTGCACGGCCACACGTTCCCAGTCGAGGGACCCGGAGCCTCCGTCTATTTTCCAAATCCACATGTTTCCAGAGTTCGAATCAATGGTGGTCAGGAGGATGGAGGTCGTCGTGCTGTCAAGTTTTGCCCAAACCGGATCGGAGGGGTGGGTGCCTCGGTCCAAATTCACGCTCCAGTCCGATGCACTGGGCTGAGTTGTTGTCAACGTGAACGATTGAACGTAAATTGACGGGTTGTTTTCGGGGTCATCAACCACGGCCAAGACAAGCTCGGGGGAACCGTCCAGTTCGAGGTCAGCAAGCAGCGGTTGGGTCACCGCATCATGGTCGGAGTTGGCAGTCCAGATGTGGGGGGATGGCGAGCCGATTCGAACATCAGAATCGCTGTAAGACCACAAGAGTTCGTTGCTGTGTCCGGAAACTTGCCAGTTTGACTCGGTGCAGGTCAGGCGTGGCGACCAGACATCAATGTTCAGAGCGCTTTGTGTGTCGTACACGACGATGATTTCGGGAAAGCCATCGGCATCAATGTCATGAATCATCGGAGTTGAACGGATGGCTTCGGTGTTGCCCAGTGACGCTCGCCAGGCAATTTTAGCGTCGTTGCCCGACACGATGTTGAGAAAACTCTCTCTGTTGCCGTCGTTGCTTTCACTTGAGATCATGACCGGGAACAAGGTGCCTTGTCCGCACCGTTCAGCGGCGGCAGCCGTTGCTGATACACTGGGTGAAAAATCCCCAATCACCGAGCCATAGGCATCGCTTCCTTCTCCAGACTCAAAGACCTGCCAGTTGATGACGGGGTGTTCAAGCGTCATCAGTTCCGTGACCTCGCTGAGGTTTCCCTCGCCCGGTCCGCCTTCTGGGTCGTGGGCCGGCGCCGTTTGGTTGTGGGTCGGGGTTTTCCCGTATTGCCCCCAAGGTTGTGCATCCCCTGCCCAATCATTCCCGCCCGAGACAGACTTCTCTGCTCGTGATTTTTGGAGTTCAATCCCACCGATTAGGGGCGTGAAGAGCACGGTCAGCAACAAGAAAACAGCAAGGATGGAAAAGGTCCGTTTTCCTCGTACCGCATCGGACCCTGCTGACATTGTGGATGACCGCCTTCGGGGGGTTGTTATGGATTATGGCGATGTCGTGGACTTAAACCCCTTTTGTTGCCTGCATCATTCAACGCCATTCGGCGTCCAGCATGCCAGAGTCCACGGTCCCGCTCTCCGTTTCAATTAAATAGGGGTCGTCGGTGGAAGGAATGACTTCGGTCGCTTTCTCTCCTGAGGTAACCCGGTGAAGGACGGAACTGCATCTTTGCTTCCGTTTCTCATCGCTGCCCCTTGAGAGGACTCAGAGGTGAAAAAATGTACAAGGTCGTTACCAAGGAAGACACCATCCGAATCCCCGCAGAGTACATGCGGAAAGGGCAATCCCTTGACCAACACATCGACCGCCTGTCCATGGACGCTTTTGAAGGTAAATTCGACGCAGAGAACCGCTTTGTGCTCGTGACCAACAACCACAAGACCATCGGTCGGGGACGCATCATCCACGGCGACGGAGCCATTTACCAAAAAGTCCAATTTGACGCCGTTCTCTTCTGCATGGACGACCAAGAGGTCGTGGAAGGTGCGGTCTCTGAAGTCAACGAATTTGGCGCCTTCGTCCGCATCGGGCCCATGGAAGCTCTGCTCCACAAATCCCAGATCATGGACGAACCGGTGGACATCAACATCGGTGCAAACAAAATCACCGGTCGACAAACCGGGCGAGAACTCGCAATTGGTTCCTTTGTCCGTGCTCGAATCGTCTCCCTGTCCCCCGACACCTCCGACCCACGTCGTTCAAAGATCGGACTGACCAGCAAGCAGGAAGGTCTCGGCTCCCCATCATGGTCCGGTGCCGGCCAAGACGGAGGCGAGTGATTTGGCAAAAATTCCATTCGCATGCGGTGAGTGTCACCTCGTCCTCGGCGACGACGTTGACCAATGCCCCCGTCACCCCTCCGCCCAAGTGTCATCCGACTGGACGGGCTACGTCATCATCATGCAACCTGAGCGGTCAGAAATCGCCAAGCGTCTCCAGGTAGAGCAACCAGGGCGCTACGCACTCAAAGTCAACATTCGATGAGGTGAATGACATGGAAATCAAAGACAGAAAAGAGAACAAAGTGCTGAACCGAGTTGAAATCTCCTTCAGCTGGAAGCACGACAAGAAAGCCACGCCCTCTCGAAAAGAAGTCATGGACCTGGTCCGGACCCTCGAACCAGGCTCCAATCCAGATTTCATCGTCGTCAAGGATTGTGTCACTCGATTTGGTCAACCTTTGACCACTGGCCTCGCCTATATTTACGGCTCTGCGGAAGCCATGGCGGTGGAACCCGGATACATTCACAAGCGCCACGAGCCGTTCCGATCTTCCACCGCAGGCGAAGGTGGCGATGACGCAGCTGAAGGAGGCGATGAGTGATGGGAGACGGTCCAAATGCCAAGGCCAAGTGGTCAAAATACAAAGTCGAAGATGGAAAGCTCGTTCGTGCTGAAAACTGCCCAAATTGCGGGCCAGGTGTTTTCTTGGCGCACCACAACAACCGCAAATCCTGCGGTCGATGCGGTCACACGACCATGAACGAATGATCACTCGTCCTCGTTCATTGGATGAGGCAGCGATTCGAAACCGCTGTTCGCCCACGAGCCATCGTTGAATAAGAGCAACGCCCCGGAGTCTTCGGGGTGGATATGAACCGGTATCTCACGCGTTTCTTTTCGTTCACAAAATCCGGGACGAAGGCAGGCCTCTTCCCTCCAGCCTGCAATTCGCCATCCCTGAAGGCGTTCATCCCAGGCAGCGTGTTGCACCGGGCCGCTCAGTTGAACATGTTGGGACACCGAACCGTTATGCAGCCAAACAATTTCGCCGGTGGAGGTTGTCGCAAGTTCGTGAGCGCCCTGCCGAAAGTGGTGTTCAAGCGGCCCTTCAACGCCGTTCAAGACGTACTCCTCCATCACTTGACCCGTTTCCAACGACCGACGTTGAACGTGCCCACCCTTTGAGGTGATGAAGACATGATCGTCAGCGATGTGAAGGGCGATTGTTTCCTCGTTGCGAGGACGGCGTTTTGAGTACTGCCAGGTTGGGCTCGCCATTCGCCAGCGTTCTTCTGCTTGGGCCGTGATGCAATACAGGCCGCGCCGGTACAACTCAAACACCAGCAGTTCGCCTGAACTTGCAAGGGCCATGGGTTCGGCGTCAAGCATGTGGGACCAAATGTTGCCGGCAGGATGATGGGTCACGGGTGTGTTCATCGACGTGCGCAAATCGGCTCGGTTTGTCCCGTTCAATGCCGAACCGATGGGGAGACTGGCCATGAAAGCCAAGAGCAATTCTCGGTCCAGCCACATGGCGTGGAAGGCGTTGTTGCTCAGCGTGGCGTGGTGAACACGCATGGGCAAGGGGACGGTTGGTTCTGCGAGGGGCTGCATCGTTCGGTCAAGCCAGAGCAATTCGCCCTCCATCCCCGTGATAACGCAGCCACCGTCATGATGCAGGACATTATCGGGCAGAAACGGGATGCTTGGCGGCAACCCTTCGTCCATGATGGAGGCTGGCGTGGGGAGTAATTCAAGCCTCGTCTTCGGCAATTCAATGAACCGCTTGCCTTTCTTCGGACCATGGCCGACGGAGGTGTTGTGCTCATCGCCGTCAACCAACGCGACATCGCCAGCACAAACCAGGCCGATGTGTTGTTGCGACTCGACCCCTGGGTCCGTTCAGCCCCGTTTGAGGGGCACCCGACCCATTCCTATCGCCACCTTCGCATGGTCCACTTGCCCGACGGCTTGTTGTTTGAGGACCATTTGGACCGGAGGTGGTTCGCTCACTGCGGAGAGACGGTTGAAGAGGTCATTTTCCCGTCGCGCCACGTTGCGGCCAGCGGCAAAGCCTCGCTGACCCTTCACCCCATCGGTACGCCGCACCTTGAAAGCGGTGAAATTGGGCGCTTTGGAGGTCACGGTGGACGGGCACCTCCGCCGTCCACAAGGCTGGCTGGATGGTGGAAATTGTTGCGTCAGCGAGCAGCATTGTCCACCGAAGTCGACGGATTTGACCTCTCGCTTGAAGTCACACACCACGGGCCTCATCTCGAAGTTCCTTGCCTTTTCATCGAGGTCGGTTCAACCGAGGCGACCTGGGGGCATCAAGGCGCAGCAGACCTCCTTGCACACATCATTCGTGACTCGTTGCTTTCCGACGAGGACACAACGTTGTGGTCACCGGTCAGGAACAAAGGTGAAACGGTGATCGTAACGCTGGGCGGGGGACATTACGCCCCTCGGGCCAACCTCCTTGCGTCGCTGGAAGGCGTTTGGCTCGGGCACATGCTCGCCACCTATGCGCTGCCGTTTGAACAGGCGGAGGGCGAGGTCGCAGGGACATGGAGGCAGGCCATCGACGCAGCCCTTGACTCGACCCGTCGGAGTTTCCCGAACGGAGACATCGTGTGCTCCATGGACAAGAAGGCCTTCAGGGGCTGGCAGCGACAAGCGATTCGGGACCATCTTGAATCGATCAATGTGCCCCTTTTGACGAGCAAAGGTGTTGTGGAGCGAGCAGGCAAGCGATGATGCATCACACAAAGGGTCAAAGAGCGGCTTGGTGGAGTGCCCTGCATGGTGGGGTGGTTCTCACGGCTTGTTGTCGCCACCACCGTCCGCATGCCGAAGTGGTTCGTGCGCTGGGTGAGTCGCCGTTATGTTGCAGGGGCATCCCTTGATGAAGCGGTTCAAGTCATGCAACGCCTCGCAACCGAAGGCGCCTGCTTTACGGTTGACGTCCTCGGCGAGGAGATTTCCAACCTCGAGGAGGCTTCCTTTTTCCTTCAAGAGTACCTTCGGGTGATGGACGCCATTCGCGAACATGAACTCGATGCCAACTTGAGCATCAAACCCACAGCGTTCGGTTTGTTGATCGATGAGGAAGCCGGCTTGGAGAACATCCGTACGCTTGTCACAAGGGCTGCGCAACACAACATGTTCGTGCGTTTGGACATGGAGGACCATCGCGTGACATCAGAGACCATTGACGTGGTCCTTACGCTTCACAGCGAAGGGCTCACCAACGTTGGGACCGTGCTCCAAGGTCGATTGCATCGGACCCTTGCGGACATCAAGCACCTCGAAACCGAATTGGGTGGAGCAGCGGATTACCGCATTTGCAAGGGGATATATCTCGAACCAGAAAACATCGCTTACACCGGATACGATGACATCGTCAGGGCCACCAACGAAGCGGTTTCAGCCATGCTTCATGCGGGTGCATACGTGGGAATCGCATCGCACGACAAACCGGTGATTGAACACGCTTTGGGGACGCTGGGCGAACTCGGCATGGGTCCGGGCATGAACGACCCACGTCCAAACGCAGGGCCGGCTCGCCCACAGAAAGGACCTGGGTACGAATTCCAAATGCTCCTTGGCGTGCGGGGCCCCATGCGACGCAAACTTCTGAGCCAGGGTCATCCGACCCGAGTATACATCCCCTACGGAGAAAAGTGGTATGAATACAGCATCCGTCGTCTCAAAGAAAACCCAACCATCGGCACCCAAGTCGCGAAAGCCTTCTTGATGCCTTGGACCAACCGGCCGTGACTCAACGGCGTTTCTTTTTGTTCCGCTTGGGTTTGCTGTTTGGGTTGACCCCTTTTTTCACATGCTCTTTGGGTCGTTCTGGGTTTGGGTTGTAGCCCAATTTCCCTTCCTTCCACGCTTGGCGACGTTCCCGCGGTGTTCTCGGTGCGAAGTGCTCTCCTTTGGGAGGCTCATGAAGGTACATTCGCTTGATGTCGGGTGCTTGGACCGTTCCTCGAAGCGTTCTGCCTGCACCGGTGTGAATGGCCCGAATCCGCCAAGTTTCATCTTCAAACTCCATGAGGTGAGATGCGGTAAAAGTGGTTTCTTGCGGGACGACGGTGACGGCGGATTTGGATTCCTCGCCCCTCGTTAGGGTCATTTTCACACGGACCATGTCGGTCCGAAGTGCTGTGATTCTTACAATATCTGTGGCCAATGCACTTTTGCCTTGTTGTCCGTTTGACAATTCAATTTGGTGAACACCCCACAATTTCTCGTCTTCTTCAAAGACATCGCCGACCACGAATTCCTCATCGGCATCCACGACCAAGACAACGCGTTCGGAACTTGGCCCGTCCGAGAGGATGAACGGAAGGTGGGTGGCGGGCGGTGGGCGAAATTGCACCGTGTGGACGTGGCGACACGCTTCGCAACGAACCATGAAATCTGCACCGTCGCCAACTTTCTTTTCCTTGAGGATCTCATGGCCGGTCATGTCGTCGCAGGTCGGACAATGGGTTGCATTGTCCATCACCTCCTCCTCTTCATCCCAGGCCTCCTCATCGACCATAGCAACGCCCTCATCGCCAACCCACCGCCCGTTTGGTTTCAAACCTCCGATGCCGGTGCGGAGCAAGGCTTCTTGTTTGTCCGCTCCAAGGCGTGGGTATGGACGAGGATGCATCGCTTCCAGATCGCCCATCCATTCTCGCTCAATTGCTCGCCAAAGACGGTGACCAACCCCGAAACGAACCCAAAATAGCGGCCAACATCAACGAGCAGTTGCAGCACATGGGGCTTTCAACATGGTCGATTTCACTGCTACGGCGCCTCCGAGATGCGATCGCCCGACAACAACCAAAGCGCATGTTGGAGGTTGGTGCTGGTATAGGCCACCGTTCGGCATGGCTCCTCGACCTTTTTGAACGGAAGGTGAACGCGTTTGAGGCTTTCACGTTGGTTGAACAAGGTGGAAAATTTGGTGTCATTCTTCACCGTTTGTTGACGCGATACGACGCCCTCGGATGGGCCTCCATCGTGGTCGGTGAGCCGATTCAACTGGCTGCAGAACATCATGCATGGTCGCTCGCCTCAACCACGGCGGCTGAGCTTTCGGACACGCCGTTCCAGTCGAGTTACGACGCCATCGTGGTTGATGGCCCTTCCCCCCAGCGAGCGGCTTTGGTGAAGACCTACCTGCCGATGCTGAGCGAAAACGGTGTTCTCTACACGGTTGAACCCGACATGCCCACGGGAGATGTGGACGAGGCGGATGAAGACGCGATGGCTTTGGTTCACGGGTTCAATGCTTGGATTGAATTGATATCATCGTGCCAAGCCACTCACCACGTGGCCTTCATGCCGCTGTTCGGCGGGACCCTCGTTGCTTGGCTTCCCCGTCAAGATTGAGCTGCATCGAGCAGTCCACCGATGTTGAGCAAACCGTAGCCGTACTGGTCGTCGTGTCCGGTTTGTCCCTCTCGTGGCGTCACGCTTTCCATCAGCCACCGCTTCACGGCATCCACGTTGTCTGCACTGCCCGATGCGTCGGTCGAGATGAGGTCCGGTTTGCTTTCCAAGAGGAGACAAATCGCACCGGTAACGTACACCGTTGCTGCGCTCGTACCGTCTGCAAGACCCCAGGAACCGTCCGTCAGCAACACCGGAACGGCTTCTGCAGGGGCCACCACTTCGGGTTTGCGATCTGGGTCGCCTCGTGGGAGCAAGACCGGGAGTGGGAAAAGGCGCCCGTTGTTGTCGCCTTGGGATGAACCCGACCAGTGCGTTCCTTGCACGGTGACACCTCCTACGGCGATGACTCCGGACTCGCTGGCAGGGTGGGCCACGTCCCCATCATCTTCCTCTCCCCCGTCGTTTCCGGCCGCTGCAACCACGTAAACGCCGGCGTCGATGGCATCGCTTGCAGCGTCACCGGAAGTTCGGTCTGAACCGATGGTAAAGGGAAGAATGCCGGGTGCACCGCCAAGGGAAAGCGACACGACGTGGGCACCCGATTCAACACACCAATCAATGGCTTGGGCCACGACGCTATCGTCCCCACTCCCCTCGCCACTCAACGCCTTGGCGACCAACAGTTCAACGCCGTTGGCGATGCCTTTGAGCCAGCCGTTGGCGACAAGAATGCCGGCCATGGACGTCCCATGGCCGTGATCGTCGTAGGGTGTTTCTCTTCCTTTGACAAAGTCCTTCCATCCGCCGAGTCGAACATCAGCAAGGTCGCTGTGGGAGACATCAATCCCCGAGTCAACAATGCACACCACAACACCGCTTCCGTCCAAACCTTCGCTCGGGTGGTTGACAAGAGCGTTGTATGATTCATGGCGCTCAAGCGCCAGTTCACTTGGTCGCAACAGCACAGCGCCATCGCTGATGACCACGGCGGCAAGGTATCCTGCCGCCAGGACAAGGGTCAAGCCGAGGGTCACCGAAACGACCGCTTTGATGGCACGGATGTCGGACGGTTCTTTTTGAGCCGTTTCGGACGGAAAGGCAGCGTTGCCCGGGTCCCAACTTGGTATCTCTAAACCGGTTTCACCGTTGCCGATTTGAGGTGATTTGTCCATTCCATCACCCGAGCGTGTGCACAATTTCGGTCAACGTATCAACAAAGAGGCGAACCTCTTCTTCGGTGTTGTACAAATACGCCGATGCACGAAGAGAGCCTTCAGGTTTGTTTCGGTCTGCAAACCACGAATGGACGCAATGTTGCCCGCTCCTTACCATGACCCCAGCCACCTCGTCAAGCAGCAACGCCACTTCATGGACAGGAAGGTGTTCAAGCAACATTGAGCAGATGCCTCCCCGTTTTGACGGGTCCTCAGGGCCAATGATGTTCATCCCCGGCAAATCCTTCACGCCATCGGTCATGATTCGATTGAGCCGAACCTCATGCGCGTGGACTTCGGCCATGTCCAGTTGTGCGAGGTAGTCGATGGCGGCTCCCGTGGCCATCATGCCGGAAAAGTTGCCGAGCCCTCCCTCAAACCTCGATGGTGGCGGCGCCCATGATGGTTCATCGTAGGTGGCATGTGTCACGGTTTGTCCTCCTGACTGGATGGTTCGAAGGCCGTCGAGAAGGTCGTATCTCCCCCATAATCCTCCCATTCCAGAGGGGCCGCACATCTTGTGAATCGAGAACGAGAGAAAATCGATGTCAAGCGCTTGCACATCGACGTTCATGTGCGGGGTTGATTGTGCACCGTCGACCGCAACCAAAGCACCGTGGTCGTGGGCAATTTTGGTCACTTCAGCAATGGGGATTTCAACACCGTCCAGGTTGCCAACGTGGCTCATGGCGACCATCTTCAACCGGTTTCCTGCTTCATCGCAGGCCCGTTCAAAGGCCTCAAGGTCAAACGAATTATCGGCATGGCTCTTCACCACACGGTGGTCAACGCCTTGTTCGCGTTCAAGTTGGAGCCACGGGACGAGGTTTGAGTTGTGCTCTCGGTCGGAGGTGAGGACAACATCCCCGTGCTCCCAAGCAAGACCGTGTGCGATTTGGTTGATGGAGTGCGTGGCGTTCCTTGTAAAGACGATTTCGTCAACGGAGGCGGCGTTGATGAAGGCCCCCAATTTCGTCCTAGCATCGTTCACCGCCTTTGAAACGGCGGTGCCGTATCGGTGGACGGAGCGGCCACCGCACCCCGGTGTTTGTGTGTAATAGCGGTTGATGGCGTCCACCACCGTTTGCGGCTTGAGCGTCACACAGGCGTTGTCAAGGTAAGCCGGGGCAGCTTCGCTCTGTAAAGTAGGAAAATCATCACGACATCGTTCCAACATCTCACCAAGCCTCCTGATCAGGAAGGAAATTGATGGCCGGTGCGTTCACGCCACAGGATGGGCAATCGAGTCGACTCGGCATGTTCGTGTTGCACGCCGTGCACGTCGTTCCAACAGCGACGACCGCTGAACAGGCTGCCCCTACACATGGGTGTGTTAGTGTGCCCGATGCATCTCGTGTCAGCTTTGAGGTTGCGCCGCAATCGGGGCAGGCTGCTTTTGCGCTGGAGGTGACGCTCTCTTCGTTCATCTCCAAGGCGGCATCAACGGCGGCTCGGGTGCGGACCTGGGCTTGATTGCCCAACATTCGCTGAGGGTACCACAAAACGACCATCAGAACAGGAACGGCTGGAACACCTGTCATCAGGTGCAGGACGAGGAATCCGTAATTCGTTTGCCCGTACTCGGCAATGTGATGAATTCCCGCCCATGCCGACACCGTCATGAGCACCACCCATCCTGCAAACAAACCGGTCCAACCTCGAAGGGAGTGTTCGGCCAATTCGGCCTCCATCACTCGCACGTCTTCGTGGAGGTGATGGACCTCCACGTGCAAATCTCTCGTTTCAACCACGGCTTTCCAGAAAAAGAACAGGAAAAAGAAAACGATGAGAAGGATGAGCGTCCCTTCCATCATGTCGGACAGGTTGAGTCCAGACGGGAAGGTTGGGTTGTTTCGGTGGAAGAAGATTTGCGACCCGATCATGGCGTTCCACATGACCAGCAACGAGATGGCGTGAACCCTCATGACGGGGAACAACGTCCACGCTTGGTAGGCGAACCAAGCCCAGCATAACAAGGATACGAGGACCTGAAAGAATTGGAAACCGTTGATGGCGAGGACACCATCGATGCCGCTCATGGTGGCGTCACCTCCGTTCCAAAGTTCGGTTGAAATTGAGCCAAGGCAGAAGGCGAGAAGACCAAAAGCAAGCGCCGAGTAATGCTCCCGCGTCCATTCCTTGCGCAGGAGGCGGAAATGAAACAACCACTCTCGTCGCAAACCGTTGAGTTGTTCAGCCATTGGAAGGTTTGATGGAAACGGACGGTTGAGGTCCATGTCCGCAAGGCGAAACGGGAGGTCTTTGTGCGAGGCAGCGATGCCTTTGGCCTCGAGCCCCTCTTCGCTCATGTCTCACGCTTGCAGTCGCCCCTTTGAGTCCTTTCGCTTCTTCGCTTTCGTTCTTGGCGAACAAGCGTGATGGTTAAACGAGGGACAGGGGTCGCTTGGGCAGAGCCGAGATCGCATAGCCTGGTAGTGCGCGCGACTGGAAATCGCGTGGGCCCGTTCCCTCGGGAGTTCAAATCTCTCTCTCGGCGCCAACAAGCAGGCCACGTCAAACCGAGAGGAGGTTGAACAACCGACAGGAACCCTGTTCCGGAGTTCAAATCTCTTTTGGCGCCAACAGGCAGATGACCTCTTGACCAAAAGAGACTGAACCGCGAACGGTCGAAGTTTCGGGATTCAAACCTCTCTTGGTGCCCAACCCAACAAGACTGGAATCGTGAACCGGAACCTCCATGACAGGAGGGGGCGACCACGGGGTGTGCTTGAGGTCAAGAAATGGGGGGCCCGGCGATGGGCAGTTTTGCTCCTTCTGGGACTCCTTCTGCACCTTGGAGCCATGGCAAACAGTGACTTGGGCTTGGATGCGCACGTGCGTTTGAATGCGGCGAACGGTGAATCTTCTACAGAGCAAGAACTTGCTTGGGGCTCGCTTCGGGTGTCGCCGAATACGTTGCAGACGCCTGATTCGCCCGCTTTTTACGACGGCTACATTCCCCCTTCGTCAACCTCCGAGGCGGCCATGAAATGGACATCTCTGTTGGCTTTGGTCGCCGTGGCTGGGCTTGCAACCATCGTTCCGAAATGGCAGGATGGGCAGAAAAGGTTCGATTTCCTCTGGCCTGCCTTGATTTTGCTCAGTCCGGCTTTTCTCTTTGCCACTGGACGAGGATACGATGAGCCCATCGTGGCCTTGCTCATTGGGCTGGGCACCGGAGGGTTCTACCTCAACAAAGGCGACGAGCCTCATCAACTCAGGTTCCATTTGCTTCTCTTGGCGACCAGTCTCCTTCTCGTGATGGGCTGGAAGGGTTTCAGCACGTTCAGTTCGTTAGGGATTTGGGCGTTGGTGTTGATGTTAGGTGCGGTTTGGATTGAATTGGAGCGTCGTCAACGAACGGAGGCTTTGGGCGCTTGGCTTTCCCATCCGTGGAAGATGGGAGGTGCCGTTGCGCTTCTCACGTACGTTGGGGTGTTTGTGCTCAGCCTCAGATTTGGAACCGGTACGTTTTCTGTCGTGCTTGACGAGCCGGGAACGTTTTTGTTGGCTTCCTTCTTTGCTCTCTTGGACACCGCTGGAATTTACCTCTTGATCGGAATGATGTTTTGGCCGTTCATTTCAGCCTCGTGGAGCCGCTACCTTCGTCTCCGTGGCCCGGGCATCACCCTCCTTGTCATGTTCATCTCCGGTTTGCTGACGGCGCTGATCGCGTACATCGCAGCGTTGTGGTCTCTTGAATCCAAATTGTGGGGCATGTCCCTTTTTGAAACGATGTTCATGCTGGGCAACAACGGTCGTTATGCTACATGCTTGGTTCTTCCTTTGGTCTTGCTGATCAATTGGGAGCGGCCTACATCCGAAGGCGAGCCGTTTCCCCAAACCTCGTTTTTGCTTGCTTTTTGCATTCTTCTCCCTGCGATTATCTTCACGGCCTTCGTCGGCCAACAACTCTGGTCGGTGGACGCAGCGGAATCCCTTCAAGAAGCCATGGTCGGCGATGAATCCAGCCTCCTTTTGGTGGGGCCCGAAGCCCTGTCGATGCATCATCTCTACGTTGTCAAGACCCACGTTGACCTTGACGGTGCTTTGAACCTAAACGGCCACTGGCGGGCGCCAGGAGATGCAGAAATCTTCCTTGATGAAGTGGAGGTGAAGCCGGATTTTGTTCTGGTAGCGCCGAACACGAACATGTCGCTTGATGAGCGAGAATGGACCTTGGTGGCTGAAGAACCCGCTCCTCGGACCGTGACGGGTTGGTCGGACAAAGATGTCTGGCAAATCTACCGGCACCTTGGTTGAACGGCTCCTTCACGAAGCGATTATATCCGCTTGGTGGGTCGCCCAACCACTGCCACCGTGGCTTAGGGGTATAGCACCTCATTGGTAATGAGGAGGTCGCGAGTTCAAATCTCGCCGGTGGCTCCATCCCCGAAGCGTTCATTCCGTGTGGGAAAACTGAACATTGTGCTCCTTCCAACCTCAATGTATAAGAGGTGACTTGCGTGATTTTTCGTTGAGAAGGCAACTTCTCAGATGGGATGCACATGGAGCGCAAGCAAGAACAAGAGATGCAAGACAGGGTGAAGGACCTTCAACACCAAGTCGACGAACTGAAAGAACTCGTGAACACCCTCCTCAGCGTGATCGTTGAGGAGCCTGATGGTGTTCACACCGGCGCTGCGCCCACCATCCCGGGTCAAAGCACGATGCAAGTTTGCATGTGATCAGCCCTTGATGACGGCGACCGGTGTGATTCGAACTACGGGTCGGGCAAGGCCTGCTTGGTGCGTGAGTCGGATGACATCATCCACATTTTTGTAGGCCGCTGGGGCCTCCTCTGAGAGCACGTTTGGTGTCGATGCGTGGACGCGAATGCCTTGAGCTTCCAACTCTCGCTTCAACCGCTTTCCGTCAAGGGTTTTCTTGGCTTGCGCCCTCGATAAGGCCCTCCCTGCTCCGTGACATGAAGAACCAAACGCCTGATTCATGCCTTGCAGCGGCCCGGCCATCACCCACGAGCCGTTGCCCATGTCACCGGGGACAATCACCGGTTGTCCTGTGTTCTCGAATGCCTTTGCAACTTCTGCATGGTCGCCGGAAAATGCTCGTGTCGCACCTTTGCGGTGAACACAACAGGTGCACCCTTTCCCGTTGACCACGTGATGCTCAATCTTTGCGATGTTATGGGCAACGTCGTACAGGGTTCGTGCTTCGCCATCAATGCCGAGTTCCAAACGCAAAACAGTGCGCAATCGCTCTGCAAGAACCGCTCTGTTGGCGAACGCAAAATTCGCTGCGGCGTTCATGGCGTCCAGGTATGCTTGGCCTTCAGTTGAGTGAACAGGCGCCGAGGCAAGTTGTCGGTCGGGCAAAGAATACCCCCACTTTTCGTTCTCCCACTGGCCGTTCTTCTGTCGGTATGTGCTTTCCAATGCCCGAACATGGTCCGTGCACACCTGATGCCCTAAACCTCGACTTCCTGAGTGAATCATCGCCACGAGTTGGTCTTCGTAAAGGCCCCAAGCTTTGGCGGTCGCTGCATCAACCACCTCGCCTACGGCTTGGATTTCAAGAAAGTGATTCCCGCTCCCAAGGGTCCCAAGAGCCCTGAGGCCACGCTCCCGCGCCCTTTGGGATACGTCTGCTTCGGTCGTTTCAAGGCAACCGTTTGATTCCAGCATGTTCATGTCCTCGGCGTGACCGTATCCAAGATCAAAAGCAGCAGATGCCCCCCTCTGAAGGATCTCGTTCAAATTTTGGCTCGTGAGGTCCACGCCCCCTTTTCCTGAGCCACCCGCCGGAATGCGTCCCGCAAGGCGACCGGCCAGTTTTTTCAAATTGGGAACATCCTTCAAGGTCGCGTCCAAGGCAAGAAATCGTACGCCGCAGTTGATGTCAAAACCCACGCCCCCAGGGGACACCGCACCGCCCAGTTCGCCGTGATTCACATCGGTCGCAACCACGCCTCCGATTGGAAAACCGTAGCCGTAATGCCAGTCAGCCATCGCCCAAGCATCGCCAACAATCCCCGGGAGGCTGGCGGTGTTCACCAACTGCTCCGGCCCCCTGTCGTCGGCATGCAGCTGCATATGGGCCTGATCGGTGACCAATCGTGCATCTGTTTTCATCGACCCGTGGGCACGAATCCGCACGGTTCCGTCGTCCTCTGGTACGAGGTGCTGGCGCCAGGACGCATCCATGGTCCGTCCTCATGTTGCGTGCCTTTGAGTCTTTTTACATCGGGCAAACGGACCTTTCACATCATAGTCTTGAAAGGGGGTCTCGCTTTGGAGAGGACAACCACCTTGGTAGGATGTTTGGTTCATGTCGCTCCCGCCCATTGATTTGGCCGTCTTTCATGAACACGGTTTTGTCCGCAAACAATGCCGAGTCACAGACCTTTGGTTTTGGACCGCAGACCAAACCCGCACCACCTGCGGCGACACCCCGGAGGACGAATACACCTTCATCGGCAAACCGCTCATCGAAGGATTTGAACAACGAGGCAAGGCTCTAAAAGACGCCATGCGGGAAGCTTTTCTCTGCTTTTTTGAGGAACGGGACCACACGAGGATTGAACCCTATCCGGTTCTGGCTCGGTGGCGTGACGACATTCACCTCACCATCGCCTCCATCGCTGATTTTCAACCCCATGTCACCTCGGGCGAAGTTCAGCCACCAGCCAACCCGCTTGCCGTCTCCCAACCGTGCATTCGGTTGACGGACGTGGATGCTGTGGGCCGTTCCGGTCGCCACCTCACCACGTTTGAAATGATGGCGCATCACGTCTTCAATCGTCCGGATGAAGGTGTGGAAATCTACTGGATGGAAGCCTGCGTTGAGCACTGCCACCGGATGCTGACCGAAACGTTCGGCATCGATGCTTCAGAGATCACCTATGTAGAAAATCCGTGGTGTGGCGGTGGGAACGCCGGCGCAGCCGTTGAGGTCATTGTCGGTGGTTTGGAATTAGCCACCCTTGTTTTCATGGACATGGAAGAACATCCCGAAGGGGAGGTTGAGTTGAAGGGTGACCGTTACCGAACCATGCCTCTTCAAATCATTGACACCGGTTACGGGCTCGAACGGTTTTGTTGGGCTGCGGCGGGAACACCAACCATCTACGAAGCGATCTACCCCGAAACCGTTGCATGGCTCAAAGACCTCTCCGGATTCACCAAAATTGCGACGCAATGGCCTGACTTGGATCTGGAACGGCTGTTGGGTGAAATGAGTCGGTTGAACGGCATCATGAACATTGAAGCCGGCGTTGACGGTGATAAGTTAGTGGCCATCTTCCTCCAGCGCTTGAAGGAACGAGGCGTTGATGTTTCGTCCGAGCAATTCACCGCCATCACCGAGCCGCTGGCGAACGTGTACGCCATTCCCGACCATCTTCATGCGCTCTGCAACATGCTTGGAGACGGTCTTGTCCCGTCCAACGCCAAAGCAGGGTACCTCGCCAGAATGCTGGCTCGCAGGGTGCTTCGCATGCGAGATGAACTCCAACTGGGCGTATCGCTGAGCGACCTTGCCGAGCATCATCTCGACGTGAACTTGGGTGGGAAACTCAACAAACAGCACCGTGATGGGCTTTTGGAAATTCTTGCTTTGGAGGAAGAGCGTTACGCAGAGATGCTTCGTAAGGGCGACCAAGTCATTCGTACCCAACTCAAAGGTTTGGACAAAAATGCTGATGCGGTCCCCGATGAGCACTTGTTCACGCTCAACGACTCTCACGGATTGGCCCCGGATATGGCGGTCGCCTTGGCGAGAAAAGCCGGTTGGGCCAACGTTTCCTTGCGGACCGGCTTTACCGCTGAGATGGCCGAACGACATGCCCGCCTCGCTAAGGCGGCTGCGAAAGACCAAGCCGCTGCTGAATCAACATTCGACCTGCAGTCCCTCCCACCAACACAACTCATCTACTACGACGATGTCTACAAAAGCGAGACATCAAGCAAGGTGTTGGCTTGTTTTGAAGCCGCTGATGAGGGGCCGAAGGAGGCATCATGGGCGGTGGTTCTCGACCGGACGCTCTTCTACCCCGAAGGTGGGGGGCAGGAAGGCGATCGTGGGCAACTTGTGGGTGCAGCAGCAGTCGTTCATGTGCTTGACACCCAAAAACAAGGAGACGTTGTCTTGCATTTCACCTCCGCAGCGCTTGAGGTTGGTGCCGAAGTGAACGGTATCCTTGATTGGCGTCGTCGTAAGCAGTTGATGGACCATCACACAGCCGTTCACATCGTCGGAGGTGCGGCTCGTCGTTTGCTCGGGCCCCATATCTTCCAAGCAGGTTCTCATCTTTCAGAGGAGAGCGGGCGTTTGGACATCACCCATTTCCATCGGTTAAATCGCTCGGATTTGGACGCTATGGAGGACATGGCGAACGAGGTTCTCGCAACGGTGTCGGCGACGGAAAAAACCGAGCTAAACCGAAAAGAGGCCGACATGGTTCATGGATTTGACCTCTATCAAGGGGGTGCTCCGAAAGGGGATTCAATACGTATTTTGAAAATTGCAGAGCACGATACGCAAGCCTGTGGGGGGACGCATCACGATGAGCCCGGACAAATCGGTTCCATTCGGGTCGTCCGTTCGACGGCGGTCCAAGACGGCGTTGAACGGCTTCACATCGTCGCCGGGGAGGCAGCCCTCGCTTATGCCCGTGCACAAGACGCCTTGGTCCGCACATCGGCCGAGGTCTTCGGTGTGCATCCCGACGACCTTCCACGTGCCGCTCGCCGATTCTTCAACGAATGGAAAGAGCAACGAAAGACCATCGAGCATCTTGAATCCGAAATCGTTCGGCTGCGCACCTCCGGTGGAGGCGATGCAAGCACCGTCGTTGACGGTGTGCGTACGGTGGTGATGGCCGTCGACGGGGACCTCAAAACCATGACGACCATGCTCAAGGAACTCACACTGGAGAAGGAGACCCCCACGGTGGCCGTCCTGGGTTCGCCTGACGGCGGTGGCAAACTTATGATCGGCATCACCGAAGGCACCGTTGCTGCCGAGCGTTACAACGCCGTTGACCTCCTTCGAAGCATTTCGCATCACATCAAAGGAGGCGGCGGTGGCCGTCCAACCTTTGCCCAAGGTGGGGGTTCGGACGCGAGTGGCTTGAAGGATGCACTGGACGCAGCCAGATCGCTTCTTGGCCAGTGAATGCTTAAGCCAAGGTTTTCAGAGCCTCTCGGTCGAAATGGGACACCGCAATGGCGCACGCTTCCTCTGGGGTGAACCAGGCGGCTGCTGAAATTTCTTCTGCCTGCAGCGTTAACTCGTCCACCTCCCCGTTCCATTTCGCTCTATAGGTCAAGGAGACAAACGAGACGCCTTCGTCGTTGAAAATGCGTTGAGTAATGACGGGGGGGCTGTCGTCCAATGCAATGGTCAATCCCAACTCTTCTTGTGTTTCCCTAACACATCCACTCGCTGGGTCTTCGTTGTGGTCCATGTAACCTCCCGGAAGCGTCCAAAATCCCCGAAAATGGCCCCGCTCCACACGCCCCATCAACACGCTGCCGTGGTCGTTTTGAATCATGACTTTGGCGACCATGCGATGAATCGAGCGGTAGATGGCTTCCCGCGCCACAGGATGAACGGCGTTGTCTGCAATGCAAGCGTCTTTCCATGCCCAATTTTCTGGCCAGGCGATGTTCGGGTAAGCCTTCGTCACGGTCACGGCGGTGCTGCCGAATTCAATGCGGAAGTGGTCCTTTTCGGTGATGGCGATTCCCATTTCGGCGACCTCCTCATGGTTTGGAAAGCGCAATCCATGCTCATTGTCCAACCTCCCCTGCATCGGGTTTTGCGGCCCTTTTCCGTGGCCATCGACCAACAAGACCTTCCCGTCGTGCTCCAAATAAATGACATGGGTGGGATGCACGCTTTGGCCACGCTCCTCAACAACAAGAAACCTCGCACTGCGCCTAGGACGTGATGTTGTGCTGGACCTCGCTCGGTTCCGGGAGGGCGTTTTGCAAGGTATCGGCGACTTTGAGCTCATCCAATCGCCTTCCCTGCGGAAGCACACGGGACCGGTACGACCGTAGCGTATCGTTGTACGACGCAGCAGCCTTCTCCAGGTGCCCACCGACTTTACTGAAATGCTCCACCATCGTCGCCATTCGTTTGTAGAGTTCACGAGAAACATCGTAGATTTCCCGTGCCCCCTCAGCCAAGGCATGTTGTTGCCAGTACAAGGCAACGGTTCGCAACAAACCGAGCATCGTGACGGGTGTGGTGACCAACACGGCTTTGCTCATGGCGTATTCCATGAGGTCAGGGTCGACGTTGAAAGCGGCGGCCGCCATCGCCTCGCTGGGAACAAACATCACCACATGGTCAAAATTTCCTTCAATGGACTCCTGGTAGGCTTTTGAACTGAGTTCAGCGATTCGGCCTCGCATACTCTTCGCATGGCGAATCAGCAATTCATCCTGGGCGGGACCCGGCTCGGCCTCAACCGCTTCGAGGTATTTTTCGCCGACCGCTTTTGAGTCGATGGGGATGACAGCCTCCTCCGGCAAAACAACGACAAAATCAGGTCGCAACCCGTTTTCAAGCGTCACCTGTTCCTTGAAGTTCACATGTTCGCTCAACCCGGCCATTTCAAACAAGCGTCGCAATTTCACCTCGCCCCAGTTGCCCCGTGCTTGACCGGAGGTGGTCAATGCCGTGGAGAGCGCAACGGTTCTGCTGGAGAGCGATTCGGTTTTTTCCCCCAATTCTTTGATGTTGCGGCGTAAACCTTCGTAGGCCCCCACCCGTTCTTTTTCCATCTCAGTGTTGTGGTTTTGAAGACGGACAAGTTCTTCTTTCAAGGGTTTGAGCAGATGTTCGACCTCTTGTTTTCGTGTTTCGAGTTCGTGACTAGCCTGTTGCTGGTTTCTTAGCCATCGTTCCTCGGCCATCTTGAAGAAATGCTCCGTGTTTTCAGCGCTCAAACGTTTCGAGAGCGCTTCAATTTCAGCCCTCATCCGTTGTTCATTGGCCTCCGATGTTGTTTCGCTTGCCCGCACCCGTTCCTCAGCACGGATGAGGTCGCCCGATGTGGCTTGCCGACCAAGAACCCAGCCCAAGAAGCAACCAATCGCCAACCCAACGAGCAATAATCCGTACTCCGTCAAAACCGTCATGCCACCGAAATGTTGCCGACAGTATTTGATGAAATCGGGACGCATCAAAGTTCAAAACAGTTGTTTGGGTGGGTTATTCATGCGGTTCCAACAGATCAATGACGGTGTTTGGGCGATGACGTACCTCGTCGTGGACGAGGCGACGAACGAAGCTGCTCTTGTCGATCCCGTTTACGACTTTATGGAAGGGTATCTGGAGCGATTGCAAGACGAGGGATTGACGCTTCGGTATGCCATCGCCACTCACACCCATGCCGACCACATCACGGCCTGCTTCTCATTGCGAGAACGGACCGGTTGTGATTACGTCATGTTCCACAACACCGCAAGCCTTGGGGTCTCGATTTACGTTGAGGACGGTCAGACGCTCTCCATGGGTTCCGTTCCGTTCACGTTCCATGCAGCACCAGGTCACACCAACGACTCCATGATCGTGCACGTCCCGGGATACATGATGACCGGAGATTTCCTGTTCAACGGCGAGGGTGGTGTTGGTCGAGACGACCTGCCCAGCGGCCGAACGCGTGAACATTGGGAGGCGTTGCGTGTCCTCGAGCGTTTTGAAGGCCACACCATCGTTTGTTCTGGCCACGACCCACCCGGCACTGAAATGCGTTCGCTTGATTGGAATCGGGACAACAACCCCGTTTTGTCCATGTCGAGTTTCAACGAATTTGACGCCTGGCAGAAGGCAACCTCGGAGAGACTCGGCGGCGTTTCAAAAATCAAAACGGCGATACCCGCCAACCTTTTTGGTGAACTTCCGGAAACGATTCCTTGGCTCGACTAATCCTTGCGTAACGGGTTGCTCGGTGCGGTGGTGCCGGTGGATGCGGCGGGCAGGCTCTGCAAATCCTCAAACGTCAATTGCTGAGGTCGCTCGGCCTCGAACACGGTGAGGCGCTCCTCCATGCCCATTCGAACGTTGAAATCAATGCGACCTTTGGTTCGCGTCAGGTCGTAGGAAAGGGGGTTTAACCGCTCAATGACCTGCGTTTCAAAGGCTTGCTTGACCCGCTCACCTCGCCACGAAGCGTACCCCCAACGGTAGGAGATGCCCACGACGGCAGCGCCGTACAGAAGCGTCAACACCACCGTGGAGAACAGGATGGGATTCCCGCCTACATCTCGCGCTTCTTCCAACAAATTTCGTCCGAGCAGGAACAACAAACCCAAGCCTACAATGGGATTGAGTACGCCCTCAAGCCACTGGTTTACGGGGACGAGACGCCCCTTCGCAGGGTCAACAAACACGAGGTCAGCTTCGAAGGCCGTGTTCAGCACGGAAAGAATGGACAACAACACCATGTAGAGAAGGGCCGAAACGACCACCTCCACCGTCCAGGAATCCAAGTTGAGCACCCAATGAACGATGAGCCAAGCAAACAAACCAAGGAATGCGGCTTGCGGTACGTAATTAAAATGCTCAATGTGTTGTGAGAACTCCGTCAGTGAGCGTTTGCTCGTTCGGCTCCCACGATGGGGCTTTGGGATGTGGATGACCTGCCAGTGCATGACGCGTTCGGTTGCTTGGAGGATTCTGATGAGCAGGTTTTGGCGAATCAACACGAACTCCATGAGGAGCATGAATGGAAAGCCGATCAAAATTAACGGAAGTGCCATGATCGCAGATAGCGGCAAGATCAACAACGCCGGCAGAAGCAAAAAGTGTGAAAGGGTCAAGGGATGAAGCAACTCGGCTTCGATGAGGCGTTGTTTTGCCGGTGGGATGCGTAAGTTCCGGGCAATGTCGTCAAGATTTTGTGAGAAGGCTGTCACTTGATGTCCCGAGTCGACGATTTGGCGAACAATGGTTCGGTATTCTGAAACTTCGTGGCCTACGCCAACCCAAAACTGCCAGGCCAGTCGCATGGGCAAGGCGAGGAGGAGGGGCAAGGCCAGGATACCTGCGCCCCAGAGAAGACCTTGAACATCGGTCGCCATGCTGCTTCCCGGTTACCCCACGGCTTGGGGGTTGTTCAAGACAACGGTGAGAAAAGGGCCGCATCCCAATGTTCTAACACCCTCGGTAAAAACACGGCGCATGGCTCGAATCGCCGTGACCGATGGGATGGACAACAAAGCCGTAGAATTGCTGGAAAGTGGAGGCCATGACGTCGTTTTGCAACATTACACTCCTGAGGAATTGCTCGGGGGCGTCCTGGCATCATTTGACGCCATCATCGTTCGCAGCGCGACCAAGCTGACCGCTGAGGTCCTCCGTGCCTCCGAGGGGGGTCTGAAGGTTATCGGACGGGCAGGTGTCGGGGTTGACAACATCGACCTCCAAGCTGCAGGAAACTTCGGCATGGTCGTCGTGAATGCACCTCGTGCCAGCACCCAGTCGGTGGTTGAACTCACCCTCGGGCACCTCTTGGCCTGCATCCGTCACCTTCCGCGAGCAGACCGTTCGCTTCGTGCGGGCAAGTGGGAGAAGTCGAAGATGAAAGGCTCGGAGCTCTCTGGAAAAGCGCTCGGTCTCGTCGGATTTGGTCGCATTGCCCAAGCGGTTGGACAGGTCGCTCAGGCCTTTGGCATGGTCGTCCATGCCTACGATCCTTACCTCCCTCCCAAAATCGCCAAAGCACAAAACACACGCCTTCACAAAACGGTGGACGCTCTTTTTTCCAACTGCACTCACATTTCCGTTCACTGCAACCTCACCGACGAGACTCACCACCTCGTGAATGCAGAGCGCCTCGCCTCCATGCCTCAAACCGGCCTCGACGGTACCCGATGCGGCAACCACATCATCAATTGCGCTCGAGGCGGCATTGTCGATGAAACCGCCGTCGTTGATGCCCTTGCTTCCGGGACCCTCACCTCGGCAGCGCTCGACGTTTTCGAGGTGGAACCCGTTGACCCGAACCACCCTCTGCTCCAGTTGGAATCATTCCACGGGACGCCTCACATCGGAGCCTCCACCCTCGAGGCGCAGGCTCGCGTCGGTGCTGACATCGCAGCCAACGTGATGGCGGTGCTTTCGGATGAACCCTGCGACTTCGTGGTGAATCGTGAACATCTGTAGCACTTTCACTTTCAATCTTAGGGTCTAACAAAACCAACTGGGCCCTCTTTCCGGTCAACGCGTCATGGGACGAAGCGTGCCACCATGGCGAACGCGTGTTGAACGTGAGATGGAGCGATGGCAGGCCTATCGGCGGGCGCTTTCAACCCCCGAACAAGCGGCATTGGACGCCCTGTTCGATGAAGTGCGCCAGCGGCGTGCTGCCGGGGGAATGCTGCCTTCGCTTGAGACATGGCACCCGATGGTGCTGAGCATGGCCGTGGGTTTGATGGTGCGAATCGGTCAGTTGGACCACCGGCTTTCCGCTCTTGAGGCGAGGCGAGTGGATGATTGAAGGCTGGCTGCTCGACGTTCATGAAAACACCCACCACTCCGGCATGGTGGCTTGGATTGTTGACGATGCTGGAGCGGCACACGCCTGCGAAATACCGTGGACGGCATCGCTTCATGTTCACGCATCGTCCGCCGACATGCAGCGTCTTGAACACTGGCTGATGTTGCCTGAAATATCGGCTCGGTTCGGTGTTCTGAGCGTGGTCCGGAGGGCGATGCGCCTCGATTTGGAGAGCGAAGGTCGGACCTCGGTTCTGGAGGTGCGTATCGGGCCGTTCCACCACCTCAAGGCGCTTGCAGAACACATCGAGGCGAGAGGCGACTTTCACCGCTACACGTTGTATTCGGTGGATGCACATTTGGTCCAGCGTTTTCTCAACGAACACGGCTGCGAACCGTTCGCAAAAGTTCGTTGGGATGCCGACGGCCCGATTCCTCTCCAGTCCGTTTCCACCGACGGCGATGAAAGCGGACCACCGCTCTGCGTTGTTCAAATTGGCTTTACCTTCGCCTCGGCATCGTTTCCGTCGGTGAACGATGCCATCCAGCGCATTGAGTTGCGCATCAACGAGGAGCCGGGTGTTCTCGCCTCGCCGCGCGCCGTTGTCGAGGCCACACTTGACCGCGACCTGTTTCCTTCTCTCGAAGCGTTCCTGCATGCCTTCGAAAAAGCGTTTCACGCCATCGATCCGGACGTGGTTTTGAGTTACGGTGGTGATCAGCGGCTGTTTCCGTGGTTGATTCATCAAAGCGAAGCGGCGGGTTCTTCGCTTCGTCTGGGCCGCTCGAACACCCCTCTGCGGCCGTCCACGCAAGCTCGGACCGTACGTTCATACGGCCACACGCTTCATCGTCACGCTGCCTTCTTCCTCGAAGGCCGTTTGCATTTGGACCTTCGCAACAGCTTCATCGTCAAGGAAGGCGGTGTTGCAGGGTTGCTTGAACTGGCGCAACAATCGAGCCAGTCTGCTCAAGTGATTTCTCGCCTCTCTCCAGGTTCGGTGATCAGTGCCATACAGATGCGGGTGGCCATGGACGACGGCGTTTTGGTTCCGTGGAAAAAAAACCGCCCTGAAGACACGAAGTCCGCTCTTGAACTTCTTCACGCAGACCGCGGAGGGTTGTACCTTGACAGCCGTCCGGGCGTCTATTCCTCCGTGATTGAACTGGACTTCGCCAGCCTCTTTCCAAGCATCATCGCCACGCGCAACATCTCTCCAGAAACGCTCAACTGCACCTGCTGCCAGCCCCCAGAGCAACACGCCTCCAACGCCTTGGTCCCGCTTGAACCCGACGCAGCGGTGTCTGAATTTCAACGAAGGTACCGCCGCTCGGCGTTCGGGCACGGGCTGTTTCCGTTGGCCCATGAACAGGCGATGCGCGTGCCCGGTCTGTCCAGTTATACTTGCGGACGTCGTCACGGTTTTTTGGGTCGGGTCGTAGCGCCCATCATTGAACGTCGGCGGCAACTCAAACGGCTGCGGACAGCCAAGGGCGATGCTTACGACCTTCGTCAAAACGCCTTGAAGTGGTTGTTGGTCACGTGCTTTGGTTACACGGGTTATCGCAACGCTCGGTTCGGACGAATTGAGGCCCATGAAGCGATTTGTGCTTGGTCGCGCGATATTTTGTTGACCACCATTGAAGAGGCTCAACAGGACGGCTGGGAGGTCTTGCACGCCATCGTTGATTGCGTCTGGCTCGTTGACCGCCGTCAACGAAGTCAATCTGAACAGCGCAACGACGCTGAACGTTTCGCTGCGCGTGTTACCGAACGGGTCGGAATTCCTCTCGAGTTTGAGCAACATTACGATTTCATCGCTTTTCTTCCGAGTCGCGTACACGGTTCGGGTTCGCTCACAAAATACTGGGCCTACGGTGGAGGCGAGTACAAGGTTCGGGGCATTGAGTTGCGTCAGCATTCCACTCCGCCGTGGGTGCGTGACCTCCAAGAGAAGGGGCTGACGTTGTTGGCGACCGGTCACACGGATGCGGGCGTCCCCGGGCCGGAATCTCAACAACGTGTCTTCCAACTTTATCGCGCCGAACTCCAACGTTTCATGGACGGAGATGTGCCGCTCCATGCGTTGGTCATCGCCCGCCGAGTCACCTCCACATTGAACGATTACCGCGTGAAAAACCTCACCTATGCAGCGCTTCAGCGAGCACATCAACAGGGACAACACGTCCCGCCGGGGGGAAAGATCCGCTACGTGGTCATGGATTCCAGGGCCAATGAACCCCTTGACAGGGTGCTTCTCGCCGAAGAACTTCCGTCGACAGCCAACAACATCTCTGGGTGCTTCCAACACTATCAGCAACTCGCCGAACGAGCAGTATGGGCGCTTTTGGCTCCGTTCGGGTGGACGACCGAACGTCTGAACATGGAGGGGCAGCAAGCCACCCTTCTCGATTTTACCACTCGCCGTGATGGAGCGTCAATGCACCCGTAGATGGAGGCATGGTTCGGTTCCCAAATTCACGAGGTTGGAGTACAAAACGGGTCTGTCTGCGGTCAAGTTCTGGATCCCATCGGCCCTGAAGACCTGTTCGTGGATGGCGGAGGAATAGCTGACGTTGGCGTCTTGAACCCTGCCATTCTCCGAGCAGGTGATGGTCACAGCGAACGTGCAGGTGGCGAAGCAATCGGCCGAGGTGCGGTGTCCGAGCGCGTTGCTCCGTGATGATCACGACTGCCACACGGTGGTGCTGTGCAAGGCGTTGGAGCACACGAGCATGACGCTTGAGCAAGGTGCGCGATTCCAAGCGTTTGATGGCGTCGTCTTCGTGCATGGCCAGCAAACCGTCAACCACGATCATGGGTGAACGCGTCAGTTGAACTTCTTGTGACAAGCGTTCAATCTGCTTGTCCAGTTGATGGAGCGTGAACCCGCGACTGAGGTAAAGCCGAGCGAGGCAAGCTTCGGTATCGGCTTGCAACCGAGCAAGGGGGGCCAGGAGCCGAGAAGGGTCAATGCGGCAGGCGCCGTCAACCCAGTGGACCGTGTGGCCCGCAGCAAGAGCGTGGGCCACCCAATGTTCAGCAACGGGGCGCATCCCCCTTCCTGCATGGCCTGGCCCTGCTAGATGGTAGAGCATTCCCGGTTGGGGGTGGATGTCGTTGAGGTTGAGTTGGGGGGCAGGTCGCCGCAACAACGGATGCGGGCATGCTTGGGCATTTTCGGTCTTCATGTCAATCATTGACGGTCCTCGAACGAGGTCAACGTTCTTTTTGCAGACCCCTTTGTTGAACTGATGCCCATCAAGTTGAAACACCGTGGACATGGATGATTTTACGCAGTGAGGGGTTGATGTGGGTGGCGACGATGAACGGCGCATCATCATTCATTGTGATTTGGATGCCTTTTTTGCTGCCGTGGAGACGCTTCATCATGGCTTTGATGAGCGTGTGCCTCTGATCATTGGCTCCGATCCAAAACAGGGACGTGGCCGTGGCATCGTGTCGACCTGCAACTACGAGGCTCGTACCTATGGCATTCGTTCGGCGATGCCGATTTCTGAGGCATGGCGAAGATGCCCCGCCGTTCCCTTTGGTCCTGGACGGTACATACGAGGGACGCGCGGCTTGTACTCCCGTGCGAGTCGAAAAGTCATGCAGGTGCTGCGCCGACCCGCTGGAGCGTTTGAGAAAGCCAGCATTGATGAAGCCTACATGGACGTCACGGACGCCGTTGGAGGTGACTGGGATGCTGCCTTGGCACTGGCAAAATCGTTGCAGTCTGAAATTTACCAAACCCTGGGTTTGACCGCATCGTTTGGCATCGCATCAACGCGGGTCCTTGCAAAAATGTCCAGCGAGGTCAACAAACCCAACGGCATCCATCGTGTCTTGCCGGATGAGATTGAGGCGTTTTTTGCAGGGAGGTCGGTTCGTGAAATTCCCGGAATCGGTCCTAAACGCGCAACACAACTGGCTGAATGGGGGTACTCGACGGCGGATGAATTGCAGGCCTTGGGTGAACTCTCGCTTGCGAGATTGGCGGGGGAACGGTTTGCATCGTGGTTTTTGAGCGTCGTTGAGGGCGAGAGCAGCGACATCGTGAGTCCTGTACGGAGCCGCAAATCCGTCGGCAAAGAGCACACGTTTGAGCACGATCAACACGACCACGAAGTCGTCCTCAAACGGTTGCTCGACTTGGTGGAACTTGTTCTTGACCGTGCGACGGTGTTGGGCGTCGCAGGACGGTTGGCGGAAGTGAAAATTCGATACACGGGCTTCGAAACCCATGCCTCCAGCCGAAGCATTCCCGTTGCAATGGACGATGCTGCCGTGTTCAAACGGTTAGCGGCCACTCTTTTCGCCAGCACGCTCGAGGCTGACCGAGGCGTTCGCCTTGTGGGCTTTCGCATGGGGCAATTGGAGGTGCCGCCGTCCCGCCAAACGACGCTGTTTGAGGAGGAATGATCAGACGAGTTGGTGCATGCGCGTGAGGGTTGCGGAAAATTCAGCAAGCGCTTCGGGAACCTGGATGCCTTCAATGGGTTGATTCAAGGACACACCGGCGTCTTTCTTCGCCCCCCAAGTCTTGCCGTTGAACTCTTGAAGAGATGTGGAAAGGCTGCACAACCGTTCACCTTCGCTCGTACCGGGGCCGAGTTCGGGCACCGGGAGTTCTGGAAAGGCGTCCACTTCAACCGCTGATGTTCCATAGACCGTTGAGGAGACGTGGTGGGAGAAGAAGGGGCAAACGGGGCTGAAAGCCGACATGAAGTCGCGCACGATGCGATGCAGCGTCCAGGCAGACGCTTTGTCTTCGTCATACAATCGGGATTTAACCATCTCAAGGTAGTGGCTTGGAAGCAAACCTGTTCCGAAGGATTTGAGTGCTTGTGTTGCGGTGTAAATGTCCAACTGTTCCCATGCAGAACGGACCTGATCCATCGTGGATTGGAATTCGGCGAGAATCCACCTGTCTTCTGGAGCGAGTTCTTCTGGGACATCGTCCAGCGAGGAAGGGACCTCAAACTGGGAAGCAAAGCGAGCGACGTTGAACAACTTGGTCAGGACGCCGAAATACTTCTTTTCGATTTCCTCTGGGTTGATGTGGAAGTCGTCACCCACCTGAGCGTCACAGGCTTTCCACAAACGGAAGCACTCGCTTCCGATTTTATTTGCTCGGAGACTCACCGACCCGTCGGGGCCTTTGACCTTCCAAGAACCGGTTCGCCCGCCTGCTCCGCATTCAAGAACCGAATCCGCATCAATCCCGTTGCCGAGCGACTTGCTCATCTTTCGACCCCACGGGTCCATGCCGAGTCCGTCAATCCAGACATGTTGGAATCCGGGCTGGTCGAGCACCAACGTGGACTTGAGCAAGGTGTAGTACAACCACGTGCGGACGATTTCTTTTCCTTGAGGTCGCAAGGCGGTTGGGAAGGCACGTTCAAACATTTCAGGGTGGTTGAGGTACCCGCTGACAAACAGATTGGAGTTGGAAGAATCCATCCACGTGTCGAAGACTTTCTCCTCGCCGGTGATGACGCCGAGGGTCTCTTTGAGGGCTGAATACTCACCGAGGTCTTCGCGTGTGGCTCGGTCGAGGACACGACTTCCCTCGGGCGGTGCATCCCGCCATGGCTGAACATAACGGCCGGGGGGCGGAACGACCACACGGTCCTCGTCTTCGCTGTACCAGATGGGGATTTCTGTGTGGTACCACCGACGTCGGCTGATCGGCCAATCGATGCTGATGTTGTCCATCCAATCGATGAGAAATTGACGGTTTCGTGGTGGGTGGAAGGTGATGGAATCAATCAGTTCACGCATGCGGTCTTGAATGTGGGTCTGGCGGACGTACCATTCTTTCAGGAGAATGATTTCAACGGGGTTTTTGCCTCGCTCGGAGACGGGCACCTCTTGTTCCCGCTCCACCGTTTGAACAAGGTCGCCTTGCGTTTCCAAGAGCGAAATTGCTTGTTTTCTTGCTTCGAGGACGCTCAGGCCCTGCAAGGGTCCAGCAACGGTGGTCATGTTTCCGTCAAGGTCAATCGCCTGATACGGCGCCAAGCCAAGTTCGCGAAAGACCGCCACGTCGTTTTGGTCTCCAAAGGAACACACCATGAGGACGCCAGAACCAAATTCCGACTTGACGGACGGGTGTTGCATGATGGGGACGGTGGTTGAACGACCTTCCGTTGGGAGGGGGAGGGTGACGGTTTTACCGACCAAATGACGGTAGCGTTCGTCATCCGGATGGACCACGACCACGCCGCAGGCACAAATCATCTCTGGCCGGGTTGTGGAGATGGTCAACTCTTCCCCGTCCTCGCATCGCCAGCGTACATCGACCAACTTTGTTTTCCGAGGCAAGCGTTCAACCTCTGCATCTGCAATCGTTGTGCCTTCCACCGGGTCGTAGATGTTGGGGCGCAGGTCTTCAACGATGTCTCCTTTTTTGAACAATTCAACAAAGATGGATTGCGTGACGCTTCTGTAATCGGGAGCATCGGTGAGGTACTCGCGCTCAAAATCACATGAGAGCCCCACCCGGCGGGCGGTGTTTCGCATTGCTTGCGTGAAGGATTCAATCGTGGTTTCGCAGAGCTTCAAAAATTCTGCACGGTCGTACGTCTTCATTTTCCGTTTCGTGTTTTTCTCCACCGTGAACTCAATGTTGATGCCGTTTCGGTCAACCCCCCACGGGAAAAACACCTCTTTGCCCAACAAGCGTTGGCTTCGAGCAAGAACGTCAATCATTGAATATTGGGCCACGGCCCCGATGTGCCAGGTACCTGATGGATAGGGTGGCGGCGTGTCGATAACAAACAATTCTTTGCCGCTGGTCGGATTGAACCCGTAACGCCGGCTGTATTCCTTCGGGTCGGCGTAATGCGCTTCTTGAATGGTCTTCTCCAAATCAATGGTCCAACGTTTTTCTGGGAGTTTTGGGGCTGGCATGTGCCTCACCTGGCCCCGCCTCCGTCAATGAGGTGGGTCCAATCCTCTCGGTGCTGGGTCGGCATTTCAACCCGTCGGCACCGCATCTCGAAAATGCACCATCTCCACCATCAGCGAAAAGGTAAGGCTTTGAAGGTGCCTTGCTTCCCAAGGGATGGGGTGGATTTTTGGATTCAAGCGACGCGCCGGATAACCCATCCTCTTCAAAGGGGTCCGGTGCAGTCAATCGCCGTCTCGATGCCCTTGGGAGCAAGTCCAAGGCGGTGCGCGACCAACTCTCGGGTCAACTGAAGACCATGGACTCCAAGAAAACCCTCGACGCTGTGCTGGATGCGCCAAAACGGTTCAAGCGTGAATGGCAGAAATCGGGTGCTACCGGGGCCATTACCCGTTTTCCTTTGCCCACCGTATTGGTGTTTCTTCTCCTGACGGTCTATTTTGTCACGCAATCGGGCTTTCTTGACGACACCAGGTTCGACGATGACCCCAACAACCCCGCCCTCAACGTGAACGGTGACTTGGAGGTGTACCTGCCCGACGGAAGTCGTGTGGCCGAACTCATTGGGAAAGTGGAAGAAGACTGGTCCACAAACGTGATGGTGGTGTACATCGAATCCGACAAATACAACATCACGGATCAGCGTATCCTTCAAGAAATCAGTTATGTCGAAAACATCCTCAATCCGTACCTCTCCGATGAATCCGACGACGTCATCTACATCCTTTCGCTCTCAACCGTCTTGAAAGAAGTGAATTCCAGTGCGCCGCGCATTCGGGAAGCCGTCATCACCGAAGTCGGCGAACTTGGATGCTCAAGCAACCCCGAAGACGATTGCTTGTCCCGGGATTTTGCAGAGAATTTGAACGATGCCGCCGCTACGACCGACGATCGTTTTGGAGGCGCATACGAAATCCCGAGCCAGACCACCATTGACTTGGTGATAGGAGAAATGTACGAAGAGGACGGTTCGCCCACTGCGGGGTTGAACAAACTCGCTCGAGACATAGAGGGCGCCGAAGACGGAGAGCCAGACGGCTTGTTGGACCGGGGCATCATGGCGGTCGCCGTGACAGAAAACAGGCCGGCAAAAGACATCATCTCCGACACGCAGGAAATCCTCGATGCCATCTCCTCCTTGGAGCGTGCGTGTCGGTTTGACGCCAACGGGGACCCGATTGAATCGGAAGGGTTGTGCGACTGGGAGGACTTGGGATTGAGCATGATTCTCACCGGCCCGGTCCCCATCACCAACGCCGTGACGGAGTTTTCCTTCCGCCTCTTTTGGGAAATTTTTCCCATGGCCGTTGTGTTGGTGGCCATTGGCTTGTTTGTCTTTCACTCGGATTTGCTCCAAACCGGGCTGACGGGGATGCGCCCCCTTCAGGGCTTCAAAGTGGTCGTGATTGCAGGCCTGCCGACCTTATGTGCGGTTTTTTGGACCTTAGGACTGATCGGGGCAACCAATTACGAAGTGACGATGACGGTCATCATCGTAGGACCGATTCTTCTTGCCCTGGGGGTTTCCTACGGTTTGCACATCACCAACCGTTACGCTGAGGAAGCTGGGACGAGAAGCGAGAAGATGAAAGCCTCCCTTTCCTCGACCGGAAAAGCCGTTTTCCTCTCAGCCGTCACCACGGTCATCGGCTTTATTTCCCTCGTCTTCACGCCAATGGCGCCCATCCAAACGGTTGGGATTGCCCTTTCGGGGGGTATCGTCATCGTGTACATCTTGACGATGTTCATGGTGCCCAATCTGACGCTCCTTCTCGACCTGAAAAAGCCAAAACACCCCCCGCTCAAAGCCTTTGACGTCTTGGTCGATGTTCCCGTCAAGCACAACAAGGCTGTCATCGGGACCTTTGTCATGTTGATTCTTCTCTCGGCAACCATCGGTCAGGCGAACGTGGAGGAAAACATCGATCTCCTCGGGATGGCTCCCGAGGGTGAATCTCCTGTTGTTAAAATGAAACAATACAGCAAAGAATTCGAGGCCGGGCAAGTCGGCATGATTCTTGTCAACGCCAACGTGAGCGGCGATTTCAATGACGATGATGTCTCAAACGATGACCCGGTTGAGATTCTTGAAAAAATCAACAACCTCGAAGCCTCGTTGAACACGGTTGAGAACACCACGGCGGTCTCGGTGGTTTTCCTGATGAAAGCATCGGGCGTTCAGGTCACCGTCTCAGGGGAGCAGGTCAACGAGTTGTTCCAGTTGGTTCCATGCGGTGGAAACGACGGATGCGAGGACGTCAAGGCCACGGCAGAAGTCCTCTTCAATCAAAGTGCGTCCTTGGACACTTCGTTTTGGGACCTGTTGACCAACCCGGATGATTTCAACCTCCCTGGTTCGCAGCAAAGTCAAATTTTCCTTCTCGATGTGTTCTATGCATCGTTGACCAAAGAAACGCGTGAGATTTTCGTCAGCGATGATTTTTCTCGTTCGCTCATTTATGTCGACATGCCGTTCATCCCCGTGGCTGACACCTCAAAGAGCGTTGACTCGGTGAACGAAAAGGCTGCGACGTTCCAGGGTCGTTATGGTGAAACGGCCGAAGAATTGACTGGCGTCGCCGCAACGGCCATTGAGGTCAACGAATTGATCGTTGGCTCCCAATGGACTTCGCTCGGATTTGCCATCATCCTTACCCTCATCACGCTGGCCGTCGTGTTCAGGGACATCCGCTATTCGATTTGGACCACCTCTCCCGTGATTGCAACGGTTGCGCTCCAATGGCTGGTGATGTGGCGAATGGACGTTCCTCTTTCGCTGGTGACGGTGATGATCGGTTCCATTCTCGTGGGCGTTGGCGTTGATTTTTCGATTCACATCGCCAACCGAATTCGAGAATTGGGCGGTGGCATCCAAGCGATTCGAAGCGCAGCCGTGGGCACAGGAATGTCGTTGTTTGAAGCGGCTGTCGTGACCTCCCTAGGGATGTTCACTGCCTACAACATTCCCATCCCGGAAATTCAACCTTTTATCACCGTCATTCTCATCTTGCTGTGGGTGGCGGCGGCAAGCGCGCTGGTTTTGCTGCCTGCCATCTTTGTGACGCTTGAGAAAATGGGCATCGGTGCCGTGAGCGGCTCCAACAGCATGGCCAAGAAGTTGGGGCTGATTTCAAACCACGAGGCCACCCATGAGGTCATGGAAGCCGCTCTGCTCGACGACGTGGTTGATGCTTGGTAAGCGAGCATTCCATAGACCCCTTTGACCTCCGTACATCCATGAAGCACTGGCTCATGAAGTCGGAGTTGGATGTTTACCCGTATGAAAAATTGGTCGAAGACGGCCAGACCCATTGGGATGGCGTGCGCAACTACCAGGCAAGAAACATGATGCGGGACGACATGAAAGTCGGTGATTTGATTCTCTTCTACCATTCAAACACCAAACCACCTCACGTCGCTGGCGTGGCGAGGGTGGTGCGGGAGGGCTATCCCGATTTTACATCGTGGGACGAGACGAGCAAGTATTGCGACGAAAAATCGACGCCGGAAAACCCCCGATGGTTCATGGTCGACATTGAACCGGTCCGTCCTCTCACCATGGTCTCGTTGGATGCCATGAAAGCTAACCCATCGCTCGAAGGCATGCCTTTGCTACGTCGAGGGCAGCGTTTATCGGTTCAACCGGTCGATGAAGCCCATTTCAACGAGGTGCTTTCCATGGCCGGCGTGTCTCGTGAGGACCTGTAAACGGTGATGGACATGCGCGACCCGGTCCCTGTCTCCAAGCGTGCCGCAGCCATTGAATACGCCATTCGGGATGTCGTGGTCCCCGCCACGGCACTCGAAGCAGAAGGTCACCAAATTCTCAAACTGAATATCGGCGACCCGATTGCCTACCCGGGCCTTCCCACGCCCTCGCACATGGTTGACGCCTATATCAGGGCATTGAAGGAAGGCAGAAACGGCTACTCGCCTTCGTACGGTTTGCCCGAACTTCGGTCCGCCATTGCCTTGGATGAACAACGAAAGGGCTGGCCGGCAACTTCAGACGACATCTATGTTTGTCACGGTGTTACCGAAGCCTTGCAGATTCTTTTTGCAGCTGTCCTTGAGAAAGGGACGAAGGTGCTGGCACCTGGGCCTCACTATCCCCCCTACATGGCGTACCCCCAACTCTACGGCGGGCAAACCGTGGAATATGCCTTGGACCCGGACAACGGTTGGCGACCCAACTTTGACGATATCGAAGCCAAAATGGACGAGAGCGTTCGCTTGCTCGTTCTCATCAACCCGAACAATCCATGCGGGTCCGTCTGTGGGGCCGAGGATGTGGACCGTCTGCTCAACATCGCTCGAGGTTATCCGAATTGCATCGTGGTGGCAGATGAAATCTACGACGGCCTTGATTTCACAGGAAACCATGTCTCTGCGGCGAGCCGCAGCAACGATGTGCCCGTGGTTGCTCTCAACGGCGTATCAAAAGTCTACTATGCGCCGGGTTGGCGCATCGGGTACATGGCGGTGCACGACCCCACAGGGTGTCTTCGTTTGGTTCGTGACGGCATTGAACGTTTGCTCCGGTCTCGCCTCTGCGCTTCCACCCCCGCACAACTTGGTTACCTTGCAGGACTGACGGGTGACCGAACGTGGATGCAAACCTACAGCACCCGTGTAAAGCGACAGCGGGATTACTGCATTCAACGGATAGAGGGCATCGAAGGATTGGAGGTTCAATCGCCGGGCGGCGCCTTCTACATGTTCGTTAAATTGACCGATGCCCGGTGGGCTGAAGATGACAAGCAGTTTGTCCTCGATTTGCTACATGAAGAACACGTTTTGTTGGTCCACGGGAGCGGGTTTTCCCCGATTTTAGGCAAAGGACATGTTCGTTTGGTTTACCTCGCTGATTTGGATGTTCTTGAAGAGGCTTTTTCAAGAATCGAGCGGTTTCTCGAAAGGCATCGCTGAGGCATGCGAACATACGGAGATTTGATGAAGCATCAATTCAGCGTGATTCTCATGCGGTGGTCCATCCTTTCGGTCTGCACCGCTCTCCTTGGGCTTGTTTGGCTTCCCAGCGTTTCGGCATCGACCGTTTCTTCAAGCACCGGCGTGACGGCTGATTTGGTTGGACCGTTGGTCATCGCCCTTCTCGTATCGTTCGCCATTCGTCGTTGGTTTATCCCTGCACAACTGAAAAACCTTCAAGTGGCTTTTGAGATTGATAATGATCTCTATGAAGTGCACCGAATCACGCGAACGCTGCGCGATTCCAGGAAGTTGCTCAAAGAGGGGCGCACCGGTTTTGGTGTCCTGCTTTACATGATGGGGCTCACGGGCGTCTTGATTTTAATTGCCGAACTCTTGTTCAATCCCGACGTGTTCTCGAGCATCAATCTCTACATCATGGCCACGTTGATCTTGATTCCTGTGCTGATCTCCCCTTGGGAGTCCCTCAGCAGTCTGCTCTCAAGCAAAAAAAGAGAAACACGCAGTTCCTTGAGTGCTGATTTGATTCGTCGGTTGATCACGTTGGCTCTGCTTGTGATAGCAACCGCTCTCGTGCTCGCTTACGGCATGCAGGTGGAAGGGAAACTTACCCCGACCTGGATTGCGTTTGGATTGCTCACCTTCATGGCGCCTACAATTTTCGCCTATGGACGAATCATGGGTGCATCTTGGAACATGTTGCTCATCAGCAAGTGGAGAACCGCTCGTGGACGTGCAAATCCGATCGACCCCGAAAAGAACGGCATTGTTGGCCGTTTGTTTTCATTTATTCTCGTCATGTTCCTCCTGACCATGCCGGTGACGGCGCTCAACGGTATCCTCACGGTACTCTACGTGATGCTGAACAACCCACCCAACGCCGAGGAGATCCTCAATTTCGGGGGCATCATTGGCTACACGATTTACCTGAACATTGACGTCATCTCAGAGATTCTTTTCCAACTGGAATTCATCAAGTCCCTCCCGGAAATTCTCTCCCTTTATTTGACCATGAACATCGCCATTGTTGGCCTTGCTTTCATCTTTGAGTTGACACGGAACCTGATTCTCGGCGGACAAAGCTTTGGCGGCATGTTCGGCGTAACGCTCGATACCCCACGAGAGATTCGAGCTGAAAAAGCGGCCCAAGCTCGTCAATTGACGTTTGCCTTCGCCGGTTTTTCCGGATACACCGTTCTTCTGCTCATCCTGGTGTGCTACAAAGAATTTGGCGACCTCATGCCGATGACGGCGTGGCTGGAATCGCAGAATTTTGACGAAGAAATGCGTTTGCTGACCACCTGGCTGTTCATCGCCGTCGGACAGGCCGTCTTCCTCCTGACTTGGTTGCTGTCCATCAGTCGATTTGGTGGCTTGGTCAAACTCCGATTTGACCTCAATCCCGACGAACGAAGGGAGGGTGCCGTGAAACTCGCAGGTGGCGACCGCCTCCAAAACCTGGTCGAGACGGCCGCCTACAACGAGGACATCGACTTGCTGATTCGCGTGCAAACGCACGACTTCCCAGGGGATCAGGCCCTCATTCGTCAGGAACAATCTCGCGCCTCCATGTGGGAAAAAGCGTTGCGTGGCCTTTGGCCTGAAGCCATCGAGGAGAGTCGGAAGTTGCTGGCGCAATCCGGCGGCGACAACGACGAGGCCAGGCTGATCATCGCTACCGGTTACATCGCCTTGCGACGCCTCGACGCCGCACGTGAAGCCCTTCATGGCTTGCAACAACCCGAGGGCTACGACGAGCCGGAGTTGCTTTCGTTCGTTTGTGAATGGATGGACCCCTGGCACGGCTCTGTCACAGAGGATGACCTTTGGGACTGGGAAAACAACTCGGTGATTGACCACCTTCAAATGCTCCAAAACATGATGCGGAACTGGAGCCCAAAACCGAAGGACCTGCAGGTCCACAACGACAAAGTCTCCCAAGTTGGCCAGTTGACGATGGTGGCGTTGCTGCGAGCTCAAAGGCTGTACGACGAGGCCCTCGAATTGGCCCTTGTTTTGGTTCGTTCCGACCCCACCGGTGTCCGCCCGCGCATCGCCGTGGCTCTCACCTTGATGGACACCGGCCAGTGGCACGATGCAAAGACGGTTCTCGACGAACTCATCAAAAGCGACAGCAAAGACCCTCGTGTGATGGCGCTCGCTGTGATCTTTGGTTACGGGAAAAAGGGCAACGAACACATGGAAGTGTCGCTTTTGCTCGACGATGCGAAAACCACCCGACATTGGATGGATGCAGCGCCGGTGAACGCTTATGCAGCCCTTTTGCAAAAGGGAGGCGTCGATGAAGCACTGAACGCCAACGTCCTCGTTGCTGCTCACGAAGCCACCCGACGTGCCATGCCACCTCGGTTTGCTCCATCCATCTTTTCCCGCATCGTTCAGTTTTTGGTCCTGATTCCATTGTGGTTTGTACTGGGCATTTTGGCTTACCAAGAAGTGGGGGCTGAAGAAGGACTGACGTTGCTTGGTGGCCTTCTTGGTTTGCACTTCACTTACACTCGATTTGCCCTTCAGCAAGAGCATCAAATCAAACATCGGGACCAGCGAGGCTTGATCAAGTACGCGAAGCGTATGCGCCGGTTCAAGGTGAAACCAGGTCCAGAAAACATTCCCATCGGCAACCATCTTCTGATGAGCGGGATTCTTGTCTCCGTGAACGGTGTGGTGCTTGATGTTGGTTTTCCTGCATGGTTGTTTGAACGTCTTCCTCGGGAACCTGAAAAGAAAGTTCGGGGCCGGTTGCGCCGTCGCTCTGTGAAAATGGAAAAGGGGAAAACCCCACGAGTCACTCCACTCGGTAAGGCCTGGTGGCTCAAGCGTCCCAAGGAACATGCCGAAACCGGTCCAATGCTCGAACGTGAAATCGGACCAGTGGCCTACCGTGGCCGGACCAATTACATCCGCAAAAAGGAGCCCCACGCTTTGAACGCCGCTGCTGAAGGGCGGGACGATGTTGTGCAACAGCGGTTCATACCTCGCAACACCATACGTAGCGAGCGAGGCGCTTGAACAGGCCACATTGCCTGCGGGAGTATTCAAAAACCGAGCGCGGTGTTGGCTAAGCAATGACCAACTCCAAGGAATCCACGCCCGGCTCAACGACCAACCGAGGCCATGCGTTCGCAGTGATGGAAGCTGTTCGTTCAAGCGGGCGCCTCTACGGCGACGGTTTGGGGATGATCGCCTCGGAGAACATCATCTCTCCGCTGGTTCGCGAAATCGTCAGCAGTGACCTTCACGGTCGTTACGCCGAAGGATTGCCCGGCAAAAGGTACTATCAGGGATGCGATGATTTTGACACCATTGAATCGTTAGGCATTGAACTCGCTCGGGAAGTTTTTGGGGCACCCTTTGCCAACATTCAATCCATTTCGGGAACGGTTTCCAACATCGGCGCCCTCAAAGCGCTCGCCAAGCCCGGTGACAAGATCACGGCGGTCTCGACAGCGGACGGCGGCCACATCTCCCACGCTCGGATGGGGGCTGTTGGTTTGCGCGAGCTGAACCTGACCACCTACCCATGGAACGAAGAACGAATGGAACCCGATGTAGATGCGTCTTGCGCTCTGATTCGGGAGGTCCAACCAAAGGTAGCACTCTTCGGCCAGTCGGTGTTTCTCTTTCCAACGCCGATGAAAGAAATGGCCGACGCGGCGAAAGAAGTTGGCGCCTCGGTGATGTACGACGGCGCACACGTTCTCGGTCTTATCGCCGGTGGGCAGTTTCAAGACCCGCTGAGAGAGGGTGCGGATGTGATGACCGGTTCAAGCCACAAAACCTTCCCCGGGCCACAAGGTGGGTTCTTGCTGTCCTCTTCTGAAGACGAAGGCGTCCACCGACGGCTGAACAACGCCATGTTTCCCGGAGTGGTCTCATCGTATCATCTTCACCATGTCGCCGGCAAAGTAATGGCGCTGGCTGAATTCAAGGAATTTGGCGTTGACTACGCGAAGGACATCGTGACCAATGCACAAGCATTTGCTGCAGCGCTTGCATCCGAAGGCTTCGATGTTCTCGCAGAGTCCCGGGGGTACACAGCCTCACACCAGGTCTTGACCCGTCACGGCGAATTGGATTCGGGAGCAGGAGCGAAAGCAGCGGCTCTCTTGGAACAGGCCGGAATCATCACGAACATGAACATGCTTCCTGGGGACACGAAAGCCATGACGCCTTCCGGTTTGCGCTTGGGTGTTCAGGAACTCACACGCGTGGGTTTTACACCGGATGATATGCTTGACGTCGCATCGTTTTATGCCCGTGTTTTGCTGAAACATGAAGACCCTGCATCGGTGAAAGCAGACGTCCACGACCTCAAATCCCAGCGGCAACGGATTCTCTATTGCTTCAACGACGAAGGTGATTCCGGCTACCCGTCGTGAGGTGGCTGATGTGGCTACGCATTTGTCTCGCTTTGAGGAATTTTCCTTCGGAAAGAACGGGTGCTTTTTCGATGCGGAGGCAGCAAGCATCGCTCTATGGGGCGTGATCGAAACCGAGGATTTTTTTCGCTACCTGGACACTGAATTTGAAGCACCCATCGGGCGCAAGTTGCTCTACGCTGCGACCGACGCTGAGGAAGTCTTGCTGCAAGAAACGCGCTTTCCACTGCCTCGATTCAGGAGGACCCGTCACCTTCGGGTTGTTCTTCGCAACCGAGCGACGCGCATGGGCTGGGGGCGCTTTGAAACGAGATCCGTCCTCAACCCCTGCCACGATGCGCTTTCCGTTGGATTCTCCCTTGCCCACGAGGAGCATGTCGGGAAACAGCGGTTGAACATCGAGTGGAGGCAACTCCAGCCCGAATTCATACGCTATGAGGTGACCCCCAAGGCGACGCCCACGCCGCCTGCGTCCAAGCCGCGTGCACCTGAATGGGGCCGTTGCGAGGCCGAGCGACCCACCGAACTCCTTGCGGATTTGGAACTTGAGGAACGTGCAAACGGTTTTTTTCTTGGTGAGCAACGAAGTTTTTTCATGCCGACATTGCTGCTCGATTTCCTTCAAGATGCACTGCGCGGGCGGCCGCTCTCAAATGAGACAGCAGACCCATGGTTGACCTTTACCGACGCTGGAACTGAGCATCGTCTCTTCGCCGTCTTCGCTCGGGCTGCGCGTTCAATGTTTGAGAACAGCACTTACGGCGTTTACGTGCTGGAGAAAAAAGACTGGGAGGCGCATGTCCAGCAGCGCATCCAACGACGAGGCCTTGGGAGGGTCGAGGTTCTTGAGGCCCACTTGGATGAGAGCCGGAGAACCGTTTTCCGCATCCAATCCTGTCTACCTGCGGTGGTTTCTGGTGTGCTCGTGGGCATGTGGGAGCGGTGCTACGGCCTTCGTTGTGCCGCTCGTGTCGATATGGGGACGAGTTTTGTCGATCTTTTTCTCGAACAGCCTGCGGTTGAATATGTTTGATTTTTTGAACAAAATGCGTCGGCGTGCTTTGATGTCACGCCCAAAAGAGGTCAAGGTTCATAACCGAATCAACGCCTCGTCAAGATTGCACAGTTGTGCGGGGTGTGTTGAATGAGTTTGAACCACAACCAAATGGCCTATGTAGCAATCGTATCAACCTTGATTTTTGGCTCCCTATTTGTTGGTGTTTCCGGGTTTTTCCAGACCAGTGAAAACGTCGGTGGTTTTGAGAGCGCCGTCGAAGAAGACATTCGTGGCGAATCTGAGTTGATGGAAGCCGCCACGGATTCCGATGGCGACGGTCTTTCGGATAAGTTGGAGGAAACCCAATACGGTACAGATCCCGATGACCCCGATACCGACAACGACGGTTTAAGCGATGGTTGGGAAGTTCAACACGGACTCAATCCCCTTGACAACGGCGAGTCCGAGGATTTGGAGGTTGACCCGACGCAAAGCGAAGACACGGAGGCCGAGGGCCTTGAGAACGAAACCGAATCTTGGCCTGACCCAAGTCAGGGCCCCAACGGCGACCCCGACCGTGACGGCTTGACGAATCAAGCCGAAGCTGAACTGGGAACCGACCCTCAACGGGCCGACACCGACAACGATGGATTGAACGATCGTTGGGAATCGCTCTACACGATGGGCGTACAAACCCCTGGAGGCGAGGTGATTTTGTTCAACCCGCTCGATGGAAACTGGGATTGTTTGCTCCTCGACCAAGCCATGGTTGATGCTCTTGAATCTCGGTTTAACGGCGAGAACGGCATGGCAGATTGGGACGACCTCGCTTCCAACGGCCGCCATTCTTGCGACATGGTCCTCGACACCGATGACGACGGACTCGCCAACTTTGAGGAGGAAGCCTTCGGCACCAACCCCACGGCCCGTGATTCCGACATGGACCTCATTGATGACATCGTTGAAGTGGCCAACGCATCCATTGCTCTCTACATGGGCATGGGCGAGCAATGCAACGAAAAGTTGCTTGACCCTGTTCCACGCGTCGGTCCGTTTTTCGGTGTTGAGCGAAGTTGGTTCATGATGGACATGGACAACGATGGGTTGCTCAACGGTCCTTCGGATTGGGACACCGACGGCGACGGGATGCCGGATGGATTTGAGTACTGTTATTCCATTCCAGCCATGGCTCCCAACGCTGCTTATGTTCTCAATCCAGCCAACGCCTCTGACGGATACGGTGACTGGGATGAAGACGGCATGAACAACTTGGAAGAGTACCAAGTGGCCCAATTGTTTGGCGAAGGCAACTTTACCTCGCCGTGGCTTGAAGACACGGACCGCGACGACATGCCCGACCAATGGGAGGCGGCCAACGGCCTGCACCCACGCTCCGCTCAAAACCGCGACGAGGACCCCGATTACGACGGCTGGGACCTTGACGGTGACGGGGACGTGATGTACGAATCTCTTGAAAACACGGCCTTCGTTCACACCATCGACGTCAAACTTGGAGACCAAGTGGAAGCCAATCAACAGGTCGCCTCCGCCCGCATCACCCTCGCCGGTGGAAATCAACAGGTCGTCGCTCTGCGGGCTCCTGTTGACGGCTATGTTTACAGCATTCATGTGTCGTTGGGTCAAACCGTTGACTCCCGTTTGTTCAGTTGGCTGAACATCGTGGAGGAAGAGGAGCGCTTTACCAACGTCATGGAATACAAGGCCAACGACCGTGACCGAGACGGTGTGCTCGATGGTCGCAGCACGGACCCCCTGAACTCAGATACGGACAACGATGGCCTCATCGACGGCATTGAAGTCATGGGTTGGGAAATTCTCGTGGTGAACCGCGGGGTACAACCCACCTGGGTGACCTCCGACCCGGGTCTTTACGACACCGATGCCGACGGACTTTCGGATTACGAAGAGTTTTCCTCCACCTGCAACCTTGGTGGTTCCAACGCTTCGAACCCAGACACCGATTCCGACGGTTTGACCGATTTGGAAGAAGCCGGTGACAATTTCATGTGGGAAGGCGAATCATATTCAACAAGCCCGTGCATGTTTGACACCGACAACGACGGTTTGGAAGACGGCGAAGAAGTCGTGGCCGGTGAAGACAATTTCTTGACCCACGCGAACAATTCAGACACCGACGCCGACGGTTTGATCGACGGGCAAGAGGTGTTGTTCGTTCCACGTCCCTTCCAAAACCCAACGAACCCGTTGTTGAACGACACCGATGCTGACGGTATGCTTGACGGTTGGGAAATGCAAGTGAAGTCTGCTGAAGACAACACGAACTCGCACAGTTTGTGGGTAGCGACGTCTCCTTGGAGCCGCCCAGGCTGCGAAGAAACCCAATCCAATTCCTGCACCATGCAACCTGGTGGCTATGTCTGGCAGAATTGGCTCGGCGGGTTTGCCCTTGAGCCCAAGTTTGCTGTGAGCGAAATGAACCTCACCGGTTTCCAGATGCCGAGCAACACGCTGTGCAACGGGTGCAACGGCCGATGGGCGCTTGACCCCTCGCTGGGCTCCTTGAAAGACGACACCTTCGATATCGACAACGATACCCTCGCCAACGGCATGGAAGCACCTGACCGATGGAACACCAACCCGGTGGACGACGACACGGACGGTGACCTCTTGCCCGACGGTTGGGAAGTCCACTACTCGCAACAGGCCTTCGAACTTGGTTTGGCTGACAACGAAACGGTGGGCGTTTACGGCGCCCGTGGTGTGATGGACCCGTCCATGCCCGACAGTGATTTGGACGGCATCGAAGATGGCTTTGAGGACCCTGACCGGGACGGTTTGAACCGAAGCGGGCTCATCAAGCGTTATTGCCCGGGTTTCAACGACACCACCAATTCAGAATGCAACATCGACCCCAACACGCCTGATGGTCAACGGTTCTACGACAACTTGGAAAATTACACCAATTACGAAGAAATGCAAAACGGGACCAACCCCATCACCAACGATACGGACGGTGACGATTGGAACGACGGTCCCGAAGTGTACTACCAAGACCACGACAACGATGGAATGGCGACTGGCTGGGAATACCACTTCCAATTCGACCCCTACGACGGCGCTGACCGAATGGTGGACACCGATGGTGACGGACACGTGAACTACTGTGAATACAAGTGGGACACCAACCCACGAAACCCTGTGTCCTACCCCGGTCAAGGTGAGTTGTGCGATCCCTTCAGCGATTGAGGTCGGCAGCACCATGGAAACGACCGTGAAATCCACCTTGGTGTGGACATTGGTGTTGGTTCTCCTCAGCACTTCATCGGTTGCGACCATGAATGCTGGCGCAACCAACCAGCCAGGCGAACCCAACAGCGTCACCTTTGAGCAACCGAACGGAGTGATGTTTGCCGAATGGGTGAACCTATCGGGCACTTCAGCACAACCTCTTCGTGACACCGCATGGAGCATCGTCAACATCAGCGGTCCAACCCCCATAACGGTGCTTGAAGGCCCTTACTTGACCGCTGTTCGTCCGTTAGCTGAAGACACATACGAATGGGAACTCTCCGTTTATGTCGGCCAGGTGGACTGCACGTGCTATGTCAAACTCGACGTGCAAGAACATGCAGGTGAAAGGGGAACTTCCACTCAAATTGTTTACCTTGGAGACCGACACCACCGCCCTGTTTTTTTGGATGAGGATTTCTCTTCGGCCCAAGCGAGCGGTGGGCAAGATGCCCCGTTTGTTGTGAATGCTGTTGAAGTGGTTGACCTCGACATGGTTCTTCCAGGTCAGAATTCATCAGCGATGCAGGTCACGGGGAGCCTCTGTGAGGCACCTTACGGTGTCTGTTTGGGAACAGCGATTCAACAACTCCTGCCATTTTCGTTGGTCGAAGAAACATTGAGATTGGAATTGAACGCAACCCAACTTGCGCTACACGAGGGCCTTTGGCGCATCGATGTCCACGTTACCGACGGTTTGCTTCGCTCATCTCACGATGTGCGCTTGCACCTCTTGCACGATTCAACCCCTCCTATGGTGAACATCGTGAGTCCAGAATCTGTTTTTGAAAGCGAAGCCTTCAACGTGTTTGCAAACGGGAACGACGGATACGACGGCTCGTCCTACAGCGTTACATGGGTTTTAACCGAACCTGACGGGACGGTTCGTGCTCCTTCCACCACCGAGCGGGTTTCAGACCAGCACCTTGTTTTGATCTTCGAGCAGTCCGGAACGTACCGAATTGATGCCTCGGTTCGTGATCTTGCTGGGAACACCGGTACGATGTTTACCGAAGTCTTGGTGCTGAACGTTCAACCCGTGGCCGTGGTCACGGTTGATGGCCTCGTTGTCGAAACCGATGCGACGTTGGTGTTGGGTCCAGATCAAAATTGGAGCATCAACGGGAATGCAAGCCAAGATAACGAACAAATCGATTTCCTATGGGTCATCGACGACGCTCGGTCCATACGGAGCGTGGCTTCGCTCATCCGGAGCGACTTCGTAGATGCTCGGACCTATGAGGTGGAATTGATTGTGTTTGATGATGATGGCTCATCCGATTCAAAGCGATTTCGACTCGTTGTTGTGGACCCAACACCCGTTCAGGAGGTGAGTGGTGCGGTTTCGAGCAGCGCCATGGTTGCTCTCGTCATGGTCATCGTTGCGTGTTTGCTGTGGTTTGTTCGCCAACGGAAAGAGTCCGAGAGCGACCTTCCCAAGTGGAAACCAACAGAAAGCCATCTCACACCGGAATACAGCGAAGAGACGGTCCGCTTTGATGCAACGGTTGAAGAAGATGAGCCCCGAGGGTGAATTATGTTCGCAGAGGCGTATGCAAGGCTGCCCGAGCAACCAGGGGCCACACCGGTCACCGAGTACCGAGATCGCCAAGCCCGACTCGCATCTCAGTTTCGTAGCGATGATGTTCTGATCGTCTCTTCACCTGCATTTGCCGTTCATTCCAACGATGTAGAGTACAGGTATCGAACATCAAGCGACCTGCTCTACCTCACGGGATGGGTCGAGCCTGAATCGGTGTTTGTTCAACGATGCGTTGATGGCAGGTGGATTTCATCCCTTTTCGTCCAACCCAAGGACACGCTCAAAGAAATCTGGGAAGGGCGGCGCCCTGGAGTCGAAGGTGCTCTCGAAAACTTCGCTGTCGACGAGGCGTTTGACATCAACGAACTGAGCTCAATTCTTTCAGCATGGTTGACCGATGCAAAGCGCGTCTTCGTCCGAGGCGGCGTCAATGCAACCGTGGATGACATCACCCAATCCGCCGTGAGAAAACGAGACCGAGCCCGCCAGCACTTTGGTTCGGGGCCTGTCGCTCTTGAAGACCCATCAGGTCTACTTGCAGAACTCCGCCTGAGAAAGTCGGATTCTGAAATCGCGCAAATGGTGTATTCGAGCAAGGTGGCGAGTCTGGCACATGAACTGGCCATGCGCCATAGCCGCGAAGGGGTGACGGAGTTTCAGCTCCAATCGGTCATTGAGGCCTTTTTTTCGTATGCAGGAACATCGGGTTGGTCCTATCCGTCGATTGTCGGTTGCGGTGAAAACGCCACCATCCTCCATTACACCACCAACCAGGACACGTGCGGGAACGACGAAGTCATTTTGATCGACGCAGGTGCCGAATATCGTGGCTACGCCAGCGACATCACGCGGTCGTGGCCCATATCGGGGAAATTTTCGGAACCGCAACGGGAGATTTACGAACTCGTCCTCCGCTCGCAACTCGCCGCTATCGCCGCATGCAGGGTGGGTCAGCCCTACACGGCTCCCCACGAGGCAGCCCGGCGCATCCTTGCAGAGGGTTTGATTGAGTTGGGCGTCATTGACCAAGACCTTGAGACCGCTCTTGACATTGAAAACGGGGACCTCAAAAAGTGGTACATGCACAACACCAGCCATTGGATTGGCCTTGATGTCCATGATGCTGGTGTGTACAAACCAGGAGGTGCGCCCCGATTGCTCGAAGCAGGCATGTGTCTCACGGTTGAGCCTGGCCTCTATTTTGGAGCGTGGCGACCCGATGTTGCCTGTCCCGAACGTTACGCGAACATCGGCATCCGAATTGAAGACGATGTTCTCATCACTGACGAAGGTCCGGTTGTCCTCACGGAGGATTGCCCGAAAACCGTTGAAGCGATTGAGAACATTGTCGGTGTGCCTCTTTCCTGATGTGGTTGCATGGAGTGGAAAGCCATCCTTGAGCGCCAAGAAGCGTGGCATCGCTCGGCAGGTGAAAATCTCCGGCTTTCCCCAGAAGACGCCGTGGTTCTCTACAACGATGCTCCGCTCCATGCGCTGATGGAAGCTGCCCATCGACGCAGAATGGCCATGCACCCCGATGGCTTTGTGACATATTTGGTGGATCGGAACATCAATTACACCAATGTATGCACCATCAACTGTCAATTTTGTTCGTTCTATCGTCCCCCCGGGCACGAAGAGAATTACACCCAAACTTACGACGAGATTTCAGCGAGGGTCGTTGAACTCGAGGCGATTGGGGGTTCGAGGATTTTGATGCAGGGAGGTGTCAATCCTTCCCTCCCGTTTGCCTGGTACACGGATCTGTTGGCTCACCTCTCAAAGAACCATCCCACCATAGACCTTGACTGCTTTAGTCCGATTGAGATTGAAGGTGTTGCTGAGGTCTGCAACATGAGCACCTTGGAAGTTCTTCGTGCCTTCAAAGACGCTGGGATGCACGGCCTTCCCGGAGGCGGAGCGGAGATGCTCGTCGACGATGTTCGCAAAGATGTGTCTCCAAAGAAGGGAGAGCCAGCCAACTGGCTCCGTGTTATGGAAGAAGCCCAATCGCTCGGCCTTACAACGAGTGCAACCAACGTCATTGGGTTCGGTGAAACCTCCTCTCAACGAATTGAACACATGCGGCGGTTGCGGGAACTTCAGGACCGTTCCCTCTCCAACCATCAAAACGGCTTCACTTCATTCATCGCTTGGCCGGTGCAATTGGAAACCAACTCCTTTGGCCGGAGGAACCGCGGACAAAACAAACACACGCTCGGAGCTGGTTCCTCAGAATATTTGCGCCATGTGGCCGTTTCTCGCCTCTTCTTTGACAACATCGAGCACATTCAAGCATCGTGGCCAACCATGGGCCTGGCTGTTTCTCAAATGGCCCTGTTGGGCGGTGCCGATGATGCCGGTTCGACCATGATGGAGGAAAACGTCGTTTCTGCATCAGGAACATCCAAGATGGATGCGTCTGAAATTGAGCTCCAAGCCTCCATTCGACGGGCTGGGTTTGTCCCACAACGTCGAGACAGCGATTACATGCATCTCAACACCACGCTTCATCCGGAAGCCACAGAAGACTTGATGGCTCCCGTACCTATGCTGTCGTAGGCCCGTAGAAGACGACCCAAATCACGGCTCGGATGTTTCTTCCGCCGTTTCCGATACCATCGGAAGGCACGTATTCTGCACCGTTGTAGTAGCCTCGGTAAACGAGGTGGTTGTTCGAAGTGTTGTCAACCCAGTCAGAGATGTCGTAGGTCCATTGCTTTACGTCTTGTCCAGCGCACCAACCGGCACGTCCAAACGGCCACGAACCGAACTGATTGGCAACCACGCCGTTGTCCACTTCATTTTCGCATCCTTCGCTGCTGTAGACGATGGGGTGCCATTCGTAGGTTTGGTGAGTCCCCATGGTGTAGTAATGCTGATGGTCGCAAAATTCAGCACAATTCGCCGTGTCTTTGTTGAATCCATGACCGGTGATGGTTGCAACGATTTCAACGCGCGTGGTGCCGCTTGGGACGGTGAAATTCAATTGTCGATTGTACCTTGACTCGTTGTTGTAGGTTCCATCGAACTGGCCTCCGCTAAAGGCAAAGGTCCCGTTGACGGAACGCTCTCCGCTCCCCCAGTTGCTGAACAGGAAGGTGACCGTGAGGTCGCCCCTGTTCGCACCCGAATATTTGAACCGCCGCTCTTGGTCGTCTTCAAACATGAACAAATACGGTGATATGTCCGTCAACCACATGCCTTCCCGTCCGTAGGTGGTGATCCACCGGACGGTTTCGGTGTTGCACACTGAAGCGTTGTCAACATCGCACGCATACAGGTACGCCAAGTAATCCCATTCGTGACATCCCCCGTAGCTGCCGTCTGATTTTTGGTACCGGTTGAGGCGTTCATAGCACGCGTGTTCGTGGTAAACTTCCAAGGTGTCGTAGGAACTCAGGTTTTCGGGAAGTTGGAAGGTGGCGTTCGTAAAGGACGAGTGTCCTCCTCCCCAGCCCCCGGTGTGACGTTGAAAGTCCATCACCGAGACAGCATGAACCGCCGGGTCAGCGCTTCGAATCTTGGTTGGAAATTCAGCCACCCACTGGTTGGTTTCAAACGAAAGATGGTACGGGTCGTTGGATTGCGTGGTCCACGCATAAAGTGAACCTGTTTCTCGAGCAAGTTGGAATCGGTCGATGCCGATGTACAGCGGGTTGTTAAAGGAGGAAATCATGTCCCCTAACCCTCCTCCAATGTTGCTGGCGTCCATGTCAATGTAGTGGATCCGGTCGTCCCAATACGCTTCTTCTGACGCAGTGAGCCCGGCGAGAACAGCGTTTTGTTGTTGGACGACATCGTTGCGGTACGTGGTGTCAAAAGAACCGTAGAACAGATGGGTGTTTGCGGGAAGATTCCGAATGAATTTCCCTGGGTTTTGCGCCCAGGTGCCAGAATTGCTGCTCCCTGCAGAATTGGTGTATTTGAACATGAAGAAATACACATCGTGTCCGGTCCAACGGTCTTTGAAGTTGAACGAGCCGTTCAGCGTGGGAACGGAAAATTGGGGAACCTCCTGCATGGGTCCGTTGAGTGAGTTGGCTTCCGTCCACTGAACGGGCAATTGGACGACGGCGCATCCGGTTTCATCCACGCTCCAACGCTGAGGCGAATCTGCACATACGTCAGCGTTTGCGAACACACCGTCACCATCGATGTCTGCGCACCCAACGCTGTTCACGACGAGGTTCGCCGGTGTCCCTTCGCATGCGTCGTCCAAATCATTGATTCCGTCGCCATCGGTGTCCCGCTCAACAGCAGCACATCCGTTTTCATCGACGTCGGAGCTGTTCACAGGTGTTCGGGGGCAGAGGTCGAGTGTTGCGCCGGTGGCATTGACGTCGTTGACGCCATCGTTGTCGTCGTCGGTGTCTTCGTCAGCATCACGGCAGCCATCGTCGTCCCAGTCCGTTTCGCTTGTTGATGCCCAAGATGCGACGCCTTTGGCGCATGCATCGATGGAATCGTTGTGGTCGTCGTTGTCGTCGTTGTCGTCCTCATCAAGGTCAGAACAGCCATCGTTGTCCCAATCGCTGTAACGGTTGGAAAACCATCCTTTCCTGCCGACTGGACAGGCGTCCAACGAATCTGTCACGCCGTCGTTGTCGTCGTCTTCGTCCTCGTCGTCATCGTGGCATCCGTCATAATCGTAATCGGCGCTCGGTGTGCTCACCCATCCATAAGATTCAGGGCAGCCATCGTGCATGTCAACGATGCCGTCGTTGTCGTCGTCCTCGTCTTCGTCGTTGTCCCGACATCCGTCCTGGTCGCCGTCGGTTGCCGTTGTTGACTGCCATCCCTCGCTTGCTCCGATGCCGCTCGGGCAGCGGTCGTTGGCGTTTTGGATCCCATCGCCGTCTTCGTCGTCACCTGCTCCTTCAACAATAACCTGGGTGGACGTGGTGTCGCTAAGCAAGGCGTAACGGCCGCAGGTTGCTGTTGTGGTAACGGTGTGAGATGAGGTTGCTTCTGTGAAGTCGAGCAAAATTTTCCATTTCCCTTCGTCGTCCACGGCGAGGTTGCTTTCCGTTCCATCGGTGATTTGGTACCGAACTTCGCACGAGGACACGTATCGGTGTTCAACAGACCCTTCGAACCATACCACGTTTGGCTCTTCCAAAACGAGCCGGCTGGGCGTGCTCAGGACGGGAGCGGGCTCATCGGGCGGGGTCACGGAGAGACCAAACACCAAGGGTTCAAACAAAGGCACCAGGGGCGTTGAGCCTGTGTTTTCAAATCCAATGGAAACGATGTGCTGTCCCACCACCTCCGGCGTGAAAGAGAGTTGGTAACCGGATTCTTGTTCCGTCCAAAGCAAGGTTTCAACGGATGCAAAAGAAGGTTCAAGCACAGAAATGTCCGGTGCGTACGTGCCTTGGCCCTTCATCTGAACCTGAACGACGTAGGTGGCCGTTTCACCGAGCTGAACTTGCTCGGGAGCGACCACGGTGGTTGCTTCCAAGGTGTAGGTCTCTTCAACCGGCTCAGGGAGAGGTTCTGCGGGTTCGGTGGCCCCGAGGCAACCTGCGAAGCACATGAGCAGCACGAGGGACACCGCTGACCAGCGCCGAGGGTTCATGGGTTGAGGAGTCCTTGGCCGAGCCTTGAAGGTGTTGTTCAAGTGATGTCCAATTCCGACCTGCCGTCGTGCAGAGGGAGCACCATAAGGTGCGAAGCCTCCACTGGATGGTCAACGCTCAGCGGCTCCACCCACAGCAAGGCGCCTCCTTTTTTCCGGTCAATGCGGAGGATGCACTCCCAATGAACACGCACAAGGTCGGTGTTGACGGATCCTGGCCATGGCCCGTTTGGTGGCAGGAGTTCAAGGCATTCACCCTCCTTCCAGCGTTTCTTCTCACCTGTGTCCATGATGCGCATCGGTCGTAGATACAAGCCACCTTTCACCTCCTGCATTTCCATGGGGGCGTCTTCTCCGCCAGCGGTCCCGTCATCAAGTCCTTCGATCCAATGGTGCGGCAATTCTGTCGAGAGACCCGGAGGGGGTTGTCGCTCGGGGGTTCGATTCAATTCTTTGAGAAGGACTTCTCGTGAAGGTGGAAGGATGCCCACTCTCCAAAGGACATCGACATGGTTCCAATCCTTTGGAAAATCATCAAAGTTGACCGTCAATACCAAGGGTTTGTTGGCGACGAGCGGTCTTTTTACCTCGATTTTTGGGGGCTTTGGACCGCTTGCGAGGAATCGATTTTGCCGGCGAAGTTCCACCAGGTTGGCCAGAATCCGAAGCAGCAAGGGTGTGAAGATGAGCGGTACGACAAACACGGCCAAGGCCGGGTAGTCAAGGAGACCCCAGCGAACGGTTTCAAGCCCGTAAACCGGGATGCTCAAGAGGATGAGAACCGGAGAGACAAACAAATAGAACAAGGCTGCCAGAAGGATAACCACGACCCCGTTGATGAATTGACGAAGAATGTGGTGGATGGGGTTTGGTATGAGGTACCATCCACGGCGCTGCCGTTTAACCACATCAACAAAAGGAGCATCATCCGAGACGGGACCGGAAGTTGTGTGGTTCAACGGCTCTTTGTCGTATTCGTAAGAACTCTGAACGAACCACCCTGTTTCTGTTCCAAGTTGAAACGATGGTCGCCGGGTGTTGAGGAACTCAATGGCTTCTTGTTTTGATGCGAAGTCACCAAGATGAACCCGTTGGACGGCAAGCGGCAGCGCTTCGGGCAACCATCTCCCTGCCTCAAAAGGTGGGTAGCGAATGCGTTGTATTTCGTAAAGCGCCGTCATGATGCTCCCTCACGACAGCAGCAAACGAACGCCTGCCTTCAAGGCAAGCGGGCGAAAAGCGGGCACTTGCCGAAGCAGGGCCATGCCCAAGGGTACGGGTTTTTCGATATCGCCGATTTCGTTGATGAGTTTGAGGGTGTTGGGGTGAGCAAAAGCCCTGAAATGCTTGTCAAGTGTTTCGTCAGAACAATCGCTGACGAGCAAATTTCGAAGAGCTCGCGCACGGTCCTGTTCTCGTTTCATGGATTCCCATGGCTTCTTCGTGATGCTTTTCAAGGCGGGTTCGTTCAGGTTGTCGTTCACAATGGCCTCAACCAGTGGGTTCAGGATGCATTGAATTTGATGAAAACCGGGCCCTATTCCTCCTCCCGTCGTTGGTTTCGCCATTCCAGCAGCATCGCCCAGGAGCATGACGCGTTGTTTCACGTTCCTCTTGACCATGCCTGAGGGCACGGGGCCGCAGTAGCGAGCGACTTCCGTGACGTTTTCAAAACGGTCTTTCCAAAGCGGGTGGTCAATGAGGTCTTGATAGCATGACTCGATGCTTCTGCCGTTTAGCCGGTCAGCGGTTGACCACAAACCGATGCGGTGTGAGCCAAAACCGGAAGGAATCACCCACGCAAAGAATCCGGGTGCGATGGCTTGGCCGCTGTACATCTCCAACCACCGGTCACGGCCTTCGTAACCGATGACTTCGGTTTGAAAACCGATCATCAATTCCTTCGGTCGCCCCATTTTGAAGTTCCGTCGGGTCCAACTGTGAGCACCATCTGCTCCGATGATCAACTTGCAGGTGATTTTGGTGGCAGCACCGCCTCTGTTCACCGTGAGCGTAGCGCCGTTGTCGTTCACCTCCGCCTCTGTTGGCGTGGCGTTGAGCCACAATTCGGCCCCCGACTCCATGGCTTGTTGCACCACAAATTGGTCAAACCGCTTTCGACAAACCACGTAGGTCCGCAAGGTACCTTCGGTCCCCACGGGCACAAGAGTTCCGCTCGGACCGTGTATCAAAGCACCATCGACCTCCTCCAGCACGGTATGATGGGCACCCACAGCGTCCATGGCCGAGGGGGTAACGAGGCCTGCGCACTGAAAAGGCCGGCCGATCTCTGCATGCTCTTCGAGCATGAGGACACGGATTCCACATGCCGATAGCAGGTGTGCTGCTCTACCCCCGACCGGCCCAGCGCCGACGACGACCACATCGTAGTCAAAGGAGGTCATGTTGTGAGGTTTGGTTGCCCGTGTTTCAACCTTCCTTAACGCCCAGGGACATCAAGAGCGTTTTGCGAACTTGTAGCCTACTGACTCGTTCTTTTTCAGGTAGAGGGAAGCAGCAAATGGGTTCCCTGTTTTCTTCGAGAGGAAGTCATCAACGGGACCGAACGTCCTTTCTTCGACCAAGGATTTTGCTTCTTCTCGGGTGAGGTCACGTTTGGAAATGCACCGTTCGAGGTGGATTTTGCATCCTGTTGATGAATCTTCTACCGTGTAGTGGGTTTCGGTCTCCACGATGTTCGCTTTATGGGTGGGGCAAACACCCACCACGCCGGCTACGACAGGGAAGCTTTTGGCGTCAGCCGAGGCGGCTCTTGGTGGAAAGTCGAACGCCACCCGGTTCTTTTCCAACACGAGGAAGGCACTGAACGGTCGGTTGCGCTTTGATGTGAAATCTTCCAGTAAGGTTGACCTCCCCTCCGTGAAAATTGGCTTGGCTTCTTCAGGCGTGACCGGGCGCTTGCACATGACGTTCTGCATGCCCCGGAAGGTGCAGTCATCAAAATCACAAACATAGGTCGTGCTTGTGATTCGTATGGATCCGTGGTCACAAACTGGGCAAGGGCAGAGCACCTCATCATCGTCTTTCGGTGCGCCTGCTGTACTCCCTTTCGCCATCACCTTTCCGTCGTCTTTGAGCTCAACCGATGTCTCGTAGCCCTCGCCGGCTTGGGAGAAAAACCCATGCAAATTTTCGAGGGCTCGTCCTTCAAGGAGCCTCGACGCCGTTGTTCGGTCAAACCAACGGCCGGAGGTGTCTTTCCAGAAGACGAAAGCGCATCCTTTGTCCCGTCCTTCGTTCTTCTCGCACTGATAGGAGAGGGTGGTTTCAACCACGTTTGCATCGCACTTCGGGCAGGCTCCCAAAGGAGGCTCGTTAGCATACAACAAAGCTCGGTCGTGTTCGCGAATTCGCTCAACCATGACGGCGGTTTGTTCAATGATTTTTTGCATGTAACTCTCCATGGATTCCGTACCTCGCTGAACGGCGAGGAGGGAGGCTTCCATGTCACCGGTGAGTTCGGGCGAGGTGATCCACTCGACGGGGATTCTTCGGAGAATGTCGATCATGCGTATGCCGTGAGGGGCAGCGCTGATGGTGCCGTTTCGGGAACGGCGAATGTAATTCCTGCTGAGCAATTTTTCGATGGTGTCTGCTCTGGTGGCAGGTGTGCCGAGCCCTTTGTCTTTCATCGCTTCCGCAAGTTCATCGTCCTCAATGTGCTTCCCGGCGTGTTCCATTAACTGCAGCAAACTGGCTTCCTTGAGCCTGTTTTTAGGTTTGGAGAATTCCTCTGAGAATTCGTGGCTGTCAAGTTGACTCTCGCAAGGATTGGAGGGCAGGTTGCCCCAACCCTCGGGAACTTTGTCGCTTTTTGGGACCACCGCTCGCCATCCAGCGTCGGCAAGGGCTTCAACTTCTTTGATGAACTGGTGACCGTTTGACCGTGTCGTCCTCTTGGTCACCGTCCAAGTGGATGGTGGATGCCAGGACGCCAGGAAATTTCGAACGATGAGGTCGTAAAGTTTGGCGTGATCTCCTCCGAAATTAACCGGTGGGTTTTGACCCGTTGGGACAATCGCGTAGTGGTCCGATACCTTGCTGTTGTTGAAGTTTCGTCCAGCGTTGGCGAGGCCGTCGCTCTGAAGACGGTCGACATGGACGGCGTAGTCGGATTGGACCTTGAGTTGGTCCAACGTTTTCGCCACCACTTCGTGCATGTCCTCGGGAAGGTGCTTTGAATCCGTTCTTGGATAGGTGGTGAGTTTGAATTTGTCGTACAGGTCCTGTGCAACACTGAGGGTACGCTTCGCCGACCATGACCAAAGGCTGTTTGCTCTCTTTTGCAGCGTCGTTAAATCAAAGTTGAGCGGGGGTTGTTCGGTTTTGGTCCGTGCCGTCTCATCGGTTTCAAAGGGCCCGTTTGCGGCAAGAATGGCTTCAATGCTTTCTTTTTCGGATTGCTCAACGATGCGGTGCGCCTTCATCTCGGGACGGGTCGCATCCTCTTTGTGGTCGGTCCGCTCCCAGCGAGCTGTCCAGCGTGCATCACCAGCCGTGAACGTCGCTTGGAGTTGCCAGTACGGAAGCGGAACGTGTGAGAGGACCTCAAGTTCGTGGTCAACGATGAGGGCGAGGGTGGCGGTCTGGACGCGCCCAAGCGAATTTGAAGAGCGCTCTCTTCGATTTTGTGGGAGAAAGGTGTTTGCAACCCGTGAACCGTTCATCCCGATGATCCAATCGGCATGGGAACGTGAGTAGGCTGCATCCCCAAGGGCGTCGTACTCTGCTCCGCTTTTCCTCCCTTCAAACGCAGAGAGGAGGGCATCGTAAGTCATGGACTGCATCCACATTCGTGAGGTCGGGGTTTTCACCTTGGCGTGTTGCACGATGGTTCGGAAAATCAATTCGCCTTCACGCGCAGCGTCACAAGCATTGACAATCTCGGTCACATCCTTCGATTTGAGGAGTTTTTTGATGGCCGTGAGTTGGGACTTGTTTCGTCCGCCTTTGGGTTTGTATTCAAAGGTTGCAGGAATGTAAGGGAGTCTATCGATGGTTTTTCGCCAATTCTTGAAGGCCTCGTCGTACTCGTCCATGTACTTGAGTTCCAGCAAATGGCCGACAGCCCATGTGATGATGATGTCCTCACTGTGCCAGTGGGTGTCGGTTTTTTTCCCAACTCCAAGCACGTTTGCCAGGTCCTCAGCAACGCTTGGTTTCTCGGCGATGATGACGATGGACATGATGTGGAAGCGCACCGCCGACCATACTTGAACCCTCCTTACCCCCTCCATTGCGCCGTTCGCACGCATGAAATGAAACATTTCATGAGCGATTTGGCCTGAATTCCTGGAGGGCTTCCCGGTTCTGAGATTCGTCCCAAGGTTGCTCAGCCTCGGATCCAGCACACCCTACACAACCGGGGTAACCTGCACGGATCAAGTCCAACGCTGTTGTTTTGATGGCCTCCCATGCAGCCCGCCCTTCCAGCGGAATCCACACAACCTCTGGAGGTGGTTCATCCTGAGAACACTGCACCACGATGCGGTGGGTCGTGCCGTCCAGAAGAGCGATGGGTTGGTCAGAAACGGGAAGGCACGAGGGGAAGGTGAGGCGTGCGGGGAGTTTGTCACCCATAACGACCCCAAGGGAATGAACCTCTTGTTCGAGCCAATCCGGGCCCTGAATCAGAGCGTTGGGTTCTCGCACTAAGCGTCGGGCAGCCTCCCGTACGGCAGGCCAACGCGGGTCCGTGATGCGCATGTTTCGGTGGAAGCGGCCGCAAGACTTGAAGAACGTTGCTTCATGGGCGCCCTCTATCGCTTGTTTGGTCGCCCATTGCTTCGATTTCAGGATTCCGAACGGGCGCACAAGCGATCCTTACGCCTCTTGAAGTTGACCAGCTCAAATCCAGTTGGCCGTTCTCTCCTCGCCTGGATGTACAAGCCCAGAGCAAAACTTCCTGTCACGGTGTTTGGCCACACCTACGACCACCCCTTCGGACTGGCTGCCGGCATGGACAAGAACGCCGATGCGTTGCTCGGTTGGCGGAGTCTGGGCTTGGCCTTCATTGAAATTGGAGGTGTCACGATGCTTCAACAAGACGGCAACCCCAAGCCTCGAATGTTTCGTGCCGATCGTTCCCAAGCCTTGGTCAACCGAATGGGGTTTAACAACGAGGGGAGCGAGGCCATCGGTGCGAAATTGAAACGCTTTGAGACGCGTAATGGGGCGCTTGGCGTGCCGTTGTGGGTGAATTTAGGAAAGTCCAAATTGACGCCGCTTGATGAAGCCCATATCGACTACGCCACGTCACTCAAACGGATGTGGGGACAGGCAGATGTGTTTGTGGTGAACGTTTCTTCGCCCAACACACCGCAACTGCGCGACCTGCAGAACGACGAACACCTCGAACGCATTCTCAAGGCGTGCCATGAGGCCAACAAAGCGTCTGCTGATGCGCACGGTGGCCAACCGAAACCTGTCCTCGTCAAGATCGCTCCCGACCTGACCGACGTTCAAATCGAAACCATCGTTGCTACGGCACAAAACAACGGTGCCGCAGGCATGGTTGTGAGCAACACCACGGTCGCTCGTCCTGAGGTCAGTCACGGGAAGGAAGCGCGTGTTTACGCTGAACAAGGAGGCATGAGCGGACGTCCTGTCATGGAGCGGTCAACGGCCTTGATTCGACAGGTGCGCTCGCTTTCGGGTCCGGATTGGCCCATTGTGGGTGTTGGCGGCATCGCTACTTCCCAGGATGCGTGGATGAAAATAGCTGCAGGAGCCACCTTGATTCAAGCATACAGCGGGTTTGTCTTTCAAGGACCCGGTTTAACCAAGGCCGTTGTTCATGGCCTTCGTCGTCACCTGGACGACCACGGGCTTTCTTCGATGGACGAGGCTGTCGGTTTCGAGCATCGGTCTTGAGAGGATTGTTAAGGGTCGGCAAGGAGGCAGTATTGTGTGGGCACGTCGTACACGCATCCTCGTCATCGGTGGCGTTCTTACCATCGCTCTGCTCGCCACCGTGGTCCTGCAATCACCCGCACCGACTCAAACCGTTGACGAATTGATGGGCGACCCGTCCCGATTTTTGGACCAGGAAGTTGCGGTACGCGGAGAGGTTCGTGACGGCTCCATCGACAACACCACCATGACGTTCGTGCTTGAAGGCTTGACGGACACCCTGTTGATTGAATTCATTGACGCTTCGGTATCCAACGGCTTGGACGACAACCGTACGGTCTATGCTGAAGGCGTATTGCGTCTTGAGGGGACGGGTTATGTCTTGGAAGCCAACGTCATCAAAACCTCTTGCCCGTCAAAATACGAAGAGGGTGAATCCACGGCTTGACAGCGGTTCGTTGCCTTCATATAGGCTGAACATGACGAACAGCTGGGATAGGTGGGGAGCTCGGCGTACCCTGTACCACAAAGCGTCGTTATGGTGGAC
>JAYOHN010000004.1:0-57053 GCA_038118245.1 Candidatus Poseidonia sp.
TGAGCCCGTGGTTCTTCTGAATGGCGTGCTCTTCTTCGATTCGGTCAGCCTTCCAAGGGTGGGAAGGCGTGTCGTACTTGGGTCGTGAAAACTTTGGTTCTCCCATGCTCAATCCCTCTCATCACTTCTTTCGGCTCACACCAAGCGTCAATCCACCACGGCCGTTGGAGCGGCCACGCTGGCCACGAACCTTGTTGCCCGAAGCGTGGCGAATGCCACGGTAGCACTTCATGGTGCGGAGGCGGTCAATGTCGTCTTTGAGGGTGAAGCGAACCTGTTGGCCGGTCACATGGATGTCGTATCCCGACTCAAGGTCTCGCTGGCGGTTCAGCATCCATTCGGGGACCTTTTCGGCGTACGATTCAATGGCGACACGGAGTTCTTCCTGTTGCTCGGCGGTGAGGAATCCAGCCAGCGCATAGGGGTCAAACCCGGTGTTCTTGCAGATTTGAACAGCGGTGCGTGCACCGACGCCCTTGACCGAAGTCAAAGCGGTGGCCAACGGCTTTCGCCCGTCCATGTCCGTGTCGGCCATACGCAAAATGTATGAAAAATCGTCACCAAGGTCCTCATCCTTCGGTCGTGCCATCGTGTTCACCTGTACGTTAACACACGCAGTGTCAAGCATCCCTCCGACCAACCCCCCATATATCAAGACCGCGATGATGGAGTTCGCGCCACTGAGCCGCGAAACGAGGCGTTCAGCCTTCGCTCCCACCAACCGCTTCGAACGCCGAGAGGCAGAGGAGGAGGGTGTGGCCGTTGGGGTGGCGCGTTAGAAAACCTTCCCGAACCCCGTGACGGCGCTGCAATTGGCGGTCCAACGAGCCTTGCAAAACGGGTTGAAGCGCAGGGTCAAGGTCCATCCGGAGTTTCACCGAGCGGAAGTTGTGTTCCAGGGCGTGTTCAACCACCGCGTCCACGGTGGTTTCGTCCAGTTCAAAAGGCAACAGTTCAACCACGCGTCCCGTCGCTTGAACCAAGCTTTGCTGTTCTGGCCCGAGCCTCAAGGCGTGGTCGTGATGCACCTGAGGGCGCCGCCCGGTCAGCACCGCCCAACGGAAGGCGTTGTCTTTTGACACCGTGGGCAACCACGTTGGAGCAAGCCCGCTCTCCACGAGCGCTGCGTCCACGATGGTGACGAATTCACCTCGCTTTGGCGGGTGAACCCTGGTCTCGATGGCTTCGTGCGAACCCGCTAAACGCAGCATCAAGGGTTCGCCGCCCAGGGTGGGGGGCACGCGCACGAACCTTCTGAGGGTGCCTTTCTCCGCCACGGTTCCGGCCCATAGGGCAAGGCGGTCAACTCGGCCTCGCCCACGTGATGTCCACTCCCACGTCCGGTCGAGTCCGGGCCAAAGAGCGTCAACCAGTGCCTCAACTTCCGCTCGCTGGTCGTCGGTGAGTCGAGGGGAGAGGTCCAAAACAAAACCGGGCTCGGTAAAGTGTGGAGCCCAAGCCTGCAGAACGCTGTGCAACGGAGGTTGCATCTCTTCGAGCGCATGCGTTCGGCTGTTGCGTGGCCGAGCAGGGTCCAGGTGGAGGAAGGCAACCCCCTCCTCGGCCCCGATTGACCGAAGAACGCCGTCAGCATCCGTCCCGTCGCCGGCGACGACACGGCTTCCAGTGAACCAGAGTTCATCGTGCGCAGCGTGGTGGTTAGCCACCGTTTTGAGGTTAAAAGCCGAGGCTTGCGCCCTTGCAGGTTCCAGTTCCACGCCAAGCACGGCACGGCCCAACGTCGAAGCGTAGGCGGCCAACTGAACCCCGCTCCCGCACGCACAATCCACGAGCAACCCTTCCGGCAGCGGGAACTCGGCGAGGTGGGCCGCCCTCAACACAGCAACCTGCCAGGGCGTGGCCAGCGGTTTGCCTTCGATGGCATGGTGGAACACCAAACCCTCCGGTGCGGTGGGGTCTTGCGCCTGTTCGACCAGACCGGAGCGGTCGGCATCGGTGGGATGGAGGGCCGTGTGCATGAAACCGCCTCAAAGGGCCACGATGTCGGAGCGGGTGAGCAAGGATTCAAAATGAATGCCTGCGGCTTCAAAGGCTTCCTTTGCACCTTCTTCCCGGTCGAGGATGCTGATGACGCCGACCACGCGGCATTCGGTCTCTTTGTGAATCCGCTCAACAGCAACGATGGACGACCCCCCGGTCGTCGTCACGTCTTCAACGACCACAACATCGCCTCCCCCGCTCAGCGAAGACCCTTCGATACCGGGTGGGTTCTGCGTCTTGCGGCCTCCGCGGCCTTTCGGTTCTTTTCGGACCATGAACCCTCGTAAATGGTCGGGGCCTGCCGCCACCACGAGGGCGGTGAGCGGTACCGCACCGAGTTCAAGGCCGCCGACAAAAAGGGCTTCCATCGCTTCGGCACGCATGGCCAAGAGTTTGCCCAGAATCCGGCCGGCTTCGGGATGCATCATCACCGGTTTGGTGTCAAAAAACCAACGCGATTGTCGGCCGCTGGCCAAGGTGAAGGCTTCGTCATGACCTCCGTCAAGAAAAGCCAATTCGTGAACCAAGGTCGCCAGGCGAGCCCAGTCGGGGTGAGCGCGTACGGTAGGGTCAACGGCCATGCTTGCTTCTCAGGGGTGCATGACATGAACTTTCCTTCCTGCACGCACGCACCCCGCCAACCGTTTGCACCGCGCCGATGATATACGGTCGTCTCCCTCATCTTCTTGACTGAGCATGAGTGCAGAGCCGAGCCGTTTGGAATTGGGGGAATTGAATCCCCTGATTGGGCTCGATTTGGCGCGGCTCGAAGCCGAAATGGAACGCTATCACCTTTGGCTGGACGAACGTGCGGACGATGCGTATCGGATTGCGGAGGCCGCTCGACAACTCGGGTTTGACCACAAACCCCGGGTCGAAATCCCTCGGGCGTCGGACCTTGCAGGAAGAACCGAGAAATTGCTCATCGAACACCTCGACGGCTACCCGGTCGCCGATGACATTCGGGCGTTGCTCGAGGAGCACGATCGCGAAACCACCTCCATCATGATCGCTCAGTCCGTTTCCAGAGGTTTCCGCGAAAAGGGGTATGACCTCGAAAAATCCATCGATGTGGGCTTGCGCGTCGGATTGGCGGTGTTGACCGAAGCCGTGTTGGTCGCACCCCTGGAGGGCATCAGCGAGGTCCGCTTGTTGAACAACATCGACGGGTCTCAATTCGTTTCCGTCCATTTTGCCGGCCCCATCCGAGCGGCAGGAGGCACCGCTCAAGCCCTCGCTGTCCTGATCGCTGACATGATTCGCCGAGAGTTGAACATCGGACACTACCAACCCACCGACCCGGAGGTTGAACGGGTGAAGGAAGAATTCGGCCTGTATCGGGGCAACCTTCAGTACCGCCCTTCGCCGCCCGAAATCGATGAAATCGTTCGAGCGTGCCCGGTGATGATCAACGGTGAATCGACCGAACGCATCGAGTGTGCTGGCTACGGCAACGTGCGAAACATCGACGAGGCGCGCATTCGAGGAGGGGTGCTCCTGGTCATCGGTGAAGGCATGTGCTTGAAGGCGCCAAAAATTCAGAAGCACACCGAACGGTTGAACCTCCCTGGGTGGGAGTTTATTACGAAATTTGCCGCACGGGGGAAAGAAAAAGCCGATGCAGACGGTGGCGCTTTCAAGAGCAAACAAATCCAACCCATTACCAAATTCATGAACGACATCATCGCTGGCCGGCCGGTCTTCGGGGGGCCGCTCCAACCCGGCGGCTTTCGTTTGCGCTACGGAAGGGCGCGCCCTTCAGGCCTCGCCGCCGCGTCGTGCAACACCGCTTCGATGCTTGCGCTGGATGATTTCATCACCATTGGGACGCAAATGAAGATTGAACGACCGGGAAAAGCCTGCGCCATCACCCCTTGCGATGAAGCCGAAGGCCCTTGGGTGGTGTTGGAGGACGGGCGCTTCCTCCGTGTGGACGACCCTTCGACGTACGCCACGCTCCGCCCGAAGGTGAAGAACATCTGGGACAATGGCGAGTTGGTGATTGGGTACGGTGAATTTCTTGAAAACAACAAGGCCTTGGTGCCGTCGGGTTACACGATGGATTGGTGGGCAAGCGATGTCTTGGAAGCCTTGACGACGCCCAAGGATTTGGAGGATTTCCTTGCTCTGCTGGGCGAAGGTCGGGACGCTTGGCCCGATGGTTTGCCCGGACGCCAGCCTGCAGAAACCGCTGATCCGGACGCTCAATTTTGGGTCCGTTGTCGATGGCATGTCGCCTTGAGGGCTCAGAAGCTCACTTGGGAGCAGGCCAAAGGGGTCGCTCACCGATTCGCCACCTCGCTCCCACCGCCCCATAATCCATGGTTCAAGGACCTCCCCATCGAGTGGCTTCCCGGCCTCCTCAACTTGCTTGAGTCGGCCACCATCGAAGCCTCAAACACCTTCCTCACCGCCAAGGCAGACGACGTTCATTTCGAGGGCGCCCTACCGCTTCACAGCGCTCGCCACCTCCGGCTGAAAGGCGGTGCCAGGGGTTGGTCGCCCAAGCGCATGGATGAATTGGAGCCCGAGGTGCTCCCTCCTCTTGAGGAAGCGGAACTTCCTGGAACCGCTCATCTCCCCATTCAACCCGTTCTTCAGGCAACGATGCCTGAGGATTGGTCGCTCCACCAACACGGCATGGTCAAGGCAGCGATGATGCTGCTTGGCCTGCCCCATGCTCACGACGGCGAGGACGTGGTGGTGCTCGCTGGTTGGGAAGCGCTGCTCGAAGGGCTTGGTTTTACGTTCAACGGAGATGCCCCGGTCAGGGTTCGAAACGCCGAGTCCATGACCGAGGACCGAATCCAAGCGCTTCGAAAAGCAAAAACCGTTCTGGACGAGGAACGTCAGCGAAAAAGCGAGCTTGAGGCGGAACGAGCCACCATCCGAATCGCCGCTGAAACCGGGGCTCGTCAACGCGGCTTGGGCATTGCCGAAACCGACAAGGTCGGGCGGGACGCGGCGGCTTCCGTTCCCGACGATGGCCCAAGGGACCCGGCGGCGTATTTGCATGCCCAACAACTCGAAGACGAACATGCCGTTCACGGCATCATGGTTCTTGTTCGCAAACTCTCCGACCTGCGCTGGGAGCACAGCGCTCCTGTCCGTGTTGGGTGCCGGATGGGCCGTCCGGAGAAAGCGGCACCTCGCGTCATGAACCCCATGACCCACTCGTTGTTTCCCATCGAACTCAACGGCGGGAATCAGCGCTTGTTGCACAACGCCGTTGACAAACGAACGATACGCGTTCAACTCGGAAAACGAACGTGTTCGGTGTGCGCTCGCCCGTCCCCGTATTTGCGCTGTCATCACCGAAACCAAGACGAATTTGGCGAAGGCAAGGCCGGCGAGGTTTGCGGGGGACGCACCGAGGCGGATACGACGAATTCAACGGCGCGTCGGCGGGGAGAAATCCAGTCCGTTCGCCTCGACGACATGGTGGAAGATGCGAGGATTCGTCTCGGGATTGACCGCCTTCCCGCGCAGGTCAAATGCATGAAGAAATTGAACAGCCGAGACCAAACCCCAGAGGCCATTGAGAAGGGCATCCTCCGAGCACGCCACGAACTCCCGGTTTTCCGGGACGGAACCGTGCGCTACGACATGAGCGACGTGCCCATCACCCATTTCAGGCCGCGCGAGATTGGCGTCCCCTGGAAAACCCTCGTGGGGTTGGGCTACACCCACGATTATTCGGGAGAGCCGTTGGTTGACGATGAACAGGTGCTCGAACTCTACCCGCAGGATTTTATCGTGGCGAAAGGCGCTGGCGATTTCCTGCTTCGAACTGCGAAGTACATCGATGAACTGTTGGTCCGTTTCTACGGCTTGGAGCCGTACTACAACGCCGAATCCGAGAACGACCTTGTCGGGCACTTGATCTGCGCGCTTGCCCCCCACACAAGCGGCGGCGTACTCTCCCGCATCATTGGCTGGGCTGACTGTTCTGGGGGGTACGCTCACCCGCTTTTCCACGCCGCTAAACGCCGAAATTGCGACGGTGACGAGGACGCCATCATGCTCCTGATGGACGGCTTGTTGAATTTCAGTCGGGACATCTTGCCTGCGAACCGGGGCGGTCAAATGGACGCGCCTTTGGTGCTAACCACGCGGCTTAACCCCACGGAAGTTGACAAGGAAGCGTTGAACGTCGACGCCGGTTGGTTTTACGAACGCGATTTCTACGAGGCCACGCTGGACCAACCCCATCCAAAAGAGGTGCAGCGTCGGATGGATTTTGTTGAGCGAAGATTGGGTTCGGTGGCGGCGGTTCGCGGCTACGGTTTCACGCACGACTGCGCTTCGTTGGACCAAGGTCCGGCTTTGTCAGCCTACAAAACCCTGGAGACGATGATCGACAAAATGAACGGGCAATTGGCGCTTGGGCATCGGTTGCGTGGGGTCAACGTCCGTCAGGTTGCATCGAGCGTGGTCCGTTCACATTTCTTGCCGGATTTACGCGGCAACCTCAACGCATATGGCCGGCAAAAAGTGCGGTGCCTAAAATGCGCTCATTCTTACCGGCGCATGCCTTTGTCGGGAAGTTGCATCCAACCCAAAAAAGAGGCCGGTCGCGGGTTGGCCAGTGTGGGCGTAACGGCTCAAGAGGGCGGCTTGTGCAACGGCAACCTCGCCCTGACCGTTTCCGAAGGTGCCGTGCGAAAATACATCGAAGTGATGCGGTTCGTGATGGACCATTACGGGGTGGATTTGTACACCCGTCAAAACGCCGAATGGCTGGCCAGCAGTGCCGACTCCCTCTTCAACAACGACCGAGCAAAACAACTCTCACTTGCCGATTTCCTCTGAAGGTGTGAGCGGAGCACGCCACGGCGAGGCTTCCTCGTCGGACAAAAGCAGGTCATCCTCCCGTGCGTGGCTCCGCCGCTTGAACGGCGCCTTTTCCTCGGGAACGGTCTTGCTCGTCGGCGTCCGAGTGGCCACAAAGGCCCTGATGCCTTGTTCAACAAAGGCCAAAACGACCAACAAAAGGCTGAGAACAACGTGGCCTTGGAACCTTATGGCGTCAAACGGTTCCAGCATCAAGACTTGCTCAACGTCCACGCCCTCCTCAACTTCGGTCACCACGGTGTAGTTTCCTGGTTCCAGCCTGCCCTCCCATTTTGGGGGAGTTTCGGTGAGCAAACCCGACCAGGAATGAATCACGGACACGTTGTTTTTCTTGATGGAAAAACTGACGTTCGCTTGTTCAAGGCTGAGGCTGGTAAAATCAGTTTCAAAGGTGGCCGGGATGGCGTTGCTTGAACCGAACACCGCGGCCACGGTCACGCTTCGGTGTGTTTCAAAGCGGTCAATGCTGTTGACTTCATTGGGCGCTTCTTGACGCGACACATTGCTCCAAAGGGCATTGATGATGACCAAAGCCAGCACCCACAACACGGGATTCACCCATGTGCGTGCCGCCGTCATGGGTCGCACTCATGGGCAGTCTTCTTATGACTGTGTTTTGTTTTCACCGATGCGGTCAACTTTCATGGCCCAACGCTTTGCTTCGCCAAGTTGGAGAGAGCATGTCCAACACACGAGCCATCCACTGCAATTTTTCCAGTTTCCGAACGGGCTCGGTGGTGCCTGACCACGACCCGACCCGGTCGGTAGAGAAACCAAGAAACACCAGTTTCTCGTCGTCAACCCCCAGCCACCGCATCAAACATGCCGCTCGGTCCCCGTCCGTGAACCCTCCAGGATTGACCATGCCTTCGATGGCGTGGCGGCATTGATGCGTCAGGACGATGCTCGGTGGAGCGTCAGCCCAGTTGTCGAGGCACCTGCTCCACGTCGCTTGGTTGTCTCCATGGGCATGCACAACCAACGGAACACCCGCGAGAACGGCGGCATCGAGGTGTTCTCCTCCGTCAAGGTCCGTGACAACGCAAACGGGGGCGACCAAACCCAAACATGCTCCAACGGCCCCGTCCGCTGCGACGAACACCGTGCCTTCAGGCCACGGCCGGTCCAGCGCTTGGCGTTGCGCAGCTGCCCCGACCAACACGACAGCATCTGCTTGAGAAACAGCGGTGCGTATGTTCTCCATCGTTTCCCTCCGACCTTTTCGTGACCAGTGGAAGGCCTTGGACTCTGCACGGGATTCGCAGGCCGAACGCAACGCCAGCGCACTGGCAGCATCGTCATCGTGGCTCCAGCCAAATGACGCCCGGACATCGTCTTGGATACGGACGAGGTCGTCTTGCAAGGCCCCATCCATGCCCCTCGCAGGTGCAGGGAGGCCATCAATTCAACCGAGGTTGAACTTCATAATCCGTGGCGCCCATCGGACAACATGCCCGTCCCCACCAGCCCCCCAGCGGTCGTGGACGAGGTGACGTTGGCTCGGTATCCCTTTTTGCCTCAAGCCACCGACTGGATTCGGAACATGGCCGTGACGCACGGCATTGACCTCAACGAACTTCTCGACGGTGCGTGGATGGAGAAGGCCCGGCAACGGGCCCGAATACGGCTCATCGACTCCATCCAATCCAAAGAGGGGGTGCAGGTCATGGGCGGCGACATCCACACCGAGGAGGGGCGCTTGGTGGAGGCCTTCTCGTTTTATTACGCACGGCTGGTCATGTGCGCCAGCGAAGATGAGCGCCTCATCGCCCGTTGGGCACAAGCCGAAGCAGCTCGGGCCGAACAACTTCTGATTCTCGACAGTGCCAACCTCGAAAACATCGCACGCACGTACATCTCCGACCTGGAGACCCTCGCAGCCCCACGGAGCACCGTTCGTCCATCTCGAGGAGGCAGCCTCCGAGAACTCCGACAACAAGGCAACGCGGTTTGGCGCATCGGCCTGGCCGATTTCATTGAGATTTGCCCTCGCATCACGGGGCAACGATGGCGGTTGCCCAACGTTGATGTCGAAGCCGGCTGGGTGAAACTTCACGACGAGCGCCAGTACACCTCCTCGGCAAAACTTGCCCGCTTGTTACGAGAGCGAATCAAATCCGGGATTGAGGCAGAGGCTTTGGAAAAAATGGGCGAGGTCACGACCGATCTCGCCGTCCGCCTCGCCGAACCTGTGGGCATGGTTCGTAATCTGATGGCGAACAAAGCCAGCGAAGCCATTGCCTTGGTTGGCGCCGAAGAAAGCGACTGGCCACCGTGCATGCAGAAAATCATCGCCGATTTATCAGGCGGGGTGAACGTGAACCATTTCGGCCGCTTGTTTCTTGCCTCCATGGCGGCCACGCTCGCCCTGCCCCAAGAGGCCTGCGTCAATTTTTTCCGAGGGGCACCGGATTTCAGCGAGGCCACCACCTCCTATCAGGTTCAGCACGTGTATCAGCACGAGTACACGCCTGCAGGGTGCGGGAAATTGAAGGTCAACCACAACTGTCCCGTGCTGCCAGGTGACAACCGAACGTGCGACCAATCCTGGATGGACCACCCTCTGAAGTACATTCGGGCCACGCAGCGTTGGCGTCGCCTCACCGCACCCGCAGATACCAAAGCGGAGGAACCTTCCTCGGACGAAACCCCTGCTTCGCCCCCGCCTTGACGGGCATGGTGCTAAGAATCGGACCGACTCTCAGGGGGCATGGTGGTCAGCCAGAACCCTCGTCGTTTGATGGTGAACGTGGGGCTGCCTTACCGTTTGATTCGGGCGTTCTTTCGCTTCCTCACCAGCATTTGGTTTCGAGAAGTGGACCTCGTCGACAATGAATTCATCGCTGACGATGCCGGTGTGTTGTTCATTTCATGGCACCCTAACGGTCTCATTGACCCCATGTTGTTGACGGCTACCTTGCCGCAACGCGTGACCACGCTCGTCAGCCATCGCTTGTTCAGCTTCCCATTGGTCCGATTCCCGTTTCAAGCCGCAGGGGTGATTCCACTGAACACCACGGCCACACCGTTTCTGCGAGGCCTTTCTTCCCCGCCCGCTTCAGCAACGCTCTCCATGGCCGCAGACCGGCTGGCAAGCGGAGGTTGCGTGCTGATGTTTCCCGAAGAACACTCTCACCCAAAAGCATCGGTTCAAACCGTTCGATCGGGCGCAGCAAGGCTGTTCCTTGAGGCCCTTCGTCGAGCCCAAGCGAACGACCAACCTCGTCCACGGTTGGTTCCTGTTGGCCTGCATTATGCCGACGCCTCACGGTTTCGAGAACGCGCCGCCATCGTCCTTGAGCGCACGGTGATGGTTCCGGACCCCCCGCTTTCCGGCGACCTTGAAGCCGACAAAGCTTGGATCAGCGACCTCACGACCGCCATTGAAGTTGAGTTGCAAAGGGCGAACCTTGCTCGGTCTTCTTGGCATGAGCGGACGTTGATTTGGAAGGCGCGGGGCGTGGTTCAAGCAGAAAAACAACGCCAATCCGGGCAAGCACTCCAGCCTTCCTCGTACGCCGAAGCCGTGCTGGCCGCTCGGCGACTCCGAGCGGGTTGGGAGTACCTCGCCGAACACAACCCAAAAATCACCGACGGTTTGGTGCAGGACTGCGAGATTCACTTTGCAGAGTTGAACCGACGTGGGCTTCGTTCCATCGATGTGGACGCTCGACCGGAGCGTTTGACGCTGGGGCAATTCGCTCGCTTGGTGGCCTCTTGGCTCTGGGCGCTGGTGTGGATGTTCGGCCTGGTGACATGGGGGGCTCTTCTTGGCAATTACGCACCTTACAAATTCCAAAGCCTCCTCGAGAACATCACCCGGCGAGCTGAAGTCAACGATTCGTTGCAAGGCAGCATCAAAGTGCTCTCCTCGGTTTTGCTGTTTCCTCTCTGGTGGGGAGGGCTTTCGGCTGCCCTTGTGTGGGTTCTTCTCGATGCCAGCAGTCCCATCTCGATGGCGATGGCTTCCCATCAGGTCCTCGTGTACGTGACCATGATGCCGCCGGTCGGCGCTTTTGTTTTCTTCATGTTTTTTTGGCCGTTGGCGGCGAGGGCCCACATGAAGTTGTACGAGCGTCTTGTCCGTTCGTATCGAAGGTTGAAGCAATGGCGGCACTGGCAGGACGCCGACCACGACTGGGAGCGCTTGTCCGGCACCCAACGAGACCTTGCAAAACGCCTCGTTGCGTTGGGTGGCGAAATGGTCTTGCCCGGGGATGTGGATTGGGTTGACCCCCCACCCGGCCAGGACGACGTGATCTCCGTGCGTCTGCGAAACACACCCAGCGTGGCCGAAGGATGAAACGGGGGAAATCCGCACAAGGGTTTGAATGAAAGAAGGTCCGTGGAGCAACCGGAGGGGACAAGGCGATGACGCGAACATTGGTCATCACCGTTGACCGAGACAACGACCTCGGCATCAAGACCTCCATTCGAGGCCCTGTTGTCGGTCGGCGAAACGTCTTGACCGCCGCCCTTAAACTCGGTATTGCCGACCCCGAGGAAAGCGACACCAACGCCATCTTGGGAGCCCTGGCTCAAAACGACGGCATCGTCGAAACCAAAGGGGAAGAAGACGAAGTTGAGATCGCCATCCTCACCGGCGATGAGAAAGTCGGTGTTCGCTCTGACCGAGCCATCGCGGCTCAACTTGAGGAAGTGGTGTCCACCTTCCAACCCGATCAAGCCATTCTGGTCACCGACGGTGTGGAGGACGAGAGCGTTTTGCCCATCATCACGTCTCAAGTCCGAATCGACCACATTGAACGGGTGACCGTTCGCCAATCCAAGGGCATTGAAGGCACGTATTACTACATCGTGAAGGCGTTGGATGACCCCAAATGGCGGTCAAAAATCATGGTTCCCTTGGGGGCGGTCATGGCTATTTTGGGGTTGGGAATCATGCTTCCAAACGAAATCGGTGGCGTTGTTATCGGGGCGCTTCCTCTTGTCCTGGGCCTTTACATCTTCAGCAAAGGTGCAGGAATTGAATCTACGGTGAACCGCGTCATTCAGGAAATGCGAGAAAACGCAGACGCAGCGATGTTTTCTTCCTTGCTTTGGACCGCCACCCTGTTCAGCGCCATCTTTGCTGTGGCCGAGGGTTGGCGGGCGTTTGGACTGCTTGAGGCCACGGCCAACGCACCCTCGGTTCTCTGGCTCAGCGTGATTCACTCCTCCCTTGCTTGGACGGTGATTGCGTTCTTGACCTCCACGGCCGGTTTCATGCTCCTGCGTTTGAAGCGGGGTTCGTTTTCAGGCAGCCTCATCGTGTTGAGCGTTTTCGGCATGGTCGTCTATTCGTTCCTCAACGCCGCCCTCGACATCGCCATACGGGTGTTGAACGGCACCTCGTACGAATTCAGCGTGGAGATGATCCTCAACGACCTGACCACCCCGCTGATTTGGGTGGTCGTTCTTTGGATGGTCACCACCGCTGTGCGCACGCTCCAAGCCAAGCAAGCCCAAGCCGACCGCTATTGGGGAATTTGATCAGAGGACGAAGCGAGGCAGCACACGTGCTACGGTGCTGTGCCCCACCACGCCAACGAGCGCACCTTCGCTGTCCACAACCGCCAGTTGGTTGAGGTCGTGGGTCAACATCAGCGCCCCTGCTTTGAGCAGAGGTGTTCCGGTCCGCACGGTGAGCGGAGGGTTGGTCAGCATCTGTTGAGCGGGGACGGTGTGCATCCAAGCAATGTCTCTGTTCACCGCTTTCCGGCTCACCATTTTGAGCACATCAACGGCATGAATTCGACCAAGCGGCACTTCGTCTTCGTCCACGATGAAGACGTGGTCCCAATTGTGCTTTGTCAGGACATCCAGCACCCTGGCCATGGAATCGGAGGCCAAAAGCGCATGAGCCGGCTGCATGACTTCACCGCAGAGGATGGACCGAACGGCCCGAGCCCGCTTGTTGTTGCCGGTGTTTTTTCGCAAACTCGGACGACTGACCATGGTGCTTCAAGCAGCGGCGACGGCCGACCTCTTTTGAACCCTTCCACATCATGGATGCAATCTTCCGGATTACGGAAAATTCAACGGTCACGGCTGGCCGTGAACGGCCTCAACAAAGAAAAACAAACGATGGTCTGCACAGGCCATGAGCACCGTGCCCCAAGCCGAACTCGTCGCGTTGAACGCCTTGTCAGGATACGACCAGATGCTTGAAATCGACCGGATTTGCCGTGTCTACGGGATGGACGAGACGACGGTTCGTGCAGCCATGGCGGCGTTGTCCACACCTTCTTCGCCCACCCCGCCACCGTCGGCGAATTCATGGGACACGAGTCACAAGGACTTGCCGGGCCTCCAGAACGCAGCCGGACCCACGACGCCCAACATGATTGACAAAAGCCAGTTCAGGTTTGAATACGACCCCTCACGTGAAGCAGCTGCCCGTCGGGACAGCGTCAATCAAGCCATCCTTTGTTCGGGGTGCGGGGTGGCCTTGGGCATCCCTGATGTCAGGCCCATCAAAGTCACGTGCCCTTCCTGCATGTTCGAGACCACGTACACGCATTGAGGCAACTTGATGAACAGACGGCACTGACCGACCCCCATGGAAGGCCCATCTCCGCGTCTGTGGCCTTACGCCGCCAACAATTCACCTCTTCCGCTTCCTGACCAGGCGGTGCTGTACAGCCCTCAAGCCGTCGTTCCCCTCGATTTTCTCGGCGAGCGGATGCCCGATGCGCCACCGCTTGACGAGACCGCCGTGTTGGCGTATGCAAAGGGGTACGGCGCCGAGGGGCGGTCCCTGGACGACCTGTTGCTTTCGTGCGGCGCCGACCCGCTTGAAGGGCGTCGCCCTGTGTTGCTTCAAGGCGAACTGGCCAACCCCTACCGTCTCCAAGAAATGGGCATGCCGGCGATGCCTTTGCTCCCCGTCCGATTGGAGGGTCTTTGTCGAACATGGGCGGACGGCCTCGACCCGCGTGACGATTATCCCGGCATTCACCACGTGACCCTTGCACGCACGCCAGGTTGGTGGGAAAGCTCGGTGTTGGGGCTGGCCACAAAGGAGCAACTGAAACGAATTCGAACGTGGTTGGACAACGGCAAACCGCATGTGTGGCGCCCGGTCAAGCTGGCCGAGGGGGGCGTGCGTTTTGAGCATGAAATCTTGGAACCTCCCGGTCAAAACGATGTTGAGTGGGACGGAACGGTCGAACGCATCTCCCGGTCGCCACCCGAACCGACGGGACCGAGCCTCCTGCTCGACGACTTGCTGGTCGTGGTCCACACCCGCCAAGGGTGTTACAACCACAGAGGCCGCCTCGCTCGATGCGTGCACATGCAACAACGGGCGTTTCACGACCAGCTTTTCAGAAAAGGCTCTTCGCACCGCTGGAACGACGTGCTCACGGTTCGCTAATTGGAACGGACGTAATGCTCCACCCGCTCTTCACCCCAAACCGTTTCATCCTCGAGGCTCAAACCCGCTTTGAGGAGGGCGTTCCGGTCGAGGCCGGAAGGGACGGGTTGTTCGTGGACAACATCGCTGTGCACCAGGAAGACCTCGTCAACGAGTTCCGCTTCCAAGAACCGGTGCACGGTGGTCGGGCCCCCTTCAACCAACACCCGCTGAATGTCTTGGTCGCCGAGTTGATTCAGCAAGGAGGCGAGGTTCGTAAAATTGGATTGGACCATCATCACTTCGTGCCCGTCGTTGAGCAATCGGGCGTCCCGATTGACCCGGGCGTTGGGGTCAATCACCACTCGCAGGGGTTGGCGTTCGGACGGCACCATGCGGACGGTCAATTGAGGGTCGTCTCGGTTCACGGTTTCAACCCCCACCAGCACAGCATCGCAATCCCGCCGCAACTCGTGAACCTTCTCGAGGCACCCCGTTGAGGTGAATCGCTGAGCATGAGCGGCGCGGTCGTCCACCGAACCGTTGGCGTCCATGGCCAACTTGACCGTGACCAGCGGACGACGGTGCTCGCACCAGTGTAGAAAAGCGCGCATCTGTTCGCTGGCCTCGCGCTCCATCAACCCGGTTCGCGTGGAAATGCCAGCGTCGTTGAGCACCTTGCATCCGTTGCCTCGGACGGTAGGATTCGGGTCGCCATGGGCCACCACCACCTCGTTCACACCGGCCCACATCAGCGCTTCGGTGCATGGCGGCGTGCGTCCAAAATGATTGCACGGCTCGAGGGTAACGTATGCGGTGGCGCCGTTGGGGGATATGCCCCGTTCTTCCGCATCGTGGATGGCCATTTGTTCAGCGTGCAAGCCCCCGAGGTGATCGTGCCATCCCTCGGCGATGACCGTCCCGTCTTTCACCAGGACGCAGCCGACCAGCGGGTTGGGGCTGACCTTGCCTCGTCCTCGCTCCGCAACCAGCAGAGCCCGCTCCATGAAGGCGCGGTCGTCCTCGCTCCATGCTCCTTCCACGGTCGTCCCAAACCGCTCGGGTTCAAGACATCTTGGATGAGGTTTTGGCCCTACAAAAGGGTCAAATGGCGCAATTATTCATTTTGAATAAACAATATGCACTTCCCATGAACCTCTGAAAGCACAAGAGAGAAGGCTTCAAGCGCCGTTGCGGCATCAATCAACCATGGCTGCGGACAACCCAGGCTTTCCTTCGCGAATCGATTTTCAAGCGGACGCCTCTTCCCGCCGGAAAAAAGGGGTTCACCGACCCCGGTTCGCGTCCATCTTCACCCTACCGTACCGTTCGCTGAATCCTCCAAGAAAAGTTCACCTCTTGGTGAACCCCTACGCAGGAAAGCGACGAGGGGCGGCCATCGGCGAGCGGGTCAAGCAACGGCTTGAGGAAGCCGGGGTTGAAGTGGTCGTGTCCCACTCTGCCTACAGCGGCCATCTGGTCACGTTGGCTTCGGCCGTGGTGGTGGGCGAGAACGAAACCATCGTCGCCGTGGGTGGTGACGGCACGTTGTGCGAGGTCATCTCCGGCCGCATGTTGCTCAACCTCGATGAGCGCCAGACCGTCGGTATCGTTCCAGCGGGAACGGGGAACTCCCAAGCCAACGATTTGGGGCTCACCTCTGTTGATGCTGCCGTGGAGGCTGTTCTTGGTGGAAGGGTCCAGGCGCTTGACCTTGCGAAGGTCGAACTCACGGAGGGGTTGCCCGGTAACGAGGGCGAGCGCATCGTTCGGTACAGCCACAACCTTGTCACTTGGGGCTTGGGGGTGGATTCCAACATCCAAGCAGAACGCATGCGTTGGCTCGGGCCTGCTCGTTACGACGTGGGCATTTTGCTGGCGATCCTCGCCAACCGAAAACGGACCGCAACGCTCACGCTTGATGGAACGGCCGTGACGGATGCCTTCACTCTTTTTTTGATTCAGAATAGCCAGACCGGCGGCTCGCTGCTCCCGCTCGCCCCGGGGGCCTCGCTCGACGATGGCGTGATGGACATCGGTCTCTTGAAGCGCATGAAGCGAGGTCAGATTTTGAAGGCCTTTGGTATGCTGAAGAGCGAAGGTCGGCATGTCTTTCATCCAATGGTGGACTATCATCGGTTCAAATCGCTGACCATCACCACCGAGATGCCGACCGCCATCAACGTTGACGGTGAAAATTTGGGCTCCACCCCGCTCAACATGGAGGTCATCAAACACGCGATTGACATCGTGGTGCCGGTTCAGAACGAAAAGTCGGAGAATTCCTCTTCTTCATGATGTTCCACCGGAGCGGGTTGCTCTTCGATGGGTTCGGCCTTTTTCACGGCCTTGCGGCGACGAACCGGAGGCTTGCTCTTTGGCGGTTCGCTTTGCTGAGGTGGGCTTGCGCTGCTTTTGGAGGTGGGTGGTGGGCTTGAGCGACGTTGTCCAACGGAGGTGGGTGGCGACGACGCCCGAGTTTCGTTGGTCGGGACGGCCATCTGCTCCATGTCTTGAGCGGCTTGGGTCACCACGACCGAGCTCTTACGACCTGGAGGTCCCGACCCGCCGGGGCCCGAACCGGTGGACGTTGAGGCCAGCACGCTGTCGAGGTCGAATCCACCGAGAGGGCTGGCGTCGCTGGTCGGTGCAGAAGGGGTATCCTGACGTTCTTTCTTGGCTTCCTTCTGAGCTTTTACGTTCTCTTTGTCCAGGCGCTGCTGTCGCTCGGTAGGGGATTCCATACCGGCTTTCTTGGCCGCTTTTGCATCGGTTTTGACGCTGGCGGCCTTTTTCATTCCCTCCGTTCCGATGAGGGTCTTCATCGATTGGCTTGCGGAGCGCATGACCATGCCTCGTGAGACAACGAAGAGTCCTGCGGCTCCACCAACACCGCCGAGCAGGAAGAACAAGACAAAGCCGGTGCGTCCCAAGAGCGGAACGTTGCCTTGGACCCATTCGTCATCGCTTTCACCGTTAGCGCTGACCTTGGCCCCGTCAAGGACGATGCCGCTGACCAGAACGTACACGTCTTCCCGGTTGTTTCCTGAGTTCACCGTGACTGAGCATTCAGCGTTGGCGGTGTGCCATGACTTGAGGTATCCCATGGGGTTACTTTCGTTACCGCTCTTCGAGACCATGTACCCCTGAATTGAAACCGGTTGATGCCATTCGTCGAGTGCTTTCATGCCCTCCAGCACGTTTTCCGAATTGGGTATCAAACCGAGGATAAACCACTCGGTATCGGCATCGCTGTCCAGTTCATCGAGGTCGATGCTTCCGGCTCCTGTTTCTGGGTTCAAGGGGGAACTCCAATCCTTGACATCGATGCGTGCCCCATCTCCATCAACGACCCCAGCGGCGTCGTTGAAGGGCATGGATTGGACGGCCACCGCCGTGGTGACTGCGAAATCAAGTCCTCGTGCCCCCATCACGGGGTCGTGGGCGGTGTAAAAGTGGCTTGCAGCAAGGTACCCGGTGAAGGACACCGGCTCCCCCAATCCAGGGTCAAGTGTTGCACCACCATCGCCTGGCTGGCACCCAACGGGGATCACCGATTCCGTCGTCGTTGAACCCGAAAGACCGCTTTTTACGCTGGTGCCTTCCATGGAAAATTGCACTTCGACGGCGTCGCTCCCGCTTCCCCAAACCGCTGAGGCAGGGCCGAGGCACCCTGCGAGGACCATGCTGGCGAACAAACACAGAGCGAGCAAACCCCGTCGCATGATTGGAGGAGGGTGGGTTGAGTTTGAGAAGTCTTCCCTGCGGGGAAAAGGAGGTTTGGCGCAGTCGGAGAGATTTGAACTCCCGAGTCACGGGGACACCGGATTTCAAATCCGGCGCAATACCAGGCTATGCGACGACTGCTCTGGTGCGACGCACACGGTCTCGTTTTTTCTCCTTTCGCCTAGGGGTTGCTGGACGTCAATCTCCGTTGGAGGACGAGAACCGCCACCAACCATGCGCCCAGCACGGTGATCGTTGGAACGCTCGGCGTCACTTCGGGCTCGTACCCTCCAAGGGATTCTTTTTCGAGCAGTTCCTGAATGTCAGCAGCGACATCCTCCGGTCGCCAATCCTCTCCTGCCCAGGCAACCACCGGCTCCCTTGCGGGGTTCAAGATGTAAACGATGGTCGAGTGGCCCACGGTGTATTCCTCTGAAGTCTCTGAAACACACGACAAACGGTCGTTTTCTGCCCAGGTGTACCCGCTGTCGCACATGCAGTGCATCCCGTCTCCGCTGCCCATGACCCAGCCATGCCCGTTGCAGGCGTCTTCGTCGGTTTCGGTCGCCACCGGTGAAGGCAGGGTCGAGGCGTTGGTGGAGGAGGGCGCCCAAGCGATGTGACCGGGTTGAGTGAGGCCGTCCATGCCGACCTCGGAGGCCCCCCAGCTTGCCTCGGTTTCGTTCCACACGAGGAGGCTCCACCACCAGGAGGCGTTGCTCGGGGCAGCGACATCGTCCAAAGAGGAGAGGTAATGTCCCCACGCCGTGCTCTCAACGGTGTTGTTGATGGCTGCGCTTTCGAGTACCCCACGGGTTAAATGGTAGGCAGTGAGATGTTCGTGGGCCATGATTTCTTCGCTTCCGTTTGGCCACAGAACCGTCATGCTCAGGGCTTGGTCGCTGCTCGGGCTTGTCAAGTTGGACCGGTTGGCGGAGGAGGCCGCCCAAGCGATGTGGGGGTTTTGCAAAGCGTCCACATCGTCCATTCCAACCGGACTTGGTTCCCACATGGTGGTGGTTTGGTTCCAAACGTTCAGTTCCCAATACCATTCTCCGTCCTGAGGTGCGTCAACGCCGTGAAGGCCGTGAAGCATGGTACCAAAGGAAGAGAGCGATGTGTTCAACGACCAATTTTTCTCCTCGGCAAAGAGTTCTGTAGCTCCTGTTGCATTGAGGTTGAACATGTACTGCCCGTCGGCACTCTCGGTCCCCGCCAGCGTTACGGACGATTCGGCGGGTTGATAGTCGGCGACATGAGCCTCAATGACGGCGTTTTGCACAACCACCCCAAACGTGGCCCATACCGGTTCGAGTTCTTCGACCGTTCCCGTGAGGTGCGGCCAGTCAACGCCGTGCAGTTCAGCGTACTCCGCCAGCCGCGTAGGGCTGTCGTGTTCGGGGTCAACGGTGATGGAGACAAAGGTCACGTCCTCCCGTTCCCGGTCGGTCAACAACCCGTCAACACTCTTCAGGGATTGCGTGATGACCGGACAGACGTCGGGGCAACGGGTGAAGATGAACGACACCACGACCACCCCTTCGCTGTCAAAGTCAAACGAGTACGGTTGTTCGGTGTGATCGGTCAACTGAAAGCCCTCAATGGGTCCTCGAGCGAGCTGGCTTCCTTTGTACGCTTCAACCGGTCCCAGAAGGAAAAGGCAGAGGATACCAAGTGCTAGAATCTGGCGAACAGCCATACGGGTTCACACCTTCAGCGCTGAGAGGCGTAATCCCAGTTTGGTGTGCACCAGGAGGGCAGTTCGGTGACAGCCCCGGGATTGGACAAACCGATGCCCCAAAGCATCAGCAAAACGAACAACACGGGGAAGAGGGCTGTGCGGGTGTACACCCGAGGATCGCCCTTCAGGTGCATGAAGTATGCAGCAATGCCGTAACCCTTGACGATGCCAACCCCGATGAGGATGGCCCAAACCACCGAGAGCGTGATCTCGATGTCCGTGCCCGGTACCGTTTCAAAGAAGACCGCTCCAACCTCAAAAACCGTGAAAATCATCAAGATGACGAAATTCCAAAAGTAAATGTCAAAATTGCCGGGCATTTTCTCGACGAGCGACTCAAAAATTCCAGATGTTTCGTGTTCTCCCATGTTTTCACCTCAATACAGATAGAAGGCTGGGAAGATGACCACCCAAGCCAAGTCGACAAAGTGCCAGTACAGGCCGAAATACTCAATGCCCTGCCCGTTCTTTTCGTCATAGCCAACCGTGTCGGCTTTGAAAATGAGGTAGAGCATGACAAGCAAGCCGATGAAGACGTGAAGTCCGTGAGCGCCTGTAGCGACGTAGAAGATGGAGGCCGCCTGTCCGGTGGTTCCAGAGGCACCGATGGTGAATCCTTCAGCCACAAGGTGGCTCCATTCGACAAGTTTCAACACGATGAACATCGAACCGAGGAGGAAGGTAGCGATGAGGTAGTTGCGAACGGCCGCCTTTTTGGTGGGCATCAACTTGCCCATCACGCCTTCTGGTGCCGACCAGTCCTTGCTCTTCGCCGTCTTGAGAGCCAACACGATGGTGTAGGAGGAAATGATCAGGGCGAAGGTGTTGACAGCACCCGGCAGGAGTGTCATGAAGTCGCCTTGACCTCCAAGCCCGTCGAGCATACCGCCGTTGGGCCTGAGGAAATCTGATGCGGTGAGGGTGTCGACGGCCGAGCAGTTCTCGTTGCCGGCGTTCACCTGCCATTGCGTGCACCATTCCGTACGCATGCGAAGGTAAGAGGAAAAGAACGTGGCGAAAACCATCACTTCGGACATGATGAACACCCAAAGTCCGGCTTTTCGGATGTGCTCGCCGGCAAACCAAGCGTCGGTTTCGGTGGCGATTTGCTCGTGGTTGCCGATGAACGGCAGGTCCTCTCGCCACCAGTTTGCGACACCAGCGGTGACGAACAACAGCCCCACCATGCTCAATCCGAGGTCACCGAGGTTCGCGTCCACGCCCGAGAGCATGTTGCCGAGGGTGGCTTGGAACGAGGGGAATCCCATCAAGAACAGCATGATGCCCAACGAGAAAACGATGGGTGAGCCTGAGCCGTGGTGCTCATGGTCGTCACCGCCGTAGCCGTGGTCGTCGTGACCGTGGTCGTCGGGGAACACCGAGTTGAGGAAGCCACCCAAACCGATGAAGGAGGCGTAGGTGAAACACATCAACAGAATGGTGATGCCCGCCGTCCGCCAAGTCAAGTAGGAAAGGTGGGCTTCGACTTCATGGTGGTGAGCCTCATCTTTGAGGGTCTTCAGCGCAGCAATTTCTGCTTCAGAGGCGTTGTCGGCATTGGCTTTCTCGTAGTCGTACTTCGCATCTTCGTAGTGGTGCATCGCATCCTCGTACGCGACATGCTTGGCGTTGGCGATGCCAACACCCATCGTCGCAAAGGCGAGCAAACCGATGGCAACAAAGACGCCACCAAACAACACGGCTCGCATCCAAATGCTGTTTTCCACGTGTGCTTCTCCGCCGCTCATTCTTCCGCCCCCTTGGGTTCAGCCTTCCAGAGCTTTTCACCGAGGCTCGGCGCATCGTCGTCGTGGTGGTGGCCGTAGATTTCGTTCATGTCGTGCTGTGTGGGGATGTCGTGGAAGGACGGCGTTGGTGGAGGGGATGTGGTTGACCACTCGAGCGACCAGCCACCCCACGGGTCCTTGCCCACGGGTTCACCGCGACGTGCTGAATAGAGGATGTTCCACACCAAGAGCAGTTGGCTGATGCCGAAGATGAAGGCGAACGTTGAGACCGCCATGTTGTATTCAGCAAACCCGGATTCAATCGTGTAGGTGTGCGTACGACGAGGCATGCCCATGATGCCCAAAGCGTGCATGGGCCAGAAGGCGGCGTTGTAGGACGCAAAGCCGATCAAGAAATGCCAGAGGCCCAATGTTTCGTTCAACTTTCGCCCTGTGGCCTTGGGGAACCAGTAGTAGACGGCGGAGAACAGGGCGAAGACGGTGCCTCCGATGAACACGTAGTGGAAGTGGGCGACCACGAAGTAGGAATCATGGAAGTGAATGTCCAGCCCTGCAACGGGGAAGAACATCCCCGAAATGCCGCCGAGGGTAAAGGTGACGAGGAAGCCCAAGGACCACAGCGTGTGGGTCTTCATGACCAAGGAGCCGCCCCAAAGCGTGGCGAGCCAGTTGAAGATTTTCGCACCCGTTGGAATGGCGACGAGCATGGTGGTGATCATGAACGCTGCTCGCCAGAAGGGGTCCATTCCTGAAGTCAACATGTGGTGGCCCCAAACGATGAAGCCGACGATGCCGATACCGGCCATGGCGAACACCATCGATTTGTAACCGAAGATGGACCGCCGAGCGGACGTGGCCAGCACTTCGGACACGATACCGAATGCAGGAACGATGACCACATACACTTCGGGGTGCCCAAAGAACCAGAACAAATGTTGGAACAAGAGCGGGTCGCCGCCGGCGACGAAGAACTGCGTGCCGATGGTGTGGTCGAAGAGCAAGAAAGCCACGCCGATGATGAGCGCAGGCAGCGACATGAACAGCATGAACACGCTGATGAAGACCGACCATGAGAAGAGGGGCATTTTCATCCAGGTGACACCGGGTGCCCGCATCGTGAACACGGTGGTGATGAAGTTCACACCGCCCAACGTGGAGGAAGCGCCGAGCATCATCATGCCGGAGATGAACGCCGTCGTGCCCGGGTTTGAGCCGTAATCGGCCATGGTGGAGCCGAGGTTCGCCTCGTTCAGGGAGGAGTAAGGCGGGTACATCACCCACGTGATGTCGGCCCCTTCGCCCGACCAAATGCCGGTAAAGATGAGGGGTGCGGAGAACACGAGCAGCCAAAGCCCCATGGCGTTGATGCGTGGGAAGGCCAGGTCCTTGGCGCCGATTTGCAAAGGCAAAACGTAGTTCATGAAGCCAGCGATCATGGGCATGGCGGCCAAGAAGATCATCGTGGTGCCGTGAAGGGTGAAGAACGAGTTGTATTCGTCGTAGGTGAGGAAATCGTTCTCAGGCAGCGCGAGCTGAATGCGGAAAAGCAATGCGAGCAACCCACCAACAAGGAAGAAAAAGAAGCCAAACAGGAAGTACATGATGCCGACTTCCTTGTGGTCCGTCGTGGTCAACCAAGGCTTCAGGAAGCCCCAGAAGCGTTGCATGGTGAAGGTTTCCGGTGAGCGTCGGTAAAACACCCAAAGGACGCCGACGAAAATGAGGCCGGCCGCCAAGCCGATGGAGGTCAGGAAGATGATGAGGGCGCTGGCGCTTGCGGCCACAGCTCCGGCGTTGATGCCGGGAATGTCCAACTGGACGACGTTCCAATGGTCGCCGCCTGAGCCTGCACCGCCGTTGACGGCGTTGCCGTACACCGTCATCTCAACGTTGAGGTCATCGGCGGCAGGTGCCGTCCACTCAAAGGTCCAAGACCGCACGGTGTTGGCTTCTTCGGTGTGGGTCAACCCGCCGTCCATCACATGGCCTTGAGATTCGGGGACCGCAACGACCTCGCCGTGCGAAGCGAGAATGCGGTAGCCGCCTGCTCGACCGTTCCACGGGTCGTCGCCTTCAAGCGAGCCACCGTTGTAAAGTTCCATCACGTCGTTGACCACGGTCACGGTGAACGTGTAGGTCTCGCTGGCGTTGTAGGTCGAGGGCAGGCCGTCGACCAGAACGGTGGTGTCGGGTGAGGCTCCCCCGTGGCATGTGCACCCTTGGTCACCGGCCGAGCCGATGCCGGCCGGGGCTGCGGTGAACTGGGGTGCAGCCATCAAGGCGACCAAGAGGAGGCCGAGGAGCAGGGTTGCTCGACTGCGCATCAGTACGCACCTCCTTCGCTGCCGTCATCGGTTTTCTTGACGCCCGTGTCGGTTGAGCAATCCATGCCCTCCGCGGCGACGATGGTGACTTCGCCAATCATCAACGAGTGTTGGTTGCCGCAGTATTCTGCACATCGAATTGGGTACGTACCGGGGTCGTCGGCCATGATGGTCATGTAGGTGCCGCCTTCAATGCCGGGGACCAAATCTTCTTTCACACCCCATTCGGGCAACCAGAAGGAATGTTGCACACCGACGTAATTCGGGTTGGAATCATCGTGGGGCATGGAATGCATCTCGAACACCACTTTCTGATCGCAAGGCAAGATCATCGGCTCGCCAAGGGCTGATGAGAAGGTGTGACCTTTGGGGATGTACATCCACGTGTGGAGCACCGCACCATCGGTATCCGTCACGTGGACGGTTCCGAGAACAAAGGGGTTGTAGGCTTCAGCGATGGTCTCCGTGCCCGTCAACTGGTCCAAGGTGCCTTCGCCGCTGCTTCCGTCGCCTTTGGTCCATGAGATGTTGACCGCTTCGGTGTTGGTGCTGGTCACGCTCAGTTCGGTGCCGGACCACGTCACGTCAACACCGCTCAAGGAAGGGTCGTCCTCCCAGGTGAGGCCGTCCGTGTAGGTGTATTCCCAAAACCATTGTTTTCCGGTGATTTTCATGTTGTGGACGTCCTCGTCCTCCGGGTCAAAGTCCCACACGGCCGTGTTTGAGGACAGGGCCAGCACGACGAGCCAAGCCACGATGAGGGTGGGCAGGACGTAAAAGAACACCTCGAGGGTGGTGTGGTGCCGATCAACGGGGAACGACCCCACCTCGATGTGGTCGACATGTGTGGTGTCGGGCTCAACACCGTCTCGGTAGCGAATCATGGCCAAAAACATCCAGCCGAACGTGAAGATGCCGACCAGAATGGACCAAAACATGAACTTATCATAGAGAACAGAGAATACCGTATCTTCTGCTACCATGCAACCACCCTGTTCAACCGGCCGTGTAGCCCCCCCTTAAGCGTTTGTTGGGGGGGGTTTGAATCCCCCTTTGTTCGCCCTGCCTTTCGGCGAGCGGGTAAGCGTTTTTTTCGCGAATTTTTGGAGAGAAAATTGAACGATTTGGCCACCCGTAACATCCTCACCGTGACTTCACCGGAGGTGTGGCTTAAACCCCCAGCCGCAAAGGTTCATTGTCCCAGACAAATCCTATCATTTCCGTAAATTGAAACCGATAGCGTCGGCCTGCGGGAAGCGCTCCGATGCGACGCTCCTTGGTGAACGAACAACACCTTCTCCAGACGAACCTTCATCACCGTCGAGACGAACCCGTCCTCCGAGGCAGTGCTCGCATGATTGGACGGTGTTCCCTTGGCCAGTGATCCGCTCCACGGCAACATCAGAGGCCCTTCCAACGCGGACCAACGATGGCACAAAGCAGCTCAAGCCCTGGCAGAGGTCCGCCGACGGAACAGGGAGGTTGGCGTCGGGATTCTCGTAGAAGGGCGCCGCGACCGTCGGGCGTTGGAACGGTTGGGGTTCACCGGGCCGATTGAATTGCTTCACCGAGGATGGCCCGTTGACGACGTCGTGCTCAAATTGACCGAACAATACGGTCGAACAAACGCCATCGACGGTGGCCCAAGTTTGGTCCTCTTGATGGACTGGGACCGCACAGGGGGGCGATTGCAAACGACGTGCAGGAAGAACCTTGAATCGTTGGACGTCAAATTTGATGAAACCTTGCGAGCGGTGCTGACGGTTTGCTTGAAGCCCGAAACCCGGGTGGTGGAAGGGTTGTCGGGGCTTGTGGAGGTGTTGTTGCCGTTGCTGGACCTTTACGACGAGGGAGCCCTTACGAACGGTCCGGGAGAGAAGGAAACGCATCTTCCTTGACCGTGTTGAGGACAACGTGCGTGTAGGACCGTGCGACACCGTCAAGGGTGAACACCGTCTTCGTCAAGTTGTCCAAATCGCTTCGGTCTTGAACGCGAGCCAAGACGATGGAGTCCCAATCACCGGTCACGTCGTACACAGCGAACACCCTCGGGTCGGCGGCAATCCGTTGTTGGACATCGATCATGCGTCCTTTGACGATGCGAAGGCCCGCCATGATGGTCATGGACCAACCGAGTTCCTGAGGATTGAGCACCGGGCGATAGCCCACCACGATGCCTTCGTCTTCAAGGCGGCGTATCCGATTGGTGACGGTTCCTTGAGCAATCCCCAGCGTACGGGCAAGGTGTCGGTGACTCGCCCTTGCGTCTTCGTTCAACAAGCGCAAGAGGGCGATGTCGGTCTCGTCCAGGTTCATCGTTGAAGGAGAAACAGCGGTTGCACTTCAAGGCTTCATTCGGTTTTGTTGCCCGTGGCCTCCTCACCGGGGCGAGCCAACGGACTGCTGAGCCAAACATGTTGGCGCCACGCCCCCAAACCCTCGATTTCAATCGACGATTCGAGGTGGCATTCGGCGTCATGAGGCGCCTTGAAGCGAACCAGCGCCTCCGCGGATTCACCGGCCTCAAAGCGCTTGACGGGGGGACGTCCTCGGAACGACCAAGGAGGTTGAACACTCCACTGCGTGACGGAAAAGGGGACCTCGCCTGCCTGCAGGGTCATCGTCATGACGCCACGGTCCCCGTCGGTCCATCGCGCCTTCAAGACGGGGACGTAGCGTTCCCGCTGAGCGGATGCTCTCACGATGCTCACCATCGCAACGAGGGCGCAGGCGGTGACGACCAGCGGCAGCCATTGTTGGGCGGGGGTGAGGTGTAGGCTTGGGGTTGGAAGGCGGTCGTGTTTGAGCACCAATAACGCATCGCCATCGCTTCCTTCTTGCCCTCCAAACACCGCGATGGTGTAGGACCATCCGCTGGGCTGCTGCTCCAAGTCAACCCCTGCAGCAGCAAGATGGTCCGCCGCCAGCATGGCGGTCATGCTCGTGGTGTTGTTTGCCTTCAGGGAAAACGCCACTTCGGGGCGCAATTCCCGGACGAGGTGGTCGGTGCTGCGTTGGTGACGGTCCAAGGCTCGGTCCTCGGTCAGCACGAGGTACATCAGGGTTTGATTCGAAAGGTTCACCTTCGGTGTGATGTCGAGCTCAAAGGTCACAAAACGAGCGTTGTCCTCTGCCGCAACCACCTTGACGCGACCCGAAAGTTCCACCATGTTCTCTGAAACTCGGACGTGTTGAATCTGGTGACCGCCCGAATTCACGCTGCTGGACGAGAGGTTGAATCGCTGACTTCGGTACACCGCATCATCGTCTGGCCAATCCGAACCGGTGGTTTCGCTCCATGTCCACCACACCCAATTCACGGTTGAGGCCTCGGGCGAGTGGGACGGGGCCTCAAGGTTGGCGGACAGAAACATCTCCCGCAACACTTCGGCGTCTTCCACAGGCACCTGTGCGTGAGCGTGAACGCTCCAAGTCGTGGCTGCGCCAGCCAGCGCAGGCGAAAGCAGGGTCACGACGAGCAAAACTCCCCATCCTCGCCCCCTCACGCCGCTGCCTCCTCGTCCCTCCAGGGCAGGCCCAATTTTCGTCGTAAAATGTTCTGCTCGTTCAGATCCACCATCAAGGTCACCCTGGCACCGAGCCAGACGGACAGCACCTCTTCACCGCAAGACAGGCGTGAACGGAACAGAAAGGCGCCCGAAGGGAGGTCGTGGAGGCCGGTTTCAGTGGTGAATTCCTCCATGAGCGGAGCCCATCCGCACAGCAAGCGAACGAAGATTTCGTCGTCGATGTCGTCGATGTTTGCCTTGAAACCGTCCTTGAGCACGTAAACGGCTTCCTGCCGAGAGCGCCACGAGTCCTTTTTCAGCGTGAAAGCGGGCAACCCGACGTGTGCCACACGAACAGGATGAAAACTCCCACCGGGCCAAACATCGCCTTTGTTGGTGGGCGATGGCGGGTCAAACAACCGCTGTTTGACCATCGGAGGCGCAAGGTTGAGTCGCTTTCCGCGCTGCCATACAGAATACGGGCTTGCATCCATGCCGTACATGGATTGGACAGCCTCAACCACCTCTTTGTCGGCCTCCACGACGGTGTTGACCGTCACGGGGGGCAACCGCTTGGTGGGCGGTGTCCAGTCCGGCGAAGTTCGCAAAGCACGTCTCGACCGGTAGGTTTGGGCGATTCCATCGGGCGAATCCTCGGCACGATGACGCAATTTGGCTACAAAAAAGCCCCCCGTGTTCTGATCGGTGTGCCAGAGCCGGGCACAACCAACAAGCGCATCAGCGATGCGTCGTTCGCTCTCCGCTTCGCCCAAGCCCCGTTCCAAGCGGTCCAAGGGTGAAAGGTGGTGTTCGGCAAAGAAAGGCAAAGCCTCCACCTCGTCTTTGGGGCAAAGGCCGCCATCCTCCTTCAACAACGGCCATCGGTTCAAGCCTCGGTGGAGTTTGAGGCCGGGGACCTCAACGGTTTCCACCTCCAAAAAGGGATGGCGGCGGAGCAATTCGGCGACAACGGCTTCGTTTTCGATCGGGTCGATGCTGCAGGTGGAGTAGATCAACGCTCCACCCGGAATCAACAACGCTGCGCCGCGACTTGCAATTTCAACCTGCATCGTGAACATTTTCCGCCCTTCTTTGGGCGTCCACTGCCACCAAACATCGCGATTTTTTCGGGTCGTCGCTGTGCCGGTGCACGGAACATCGGCGATGACCCCGTCCACCCCAGGGGGGGGAAGACGAGCAAAGTGCCGGCCGTCGTGCTGGGTGACCACAACGTTGGTCAGGCCAAGGCGGCTTCGGTTGCTCACGAGCATGTTCAGCCGCCCGGAAACAGGTTCGTTGGCGATGACGACACCGTTTGGATGGAGGTGTTCGGCGGCTTGCGTGGTTTTCGAACCCGGTGCAGCGCACAGGTCGAGCACCAACCGGTCCGGATCTGTATCCAGCAAGCGAACGGGCAACATGCTTGCCGCTTCCTGCCGTGTAATGCGCCCCGTTTCGTGAAGCAGAGCCATCATTCGACCGGCATCTCCTGATGCTTTTCCACGGTTGAACGGCATGCTGAACGCCGTCTCTTCGGGCATCCAAGGCAGGGGCTCCGCCCCGAGAGCCTTGACTTGGGACACGGTCCATTCTCGGTCGGTTCGGTGCAGGCTGATGCGGAAGGTTTCCGGCAACGGCTGGAGGGCCGTTTCAAGCCAAGCATCGACGTTGCGGCCAAGGTGGCCTACGAGCGCCGTGAGAGGTGAACGTTGAGCAGCCTCGGCCCGTTCTTGCTCAGCGATGTCCCGTCCCCTCACGAGGCTTCCTTGAGCAGGGCCTCTTTTGGTCTTCCGCCACGATGAAAGGATGCCTCGTCCGGTTGGGGGTTATGCTGGCGGATGCTGCCCCGTGGTATCTTCCCGTTCTGGCGTTGACCTTGCTGGCATGGTTGGGGGCCGGCAGCCTTGAGCCGCGTTTACGTGCTCGACCGCGGTTACATGGACTGTATCTTGGTCTGCCCGTGCTGATGTTGAGCGGCCTCGTTGTGCATCGAGCGGCTGCCTTGTTTTCCCTTCACGCAGGGCACACCGAGGTGGCGTTGTACCTTGGCTCCTCAGCTTCGTCGATGGAAAAACTTCGGCTCCTGTTCACCGGGCACGGCGGGGTTGAAGGAGCCATGGTCGCGTTGGTGGTGTTCGCTCTTGCGTCGCCTGCCCTACCAAGCCTGCGCAAGGCGAGCGAATCCACGAAACGGTTTGTTCGAAACGGCCTCATGGCCCACAACGCTGCTTGGGTGTTGTTGGGCATGCTTCTGTTGTTGCCCGCCGACGCCCACGCTGCCGGCACTTCGCTGCCTTCAAACCCCATCCTTCCCGTACCGTCCTGGTCTGTTTTTGCAGGCATCGTTCTTTTCACGCTCCTCGTCATGATGGCCGGGGAATTGCTGGTCGGTACGTCCCGCATGGCAGCCAACCAAGACACCAAGACGCTTGTTCAACGTGCTTTGCTCAAAACTTGGATTGCCGGGACGCTTGCGTGGATGGCCGTGTTTCAATCCGATGTCTTCTCGACCTTATGGTGGCCGCGGCCCGCACACGACCCCCGCTCGCACGCCGCTCTTCTCGTGGTGAGTTACGCCACCTTGGTTTCCATGTTCCATGCCCCCTTGGTTGAGGTTGAGCACCGTTTTTCACATCACCCGAGGCAAAGCAGGACATTGGCTGGGGGTCTGCTCTTGGCTGCGATCGTCGTGTTTTTGGTGACGCTGCAAACGCTCTCTTTTGTTCCTCTTTACGGTGATGGGATGGTTGCGGTGTTGACCGCATGGCGGCTCGTGGCGACGATGTTTCTCGCATGCGGCCTTCTGATGATGTTTCCTTTGGTGGGTTACGATGCGGCCCAACGTCCAGAAGCGTGGTGGTTTCGAATCGGCTGGTTGGTGCTGATAGCGGGGGGCCCTCTGCTTTCCGCGACGACTTGGTTGCTTGTTCCAGGTCTGTTCATGGCGGCCGCAGCCTTGGTCCTCTTCCCTCTCTTCGTGGAAGCTCCAACGAGGCCTGTGGCTGCCTCGAGGGTTGGCTTCCTCGTGGTCCTCGGGGTTTTGGTTGCGCTCTGGGCGGTGGTGTTCACCGCCCGTGGCGTGTTGTTGTCCAGTTTACTGTCCTTGCTCGTCGCCAACCTTGCTCTGCGTGCCCTGCTGTCTCGGTGGACGGCTTCGTCAGGGGTTGAAACCTCAGCCTGAAGGCTTCTTTCGTCGCGCTTGTTATAGCCAAGTTGAGGAAGGAGGGAACGAAATCTTCGGATTTCAGGGATGGGACCCTTATGGCACGAGCATTTCGCGCAGGCGTTGACGAACATAGGAAAATCAGCATGCCGCTTCGCCGTCGACGATGGAAACCTGTGCAAGACCTTGCTTCCCTCTCCACCCGCACGCAACGAATTGGACAACAAATGGGGCCAAGCGTCGACGTCCCATCCCTGGTTCGTATCGAAAACGAACATTGGGTGTTCGAACGCATTGAGGAAGTCACCTTGTTCAACATCACGCACCGGTTGGTGCTCGCTTCGGAGGATGGCGACCAAGTGTTGGGCGTGACCGAGGATTTCACAACGGCCGTTGAGGTGGCGCGATGCATGGCTGAAAACGACGGAAAAGTCGTCGTGATTCAGCCGATTTAACCCTCAAAACAAGCCCATGATCGCTTGAACAACGCCTTCGTTGACGAGGTAGAAAAAGCCGCCAAGAGCGATGCAGGCGAAGTAGACCTGAGCGGGCGTGATTTTCCACGAGTCCTCTGATTCTTCATCGAAGTACCGAATCAAACCCGCGGCTTGCTGGATGCCGCTTCCGTCGCTTTTCTTTTTCTTCGCTGCCATGGCGACCGTTCTTGGCCAGCGACCTCCCCCTTATGAACGCGACGCGCGGCTTATTCTTCTTCCACCGGCCCAGCAGTGAGGTCCACGAAGGGTACTTCTTCTTCAGACGTGAGCATGACGACCGTAGAGGCATCGGTCAACAAAAGGGTGTGGGTTTCGTCGACCACCAAACCGTCAACGGTGAATCGGTCGGCGGGTTCGTGAAGCGCGGATTCGTCCGAAGCCTCCAGATGGATGAGGGAGGCCTCGATGCGGGCCAGCGCACGCTCCACCCCCGGAGCGTTGTCTTCAGCGAGCGCTTGTTTGGCCATGTGGAGGTCATCGTTCACGGCGTCCACCCATCCCTGCACGGTTTCGTCGTCCTTCGCAAGAGCCGTCTTTTGCTCACTTCGCAAGGCGAAGCGTTGAATGTGCTCGGAGAGGGTTGTTTTGGCGTTGCTTCGCAAGGCGCGCCATTCCGCTTCGTTTCTCTTGGCGTTCGTTTCGGCATGACGGCTCATGAACCGCTCCGCTGTTCGACCGTGAGCCATTTCCCACGGCGGCTGACCGAGCGAGCTGACGACATCAAAGACCAAGCGTGACCGTTCCTGTAACGGCCCTTCGAGGGTGACGATGTTCAGGTAGCCAGAGGTGACCAAACCCCACCCCCAATACGGAACCGAGGCAATTTCCACCCGCAAATCTCCGCTTTGTGTCGTGAGCGTCCATCGCTGTTCGTTGTAACCGGGCGGTTCGGTGAACATCGGCGTCTCGGGATGAGGCAGGTGGGCAAGAAACGCTTGACCGACGTCCCCGAGGTACACCGTGGCTTTTGGACCCTGAAAATGGCGTCCTCGGAGCAAACCGGTCGCCGTGTCCATGCAGTGGGATGCCTCCGCTTTTCTGACTTGAGCCACCAGGACGGACCGCGAGGGGTCAACCACGTGGTCCATCACGTCCCCTCGTTCACCGGCGGCGCCTTGCCTGCAGACCACAAACGACCGCCCAATTCCTCCCATTCCACGGATTGGGGATGGCATGAGTTGTGATAATTGGTAAACTCACCAAACACCCATTCATCACCCACCAGGAACATGTCCACCCGTGTGTAATCAATGTCTTCAGCCAGGCGTTCGGTGGTCGCCACGAGGGAGGCTCGAAGTTCTGGGGTCAACAAGCCGTCCAAATCAAGCGGCAAATCACCGATGTTCCATCTTGGGTTTGTTTGGTGGATTTGCTTGCCGTCAAGATCGTAAATCGCCTGACAGTGTTGGCCAAGGCGCCCCGTGTCGTATTGAATGAAGCCCGCCTTTCCGTGAAAGACATGCACTTTCCAATCGTTCGGCAAGCGGTTTCCGTCGGTCAGCAATTCCTCGACCATGACGCCTCGCGGTTGAATGTTGTCCGCCCCCCATTCGAGGGGAGCAGGGTAGGGTTTCTTGAGGCATTTTTTCAAATTCCGCTCGATTCTCCATCTCGGCCAAGGAATGCCGTACTGGTCCTTCCCGTTGCGAATCACCCGGTAACCGTTCTTTTGCCGCGCCCATGGTCGAAACCTCCGATGCGAATCGTCCAACGGCTTTTCCCCGTTGTCCATGATGAAGAGGGCCTCTCCGGACCAATGGTTGGCTTTGATGACGCAGCGGTCTGGAAATTCATCCCAGGGCAGTGCAGCGCTGTTGGGGGACCAATGATACAACTGAGTCAGTCGACCTACGCCCTTTGCAGCAACGATCTCACGGGAACGATACTTGTCCTCCATGTGAATCAGCAACGGGTTCCGGTCCTCCAAACACCGTTTCAATTGCATCTGACTGTAATGGTGCGCTTTGGAAGGGTCGAGGCGATGATGCGGTTGTGTCCCGCCGGGAACCAAACCCTCCATGGAGGGTGGAAGGTGCCGCTGCTCAAGAAGAAACCGATAGCGCCGTTCGTCGTTGTCCGCAGGAAAGTTCAAATTGGGGCAGATGCATAACGACGCCGAAGCACCATGGCCAAGAAAGACGCCCTCGCCGAACTCACCTCCCTCCCCGGTGTCGGAGCCGCCACCGCCAAGAAACTGGTGGACGGGAAGTTCACCACGGTCGCGAAGATTGCAAAAGCCAGTGCAAAGGACTTGCAAAAAGCCGGCCTTTCCGCGGCTATCGCCAAAAAAGTCCTTGCTGCCGCCAAAACAGCATCAACCGTCTCCTCCACGGCAAAGAAAGCGGGTGCAGCCACCAAATCCACCGCAAAGAAAGCCGGATCCAAGGCCGCTAAAGGCGCGAAGAAAACAGCCTCGGCTGCCAAAAAGGCCACCCAAAAAGCGGTTTCAAAAGGCCAAGAAGTGGCCGAAGAAGTGGTTGAGAAAACCTCCTCGGCCGCCACTTCTCTGAAAACCCAGAAAAGCGAGGGCAGGAAAGGGAACACGATCAGCGTTCCTCGGTCGGTCAAGGACATGCCTTGGTTCAAAAAGGGTTGATTTCACCGTTAGGTTTGAAGGCCCTCTTGGCCGAATCCTCGCCATGCCTCGGCGAAAGTACGGCCGGCTCCGCAAAACCGTGGAACAGCCCGCCAAAGGAAATTGTTCTCGCTGCAGGTCTGGAAAGCATTGCCCCATCGATGGCCACGCAGGCAACATCGTTCAACCTCATCGGCTTTGGACGGGCCCCGAGCAGGTCAGCAAGCGAAAGAAATCAACCTCATGACTCCACGATGCCGCGTGAACTGGTTGAAGGGGTCGTCTCTTCGACGGGTTCAACGGCCGGTGCTTGTTCCTCCAATTCTTCACGAAGCGCTTGGGCACGGTGGTAGACTTCTCGGAGTGTTTGGTCGGAGATTTCGAGGTACACCCTTGTCGTCGCAATGGTGGCGTGCCCCATCAACCGCTGGATGGTGACCAGGTCAGCACCCCGTTCGAGCAGGCCCGTTGCGAAGTTGTGGCGAAGCACGTGAGGCGTGAGTTTCCCTTTTGGCAGGCCGGCTTCTTCCGCAAGAGCATCCATCATGCGCTGAACGCCGCGAGGTTGCAGACGACGTCCACGCCGGTTCAGGAAACAAGCCCCCTGGTCGCTTGGTTGAAATCGTTCGCGAATCGGAATCCATGCGTGAAGGCGGGCCAGCGTTCGTTGCGTGAACAACACCAATCGGTCTTTGTCGCCTTTTCCACCCATGATTCGGGCTGAACCGTCGTCAAAATCGATGTCTTCCATGTTGAGTGCACACACCTCGCTGACTCGCATGCCGGTGTCAAGCATCATGGTGACCACCAAAGCAGCGGCTGGATTCTCGCTGATGTTGGCGGCTTCCAAAACCGTGGTGAGTTCACGTCGCGTCAAGGTTCTCGGCAGGCGTTTTCCTGTCCTGGCTCGCTGAAGATGGTCGGGCCAGCGCAAACCAAGCCACTTCACCAAGTGGCGGGCCGCTGCGAGGCGGGCGTTGAACGTCGTCGGTCGCAAATCGGCGATCCCGTGAGCCCAGATGTCCAAACGTCCGTTCATTGGTTCCATGCGACCTGCGAGGGTTTCAATGGACATGTCTTCAAACGCCTCTTCGCTCAGAACATCCTCGCCAGGCAGCGTTGTTTCAATCAACGCTCGGAGTCCGTAGAAATACGATTTTTGCGTGTTTTCGGACTTGTTTTCCGCTTGGAGTTGACGCTGATAGCTGGTTTTCCAAGGGAGGTGGCGAAGGTGAACAAGTCGCGCAGGGAGGTTGAGTTCATCGTTCACCAATCTTCGTTGGCTCGGCCGACGAGCCTTCGGTTGTGGCGTTCGCTTCTCTCGTTCATCCATTGGCGTCACCGCCTCCCGCCGGAGCGGGTGTGCATCCCGTGTCCCTGAGGACGCTCCGACATACGTGGCCGTGTTTATCAACTCATCGTCGTGGATGAGGGAGAAAGGGTTGGGGCCCCGGACGAGCCTTGGCGCGTGGGGGGCCGTTGTACAACTCGGTGAGTTGGAAGAAGGTCAGCAGCAGGCTGCACTCAAAGGTGCTCGATGCCTTGCTTCTTGACGTTGGCCTTCTTGATCTTGTCTGGGAGCCAAGCAGGGCCGCCAGCAGGCTTGTCGACCATCGAGATGCTGCCCGTGAAGACGTGGACACGCTTGGTGCCACGCTCTCGTAGGCGGATGTTCGTGTGTCCGCGCGTTGCGGCCTTCAAGGCTGCACCGCGTGGTTGCTTGCTCGCAAATACCTGGCTCGTGTCTTTTCCGTTCTCCATGAGAACGAAGTATTTCTTTCCGTCTGACATTTGGATTACCTCCGGCACAGCGTTACACCGTTGAGCATATAATGTTTTTCCCGAAAAAAGGCATGACTGCGCTCCATATGGCGCTCAGTGCCCTTTTCCAGAGGGCCAAAAATCATGAAATTCAGCGCCGCCCATCGTTTTTAGGTGGGCTCACACCAAGTCCGCACCGGCGAGGGTTTTGGTGTTGATCACGCCTTCCACCGAGCGAATGTGTTCAACAACGGATTTTGCGATGGTGGCGAGGGCGTCTGCCTCCAGCTTCACGATGAGGTCGTGGTCCCCAAACAGGACGGTGGCATCGGTGACGTGCGGGAGGGATTTCACCGCTTCGTACACGCTTTGTTCGGTGCCCGGTTGAACGTTGATGAGGACGTATCCAATCGCCATGAACCCCAACAGATAGCGGTGGTGCTTCAACATCACCCTTCGTTTTCGCCGTTTGTTTCGGAAAGCAAGGCCCGGTGTTCTTCGACATAAGCGTTCCATTGCTCTGCCGTCCATCCCTCCGGTAAGGGGCCCTCCAGCCAGCGCTTGAAATCCTCGACCGTCCAACCATCGGGAACAAAGGAAGGCCGAGGGTCTGGTGCTGCGACTTCCCCGAACAGATGGGTGTCCTGAACGCCCTCGAAGAGGTCCTCGAGCGAGGCGAGGTTCGTTTCATCCACGTCGCCCCACGTTGATGCTTCATGCCGACGTCCGCTACGCCGCAGCATCAGGAAAGATGCCAGAACGGCAAGGAAAGCGATAAGCAACCCAACGGCCGTTTTTTCAAGCGTCCCGCTGTCCAAATCGGCAGCAGGCGTTTGGGATTCGTTGTCAAGAATTTCACACGATGTGCACGTTTCTGCAGGTCCAACGGTGAGCAAGGTTTCGTGGACGAAGAGCTGTTGCAAATCATCAATGCAGGTGATGTTGACCGTGACCGTCGAGTTGGCGAGTGACCTCGGTATCGGGTACTGCCAGCGAAGTTGGTTGGTGAAGACCCCTTCCGGGCCTGCGGCCACAGCCGATTGACTCAACAGGTTGCTGGCGTTGTCAAACAGGTTGTAGGCGCAAAGGACCTTGTCCAACCCGTCCAGGTCGCTCAGGGTGAGGTTGGTGAAGAGGTCGGTTTCGGGAAGCGCATCGGAGTGCGTGACGGCGATGAATTCGGTGGGTGCATGCTGGAACATCAACGAGAGCGACGTGGATTTGACCAAACCGTCAATGTCCGTGACCGAGAACACCGCCTTGCCTTCACCGTCCACCATGGAGTTGTCCAATTTCAAACGGAAGGCCAGCCATTGGATGTCCGGTTCCTCGAAAAGCGTCCGGTCACAGGCCTCCGGAGCTTCGCCTTCAGGCCACAGAAGGTCATCGGTTTCGGGTGCGTTGATCGCCCAGCCCGATTGGGTGAGGCGGGCACTGGTGCTTTCGATGGGACGGTCGCTGATGAGACCAACGTACAGCAACGCCGTTTGTCCAAAGGTCATGTTACTGACCACGCCATCAGCGTCACATGCTTCAATCAACAGGACTTCAGGGGGGGTGAGGAGGAAGGGCACCTCCAGTTGGGCGATGGATGTCCCGCCGTGCTCCCCGCGTCCAGCGGCCTCGACCAACAAGTTTCCAGCCTCAAGGGGGACATCAAGCCGCTCGAGGGGGAGAATCGTGGTGTTGGCGTCTGCCGGGATGTCGAGGGGAAGTTGAATGGCCATCCCGCCCGGCCATTGAATCGTGACGTCACCCACGAAGGGTGTTCCCGGGTCGTCAACGTCCTGCACGGTCACCCGCAGGCGTTCTTTGCCGTTGCCCACCACGCGGTCAAGCGGTTCACCAAGTTCGTCCTCGAGGTGGAGTTCAAGCTGAGGAGGCATGTCAGCAACCCGAACCGTCCGCTGCAGGAGCAAGGAGCCGGTGGGTTCACGCACCTCAACGGTGACATCGCTCAAAGCGCTTCCAAGCGACAGGTTGAACGCAGCCGCATAACAATAGAGGTGCGCGGCTTGTTGAGGCACATAGGTGACGTTGCCGACCGTGCCCCGATTGGCGAGGAACAGCGGCACGCCGTTCTCCAAGCGATAATCCGCATCCTGTACGCAGGCGGTAAGGGTGGTCTCAAGATGACGGTAGATGCCTTGAGCGGGTCGGTTTCCTAGAGGCGAGGCTTTGTTCCAATCGCCTGCATCAACGCCCGCTACATGGGGGCCGTACCACGAGGGGGGGGCATCGGCGACCCTTGACACGTTGGTGACCAGGATGCTTGCGGTCATGTTCCCTGCATCGTGAACCGTTGCTCGTAAGGCAATCCATCCGAGGGTGGCGTTGGCTGGGACGACCAAACTTGTTTCCCACACCGACGGATTGATCTGACCGAGGGCAATGAGGCTCCAGTTGGTGTTGTTCAAGGTGGCGTTGGGTTGGACGATCTGCCACTCAAGCGTTGCATCGGTGACGTTGACGTCGTCGGTCGCCTCAACCGAACAAATCGTGTAGGCGCCTCGGGTCACGACCGACGCGCTGCAGTAGGCGTCTTGCACGGTGGGCGGTGCGTTGACCACGATGCTAAACGGGTACAGGTTGTTTGCGAAATTTCGCTCTTCGCTCTGGTTGTCGTAACGAATTCGAAGGTCGAGGTAGCCGGAAGAAGGCGGGACGACGGTGAGGTTGACCAGGGTACGGCTGCCTGCCTGGTCGCCGGGCGGGAGGGAAATCACGGTTTGGTTCAGGACGCTGTTGCCCTGTACGGTTTGCACCATGAGCGTCCCGTTGGAGGTCGCCATACCTCGGTTTTCAATCAGCATCTGGACAACGGTATCCTGACCGAGGTTGGCCGAACCGAGGACGCGCACATCAACGATGCTGATGTCGTGGAAGATGTCGGCATAGGGGGCCATTTTCGGATCGCCCACCACCACGCCCATCCAACCCGAAAGCCGGTTTGCCGAGGCGTGGCTTTCGGCAAGGTTGTAGCCAGAAGCGTAGGAGGTCAAGTACACGCTTGGAAGGCCAACGGCGGTGAGGTAGGGCTCGTAGACGTACCCTTTCACACCCGACACCCCGTCCTCGAGAAGGTCGGCGATGAGGGATTGGCCGTAACCCGTTCCCCAATTGAAGGAGCGGCCCCCGGTGGACACCGCCGTGTCTGCGATGGAACCGTTCACCCAATCCATGTGCGGTCGGATTGCACGCAAAAGCACGGTGTCGATGTAGAAGGCACCGCTCGTCGAGGTCGAGGCGATGTCCAAAGGCACCCGCACTTCGAACTGGGAGGCGTTCGGGTCCGGTCGGAATCGCATCGATTTCGCAGCCCAAGCGGTCGTGAAGGTCTTCATCGTGGAGGTGTTGGTGGAGAGCGTCTGACCGAGGGTGTCTTGAGCGGTCAATTCGAGGCCGAAGGCTCCGTTGACCTCTCCGCCTCGCTTTCCATAGACGTAACCAATCCACGCGTGCCCCTTCAGCTCTTCCGGGACCGAGAAGGTGGTGACCAGGTGGGCAACGTCGGTGCCACCACCGGAGTAGGTTGTGCAGTTGTCGACGATGGTGCGGCGAAGGGAGGTGATGTCGTGGTGGTCCAAGGCCACGTCCCAAACGCGAATTTCGTCGATCATTCCCTCAAAAAAGGCGTTTCCAGCGCGATTGACACCAAGTTTGTACAGGTCAATGTTGGTGAAGGATCCGTTCGGATAGGTGTTGGTGTTCACCAAGACGCCGTCCATGTATTGACGGATTTCCCCGTTGTCAAACACCGACACGAGGTGGGTCCACCGTTTCGGCGTCACATCCCCAAAAGGATGGGATTGGTTGTTATGAAGCCGCCATTGATGGCCGGAAATCATGTGCTGGAAGGAAAGGTTGGAGCCGGCTTGGTTGTTCACGGCAAAGGTTGAGGCGTAGTTGGTTTGGTTGGAGAGGTTCGCCCACACCCACTGACTGACGGAGAGGTTGCCGGCCCAATCGGTGACGTCAACGCTCGCAACATCGTTCTCTCCGTCGAACCAGAGGCAGCCGCCGTCGACGCATGCTTTCCAGTTGGAGGCGTTCATCCCGGTGAGGGTGAGGTTTGCACTTCCGTTGACCGAATTGCTGGCCTGGCCTCCTGAGCCGTCTTCAAGCGACCATGCATGAACGAGGTGGTTTGACTGTGGGACCAGGTCGCCGTCCACGTAGAATGCAGAACTTGGGACGGTTGTTTTCGAAGTGTTTGGCCCCTGCCAGGAAAAGACGAGTCCGTGAGGGCCGCCGCCCTGGAAGAACTCAACGCGGAAATCGTGGAGACCCGCCGTGAGGTTGACAAAACCCGAACGTTCCACCATGCCGTGCATGCCGTGATTCTGGACCACGCTGTTTCCGTTCACCCACAGTTCGGAGCCGTCGTCCGAATTGAGGAAGAAACTCCAGTTTCCAGAGAAAGGGATGTCGATGAGTCCGCTGAACCGGGCCCCCCAATGCTGTTTGAAGCGGTCGTCCAGTCCGGGATAGGCGTTGTTCGATGAACCTCGGTTCAGGTGCGGCTCGATTTGAATGCGGTCGGGCTCCCGGTCGATGAGCGACGGCATCGAGGCGGCGTTGAAGGAGACGCCATCGTTGTCAAAGTATTCGCCGTAAATCCCCTGCATCATGTGGCCCGAGTCCTGTTCACAAGCGGTGCTGACGGCGGCCTCGAACGCTCCGTTTCCTCCCTGTTTTGTTTGGTTTTGGTACGCCCACACAAACGAATCGTTCCCGCTCACGGCGGGGCCGCTGTGGCTCCAGTAACGCGAACCGCTTTGCCATGTGACATCACGGGTGTCAAAGCCTCCGTTCGGGAGGTAGTTTCGGTTCCAGTTACCATCGTTACTGCCCCACGAAGCGTAGCCCATCACGTTGGAAACGTTGGTGAGAAATTCGGTCTCTTCGTCAAAGATGACGGGCAAACCCATGCTGCCGTTGAGCGTGGTGTTGGCCGTGTAGAGGTTGTCGTTCCAAAATTTGTATCCCGAGCCGTTTCGATTGGTTGCGAGGTCAAGCACGAATGTTCCTCGCTGACCTAAACTTTGGTTCGCTCGTTCGATCAGCTCAAGCGCCGTGTCCACGGTGTACCCCGTCAATCTCGTGACGAGGAAAAACCCGTATTTGCTGCGGGTGAACGGTTCCATGGCTTTTCCAGCCAGTGGGCCGTAATCGTGATTGAACCAGTAGTTGTTTCCAATGGTCGCGTTGTAAGAGCCTCCAAGCAAGGCCAATTCCTGGTCAAAACTGGCTTTGTCGTTCCCACCCGAAACACGAAGGGGCATGCCTTTGGTCGTGACGAGGTAGTTCAGCGAACTCGAGGAACTTCGGTTTTGGAGCATCTCAAGAAAAGGGAGGGCAAAAAACGAGGTGAATTGATTGCGGTTCACCGTCTCGCCTGTCGGCGTCCCCGTTTCGTTGAAGATGAACACGCGGTCGAGGGAAATGTTTCGTGCGGCGACAAAGGCCCAGCCGATGGTACGGCTTTCAGAAGAGAGGTTGTTGATGAGCACTCCAACATCGCTGTAGTCGATCACGCTGCTGTACGAAAAGCCGCCGGGCACGGCGACGCTTCGCCAAGGGGTCTCGTTCCAGAGGTCCTCGGCTTCGCCGACATGAAAACCGTCAAAGATGGAATCGTTGCCCTCCAACACGCTTGGAGAAGGCGAAGTGTTGTGGGGTTGCAACGGCAACAGAGAAAGCAACATCAACACAACAAAAGCGAGACTGCTCCGCTTCGTGTGCATCGGTTGTTGCACCGTCGGGGCCTCTTTAGCCGTATCGCTCAAATGCCTGAGGCTCACCACCAAGGCGCCTGCGAGGGTGGAGAATCGGTTCTTCTTCATGAAAAAAGGGCGCAGAGCATATGTAGGGTGGCCCTCTATGGAGTTATGATGGCCGAACTCTACATGGCAAGAACATGCAAGCACGGCGTCCTGCGTGTGATGGGTGGTGAGGTTTGGGACCATTCCGGCGATGTCCTCGTAACACCGGCCAACAACCGCCTTTCCGGTCGCGAGGGAATGGACAAGACGATCCACCAAAAGGCGGGCAAAGAGTTGACGCAGGTCACCCGAAACATCTGCCTTGAAATGCGGAAAATCAACGCTCCCCCCTGTGCGGTGACAAAAAACGTCGTCACTGAACCCTTTGCGCTCTCCACGAACTTCACCCACATCATCCACGCCGTTGGCCCCGATTGCCGTCGACCCAACCAAGACGAATCACGACGAGAATTGCTGGCTGAAACGTATCAGAACCTCTTCGCAACCATTGAAGAGTTGGGGGACATCACTCGGGTCGTTTCCCCTCCGCTTTCCATGGGCGTGTTTGCCTACCCGCACCGGGAGGGGGCTCGACTAACGCTCCAAGTCCTGCTTGAAATGCTCGACGGGGAGAAAGACTACGGCATCCGCCATTACACCATCGTGGTCAAAGAACGGAACTTCATCAACAACATGCGAACGGTGTACCGGGAAGGGGAAGACCAATTCCCCGGCGTGGACACCACGATGGAAGAATCAGTTCGCTAAGCGGTTATCGATTCGGTCAATTCGGTCGTTTAGGGCTTTGATTTCCTCGCTGGCGCTGGAGAGCCCCGCGCTTTCCAAATTCCGCTGTACCGACAAGTGCATGCGCTTGATTTCGTTGGTGCGTTGGACCTTGTCTTTGGGTCGATTCACAGCGCTGCGCATGCTCATCAACCATTCTTCAAGCAGGGCAGCCCCCCACTCCGGGACCCTCAACTCGCTCGAGAGAAGGATGGTATGGCGCCGATGTTGAAACCGAGTTTTTCCTTCCATGGTGCGAAGACCCTGGATGGAGCCGGGGTTCCATGTTTCAAGCGGGATGTGAAGGTGTTGCTGGATGCTCAAGCGCCCGTTCGCCCCCAAGGTGAAGTCAGCGATGAGAACGCTGGCTGACAACCGCAGGAACACCTGGACGATGTCGTCGTGCACCGCCCAATCCGAAATCCGAACGGGGCGCTCGCCCCACGTGACATCGCACCATGCTTCAATCGCCGAGTGGTGCGTGTGCATGGGTGTGATGGTACGGTAACCCATCATCAAGTTTTGTCCCGACGAGCGGCAAGGAGGGAATATCAACGTTCAAGGCAGAACAGGCCGTCGGACGTCACATGGTGGGCACCTGGGGGTCGGTTCAAGCGGACTGGACCGTGTTGTTTGCCCTGCTGCTTGGTTGGTACATCCTGATTCGCACATGGGAGCGAAACGGGACCCTTGACCGATGGAACGCCACGCGTGCGCTCGGCATCGTCTTGATGGTGCGTACCCAGCGGGGGCAGCGTCTCCTTGACCGCTTGGCGAAACCCCGGAAGTTTTGGCGAGCGTACGGCGAGGTCTCGTTGTGGGTCTGTTCGCTTTCGATGCTCGCCGTGGCGTTGGTGGTGCTTTTGGCCTTCGTCACCTCGCTGGTCAATCCGCCCACCGCTGCTCCACCATCGGCGAGCGAATTGGTAGCCGTTCCCGGTTTGAACCCGGTGATTCCCCTGGGCTGGGGCGCCCTGGCCTTCGTGATTTCTTTGGTGATTCATGAATTCGGCCACGGGCTTTTGGCGCGTGGCCACGGCATGCGGGTTCGATCCTTCGGTCTGCTTCAGCTCGGGCCGCTTCCGCTGGGGGCGTTCGCTGAACCTCAGGCCGAGGAACTGATGCGTGCTCCCCGACGTGAACGCTTGCGCATGTTCGCCGCAGGTCCCGCCACGAACCTTTTCGCGGCCTTCGTGATGTTGCTCTTGCTGGGGGGCGTTGCGGGACAGATCACGGCCAAAGAAGACTACCTCCACGTGCAAGGCATCGTTGTCGGTGGAGGGGCAGAACAGGCCGGCATGCAGCCGTGGGACACGCTGGTGTCCATCGATGGTCAACCGATTCACAACAGCGAAGATTTCCGCAACGTGTTGTTGGGTTACCGCGCCAACGACACCGTTGACATGGTGGTAGTCCATGAAGACGGGCAACGGGAAACCTTGTCCGCCACCTTTGGGGATAAACACGCGTACTACAAAGCCCTCGGATGGGATGACGAGGTGTTGGAAAACCTCGAAATTCACCCGGAAGACCCGTTCTTGGGAGTGGAAGGTCTCTCAGAAGGCACGGCGGGCATTGACCGGCTTGCAGGACCGTTTTCGCCCCGCTGGGAGGGCTCCTTCGGCCAGCGTTTGCTGATGCTGCCCATTCACATCCTCAACATCCTCATCGTGCCGTTTGAACTCAACGGCGTGGCGATTCATCCCTTTGAGGAAACGCTGCTCACGGCAAGCGACGGTGCCGTCGGTGCGGTGTTGGGCACCGGCGGGTTGTTGTTTCTAGCGAACCTGTTCTTTTGGTTGATGTGGGTGAACATTCTGCTCGGCTTCACCAACCTTGTTCCCATGGTGCCGTTTGACGGCGGGCACATGTTGCGCGACATGCTGCACGGATTCCTCAGTGGGGTAAAACGCGTGGGTCGCAAACTGAAACTGTGGGACCTGCACCCCATGTGGGTGGACCATCTCTCATCGAAAGCCTCCAGTTATTCATCGCTGGTGTTGCTCGTGATGCTGGTGTTCACCATGGCTGCGCCGTACCTGTGAGGCTTGCTGCATCGGAGCGACGACGCTCGAGTTCGGCGAGAACGTCTTCGGCGCTTTGCTCGGGCCGATAACCCGTTTTCGTGTGGCGCTTCGCACGCTTCTGAAGCGTTGAAGCGGATTCTTCATGGCCTTCCATCGAGCAAAGCAAACCGATGAATTGATTCAACGGCATGCCTTGTTCCCAATCGATAAAGGGCGAGCCGTTTCGGTTCAACGGGAGTGCCGGTATTTTGGGCGCAAGCAAACGGAGGGTTCCTCGAAGACCTTCGGTTTCCACGCGGAAGAGTCGCCAGGAATCGCCTCGTACACCTTTGCGGCGGTGGGCATACAGCGGCATCAAGTTGCTTCGTTGGCCTTCACGAACCATCGCTTCCAACTGGTCCTTCGTGCGACCTGAAAAATACAATTTCTCCGCCTTGGTCGTTTTGACCTCAATGGGGAAGCAACAATCTCCCCGGAGCGCCACCAAGTCCCCGCTGCCTTCCATGCCCGATCCGGCAGCACGAACGACGAGAAAAGGCCGCTGAAGGATGCGTCGCATGCGCCGTTTCTCGGCTTCGTCGCAACTTCGGATGACCGCTTCGACGCCCTTTTCGGTGCCTGCGAGGACCTCCCGCAATTCCCTTTCGTAGGCGCTTGTCACGAAGCGACATCCATGTCCATCGTTCTTGATAACTTCGGTTCAAACCCTCCTTGCATCGGTGGGTTCGTGAGGTGAACCATGACGGCGAACCGATAGATTAGAACAGGGCCCGACCAAGGGGACCCCGTGCAACGCGCCTACGTCCGCACGGAGGATTTTCGCCTGGCTCACCGTCTGCTCAAGGCATTGGAGTTTCATCGCGTCCCGGTTTCAATGTTGTCGGCGGACGAAGCCTTGCCCGATGCTTCGGCGTGGTGGTTTGGTTCACCGGATGAAGTGCAGCGCCTGGGCGGCCGTGGCGTGGCCGTGCTGAGCGAAAGCGTTGAGGAACAGGTCCTGGTTTGGACGATGACGAAAGCCCATCCGTCCGCTCCGCGACAACTCGTTTTCGGCCTTGACCCGGGCCCACGCCCCGGATGTGCGTGTTTTGCTGACGGAACGCTCTTGGGAAAAACCGTGGAAGAGGCCCCCTCCACCCTGTTCGCCTTCATGCAGCGCATGCTTGAGGCGATGGCGCCTGCTGACGTGCTGGTGCGTGTGGGGCACGGCTCGCCCACCCACCGAGACCGACTGATCAACGAAGCCATCGGCCGTGGCTATCGGGTTGAGGAAGTGAACGAATACCGAACCAGCGCAGGTGCCTCACGTCACGCTCACGGTGCATCGGCGGTCAAAATCGGTCGCCTGGCGGGAAAACCGGTCCACGAACAACGCGAACACGCCCCTTCGATGGGCGAACTTCGCAACCTGCAACGCATCAGCCGCCGTCGGTCAAAAGGCGCCCTGACCATTTCCATCGAGTCGGCACGCCGGGTGATTGAAGGCCAAATCACGCTTGAAGAGGCGTTGAGCGAGGCGGGTTACGAAGCTTCGTGAACCTCACCCTCCGGTCCTTCCCACCGGGCGGCGTTTTTGAGTTGAAGCTCCGGGGAAGAAGCGACCCAGTTTCGGAAAACAGCGTCGCTGATTTGGGGGGCCGCAAAGACCGCTGCAAGAAGGATGACCAGCGCCATAAAGGAAGAAGAAGGAACGTCCCCCGTCCCGTAAGAGTTTGGCCCACCGGCCATCAGTTTCACGGTCCCGAGCCACGGAATTTCACCGCCCGCAACACCCAAAATCCACCCGTCCCGGATTGGTCCGACCACGCCGGAGGGGCTGTGAACACCGGCGGACCCGTTGGTGGCGCTGCTGCCTTGGTCGACCGAGCACTTGTTGTTGTCCCCCAGGGTGAGGATGCCCTCGTGCGGCGGTTGCCACTGCCACACCACCAAGTGGGCCTCCACCCCTGCATGGGCCGGACGTTTGCAATCGTAGAACCCTGCGCCTGAACCGTCAAAGACCACGGTGATGTTAGCGACGTTTTGGACGTTGGTACCGGGCACGGACCACGTGAGGATGCAGGCACCCGCTTTACCGTCTTCTCCGGTTTTTTGAGCGTCGTACGTGCCGCCGTCAGGACAGGGATTGGGGCCCTGCCGGTCGGGCAGAGCGGTTTGTTCCGCAACCGCCCGGAGGATGGCCCTATGGATGATGGGCGTGCCGCCTTCGCCGTTTTTATCGTAGATGATGACATCACCGGGCAAGCCGTGTTGCTCGTAACCAAAGGCCGGATTTGAGGCATCGGTGGCCTCGGCATAGGTCACAACGGTGCTCGCCGGTTGGTCATGCACCAAAATGAGATCTCCGGCATCGATGCTGCCAACCTCCCCGTTTTCATCGTGAACCATGGAGGCGGATTCAACGACAACCAACGGCGGCATGGATCCGGTGTGGATCACCATCGCGCCGATTAAACAGGCGATCATGCCGATGGCCAACCCAATCTCCAGCACCAAGGATTTGAGCGGATGATGATCGGTCATGGGCGAGGCCTCGGTTCAACGTCGCAGGCCTTTGCTTTCAAGGAATGCGTTCCATTGCTCCAAATGACCAGCACCCAGGGCCTCTGCGGCCGTGGCCCCTTCGGCTTTCCGCCGACGTAGTTCAGCGGTGGATTGAATTTCCATCAATTCCTCGAGCGTCACGACGTGGCCCTTGAAACGGAGAAATTCAGGGAAGGCCACCAGAAAGAGAACAAGGGTGAGGACGGCGCCGACGATGGCTGCCCCGGTGTAGCCCTGCCAGTCGGGATGATCTTGAAGGAACATCAACTGGTAAGCACAAATCACGAGCAGAACGCCGCTGGCGCCCGAAGCAATGGCCGTGATTGCAAATTGCCGTCCGTGCTGGTTTGCCCACCATCGGGCCAAGAATGAGGTTGTTTCGCTCACGATGCGCACCTGTATTGCGGAAGGCGGAAACCGTCTTCAATGCTCGCATTTTTGGAAGCAACCCGTTTGAAGGGCCGCGGACCCCAGAGGGCATCATTCAAATGTGATGCAGGCACTCGTGAAGACATTGGGTGGTTGACATGCAGCGTGCACTCTTTCTCGTGATGGTTTTTCTTCTCTCGGTCCTCTCTCCGTTGGCCGGCGCCGCCACAACGGAAACGCAGTTCAAAGACGGGACCACCTCGTACGCCCACACCTTTTCCCAAAAGGGCGTCGGGCCCGCCGGCGTCGTCACCATACCCTACGGTGCAGAAGTGACATCGGCCAGTTTTAACCTTCGAGGGGACGCCAGTTCCACCGCCTACACCAATTTCAGCTCCAACAGCCATTACGGCGGCGAGGGCGATTCAAGGGTGCAGGGCTCAAGCGGGCTTGCCCCATCGCCTTTTACGACCACGTACCGGGACAACCTGGACGTTTCCAGCCAAACCGTCTACCTCAAGGGCAACCCCACCGAGGTCATGCCCCGGTTCCAATCGTCGAGCGACGTCAGTTCGCTCGGAAACGCTCACCTCAACACCACCGGCGAGTTCGTTGCGTTGAGTGACCAGGGCTACGTCAGCCCGACCAAGAAATACAGCGATCTCACGGTTTCCAGCAACACGCCCTGGTCCTACACCGGCGTCGTGGTCCCCATCAACGCCTCGGAAACCCACATCATGCGTTACACCAGCACGTCGGTTTCCAACGTCCCCACGATTCTCCGGGTGAACCCGAGCACGGGCGCTTACCTCGGCACTGCGTCGTACAGCACCGGAAGCTGCGGCTCGAGCGCCATTTACAGCATCCACGACGCCGACGTCTACGACGGCTACGTCTACACCGCCCACTGGTCGAGGTACACCGTCAACAAGTGGGACGTGGATTGGAACAGCGCAGGAAACAGCGTGGTCTGGTCCTGTCAGTCCAGTTACAATTACATGTACCCCAACTACATCTCCGGCATTGACTTTGACGACAACACCGGAAAGATGTACGTCGGGGTGTACGACACCCAAGCGCAAAACCACTACTTGCGAGAGGTTAATCCCTCTTCCCCCACCGTTGTGAACAACACGTGGCTGATGACGTCCACGTCCTACTACTACGACTACGGTGCAGGCCTCTCGGTCAGCATGCCCAGCGTGACGTACAACATCTACTTCTACAACACCGATTACAAGAGCGTCCACTACCATTACTCGCTGCAGAGCGGTTTGCTGACCTCGCAAGGCGATCGGACCATGCCGGGAGGCGGCCACTACGGCCTGGTTGACTCGGACGACCACAAGGTGCATTTCTCATGCCATTACGCCAGCACGGCGTACTGCACGCAAGGTGCACGCAAGGTCCACACCTATGGGGACGGCTCGCATCACGATGTTCGCTCTTCGACCGTCACCAGCCAAACCGTGGTGGGTCAAACCATCTCCACCACTCGGGCTGTTGACACCATCAACGTCGACGGCATCCTCGGTTCCATTCCCAGCGGCACGAGCATCGACGTTGATGTTTCCAACGACGGCGGCACCACCTGGCGGAGCGCTTCGGTCGGGCAGAAAGTCGTCTTCCCGAGCGCCGGGTCGTACATCCTTTGGCGGGCGACGCTCAACGGCACCACCTCCGCCTCCCCGGTGTTGGGCGATGTCATCCTGAGTTACACCACCAACTACCAAAGCAGCGGGTATTACTACGCTTACCAGTATGTCGGAAGCGGCACCAAGAGCGTGGTCGCTGCGACGGTGAACTGGACCGAAACGGGACCTGCCGCCACCTCCGTGCAAGTGAACATCGGGTACTCCTCGAGCACATCGTGCAATTCCGGAAGCACCGGTGTTGTGCAATTCACGTCGCCCAACCAAACCAAACCGATGACGGGCAGTTCCTACTACTTCTGCGTCCGCATCATGATGTCCACCACGTCTTCGGGCTACACGCCGTCGCTCACCGGGCTTTCGATCGCTCTGCATTCAAACGCTCCTGAGCAAGCCGGTATCACGATCAACGGTCAGAATGCATGGAAACGTTCCGCACAGAGCGGGGCGCTCATCGGTCCGGTGACGGTGACCACTCAGCAGAGCGGCAACACCCTGCTCACGGCCCTGAACGCCGCCATACCCAACCAAGGTTCGGGCATCGCTGAGATTCCCATCAACTTGACTTCCGAATCGCCGGGCATTCTGGTGCTGGAGTCGTTCCAAATCACCTACACCATGCAAACCGTGAACCTTGACATCACCATCCCTGAAGGCGAAGTGCTCCACGAGCGGATCACCCCGTACGAAGTCGTTACACGGCACATCATCGGCGAGGAGGCGACCAGCATGGTCAGTGCAGAATTGACCCTCATGACCAATTCCATGGCGAACTGGCCGACGCTCTCCTGGCAGTACGGCGACATCTTCCCCGACCCCAACGACCCTGCACAGTACATCGAAGTGGACCCGACCTCGTACTCGGTTGAAAGTAACGGCATTCTTGAAATCCATTGGAAGTTCTTCGTGACCAGCGAAATGCCCGACCAGGAAAACGTCCGCTTCCGTACCGGCTGCCTTGACGACACCGGGGCTGCAGGCTTTGCTCCAGTCCCGCTCATGTCCGAAAACGGCCTGCGCGTGAACCGCTCCTTCGGACTCGGTTGGCTCAACGTCCGCGACAACGACGGGGAAATGACTTCGCAGGACGTGCCGGACAACGCCTGGGTGGCCGCTGGTGAACAAATCCACTTTGTTGGCGCCATGTGGTTCCAGGACACGGACGACGCACCCAAAGACAGCGCCTTTGACGTGCGAGTTTCTCGCAACGGTTATGTCGAGAGCACCGCACGAGACACGACCAACAACAACGGTTCGTATTTCATTTCCATCGACCTGCCCACCATCGATGTGCCCGACGGGTTGACCTATGAAGTGCAGACGTACAACGAACGCAATCCAGACCATGTCCAACAACCCAACGCTGATTGGCGCCGGACCTACCGCGTCGACGCCACGCACCCAGAACGAATGATTGTTGCACCGGAGGACGATGCTTACGAGGCGGCGGCCAACGAACAACCGATTCATGTCTTGGTGGAAGACAAGGTGGGCCACCCCATGGAACTGGAGTTGAATTATTGGGTGGAGGCCGACCACGACGCCAACCGCAACGGAGAGGCCGACCCCGAAGAATACGTGAGCAAAATCGTGCGCAACAACACCGAAGCCAAATCGAAGTGGTTCATCACCAGCATCGACACCTCTCGCAACCCGAACATGGGCCGCGTGTCGTATTTCTGGGACGGTGGCGACCAAGCCGGAAACCCGCTCCACTTCAAGGTCCTCAACGACGATGACGAGGTGATGATGTTTGAATCGGGAGAAGGTTTCCTCTACGACGACGCCACCTTCCGAACCCGAAAAGACTCCTCGGCCATCTTCACCGGCCTCGAGTGGCTGGGTCACGAGGACAACGCAGCCGTGTATGCGGGGATGCAACAAACCGTGAGCCTCGGATTCATCGATGCAAACACCGCCATCGACTTCGAATTCATCTCCTTGGTCTTTGACTTCGAGGGTCCAAACCCCGCCCGAGACGCCCAGAGCATTTCATACTCCGGCGTAAACAACACCTTCTGGTCGGACTCCCCCTACATCCACCTCCTGCCAACGAGCAAGATGACCCAAACGACCAACGAATCCGGGTTGCCCTGGATTCTTCTGGAGTTCAATTTCAAATTCAGCTGGGATTGGCCCGACGAAGAGATGGGCGATGTCGCCCTGATGTACAAGGAACTGGGCAGTTCCGACCCGTCCCGTATTCTCCTCTTGGAACACACGTTCCGGGTTGAAAACGACCTGATGCTCTCGCCCACCGATTTCACGGTAGAAGACATCAGCGAACCACGTACCGGACCCATTGCGGACGGCAGTCGCGTTCGGAAGGACGACCGCCTGGCCTTCAGCGGCCGTGTGGTGTACGAAGGCAGCCAAACGCCCGCACCCCGCGACGTGGGCATCTTGGTCGAGGTCTTTGACGGCGAGAAATTGTGGTCCGACGGATCGCTGACCGCCGACGGCGGGTATGCGGTTGAAGTCCCCCTCTCTTCGGCTTCCACGCTCCAATCCTCACCCTCCCGAACATGTCTGATCTCCATCACGAACATCCCCGGCCGAGGCGAGGACATGACGGGAACGCTCGTCTCCACCACCCTTCAGGTGGTTGTCGACGACGCATCGCCTCGGGTCACCCGGCGCGTGGCTCCGCTCAACGTCATCGACATTTCGGCCAGTAACGACCTGTCGCAAATTGCGGTTGAATTCCAAGGAACCGAAGACGCCGATTTGACCGGCTCAAAGCAGATGGTCCACTGGGTCATGCGTGACGCAACCCGTACCATGACCATCGGCGCCGGCTCCACGCTGCTCGGCATGCAGCAGGACGGTCAAACGGTCAAGTGGACCGGCGTGGTCGACATCACGGCGGGCGGGACCATCCTGCCCAAGGCAGGCGACTTTGTTGGCTTCTACGTCACCGGCTACGACGCTGCAGGAAACCAGTTCCCCGTTGTCTCGAACTCCGAAGCGAGCCCGATACCCGAGCTCGCATCGGACGACACCGACTTTGAACGCCAGTGGGTCCGTCTCGGTGCCGTCGGCCCCGAGTTGCGCATCCGAAACATCGTGTTGAGCGACGACCACATCGCTCCGGGCGCCAAGGTCGATGTTCGTGCGGACATCTTCAACGCAGGTGGAAGCACGACGGCCCAGTTCAAGGTCGCCTTTTACGCCGGCAACAGCGACCAACCGTTCGACGTTGTTCGTGTCAACGGCATCGACACCGGAGAAACCTACTCCGTCTACGTCACGTGGGACTCCAAAGACGTCGACCGCATCCGAGTGGTGGTTGACGCTGAGAACGAGATTCCAGAAGCCAACGATGACGACAACGCTGCCGAACACGCCGTGACCATCGCCTACGCCCAATACTTCGGCTGGTTTGACTCGGTTCGCGAGCAACCCTTGGCGTGGTTGTTTGCCCTTCTGAGCATCTTGACCCTCACCATCGTGTTCACCGTGGCTACGAAAACCTCGATCGACTTCGGTGACGGTGCGTTCGATGACGACGACGCCGATTGGGAAGACGATGAAGACGAAGACGAGTCTGACGATGACGACGACGACGACGATGACGACGACGACGATTGACGTCTGACGCCTTCCAAGACGAAAGCCAAACGCTCAAATGCGGTGGGTGAAGCCCTTCCGAGAGGGAGGGGAGAGTATGTCGCGCGTCTTTTCCCGGCTTCATCCCCTGCTGGCCACCGCCCTTGAAGAACGAGGATGGAACGCCACACCGGTCCAAGAAAACGTCCTGCCTGAAATCGTCCAAGGCAGCGACCACCTCGTGGTCGCCCCCACCGGGTCGGGCAAAACCATGGCCGGCATTCTTCCGTTGTTTCACCGCTGCCTTGAACACGCCTGGCCTTCGCTCTCCATCCTCTACATCACGCCGCTCAGGGCGCTCAACCGAGACGTTGACCGAAGGTTGCGGGAGTTGGCCTCCGCCGTTGGGCTCACGGTGGACGTCCGTCACGGCGACACTTCTCAAGCCCAACGGGCCAAGCAGACGCGTCGCCCGCCCAACCTGCTCGTGACGACTCCTGAAACCTTCCAATTGATGTTCACGGGCAAAAATCTCCGAGCCATGCTGAGCACCGTGCAGGCCGTCGTCGTGGACGAGGTGCACGATTTGGCAGCGTCCGAGCGCGGCTGGCAACTCGGCGTGGGCCTGTCCCGTTTGGAGGCGTTGACCGGCCGACCTGTCCAGCGTTTGGGCCTGTCGGCCACGGTGGGTAACCCCGATGCCGTCGCTGCCTGGCTCTCGCCCCGGGGCGCCACCTCGCTCATCACCACCGGGGACCGAAAAACGGACCTGAGCGTTGAGTCGCCCACGGCCCTTCCCGAGGATGAAATCGCCTACGCTGAGATGTCGCTTCCCTCGCCCAAACAACACGCTGCTTACCGCCATCTCTGCGATTTGCTCCGTACCGAAGCCCCGTGCTTGCTCTTTGTCAACAGCCGAAGCGAGGCGGAAACGCTCACCACACGCCTTCAGACCATGGCGCCCGACCTTAACTTCGGTGTGCACCACGGTTCGCTGGCGGCCGAAACTCGGCAGCAAATGGAAGATGACCTGCGCAGCGGAAACCTGGCCGGGTTGGTGTGCACGTCAAGCCTCGAGCTCGGCATCGATGTCGGCAGCATACGACGCATCATTCAGTTGCATTCGCCCAAATCGGTGGACCGAATGCTTCAGCGGGTCGGCCGTGCCGACCACCGGCTGGGTGGCGTGGGTCGCGGCCACGTGGTGACGTGGGACGTCGACCACCTCTTGGAATCGGCTGTCGTCGCACGAAGGGCGATGGCGGGCCAAATCGAGCCGGTTGAATGGCGTCAACGCCCCTTCACCATCGCCGCCAATCAACTGGTGTTGATGGTTCATGCCTTCAAGGCCGTGAGCATTGACGAAGCGACCGCACAACTGGCGAACACCTCGCAATTTGAGGGCTGGCAGCGAGCCGACACCGAAGCGGTGTTGCAGGTTTTGGCCGAACACTGGATTGTCCGCTTCACCCCCAAACCCAGCGAGGTGCCGTGGTACCGATGGCCAAAAGCGGTGTATGCCCTTGCCCGAGAGCATGCCAGTGCCAAAGGTGAAACCTTGCCCGAGGACCTTCCGCTGTACACCACTCCTGACGATGAAGTTCCCCGAACCTACACCGAACGAAAGGTGGAGGTGCCTCGTCGCTTCGCCAACGGTTGGTTCTCCAGCGCTGGAAGGACCCGCGATTGGGTCGCCAAGCACCTTTCCATGATTCCCGACAAACGTTCCTATCGCGTTCGCGACGCCGTGACACGGCGCAGTTTGGGCAACGTTGACGAAGCGTTCGTCCTCAGCCTCAACGACGCAGGCGAGGACGACGACGGCACGCCCCGTCGTTTCGTGATCGCCGGACGTACCTGGCTCATCGTCGATGCCGACCCGGAACAATCCGAACTTCTGGTCGCTCCCGTGAAAGACAGCGGGGCTGCACCGCACTGGCTGGGTGAATTGCCCCCGGTTCCCGAAAGCGTTGCGCGGGAGGTGGGGTACTTGCGCCATCTCGTGGCTCACGACTTGGGGTTGCTTGAGAAGCCCAAACCGGCCGCACTTGACCCGAGGGGCTTGCTTCCTGAACGCCATGTTTCGCTGGCCGATTTCCCTCTTGACGCCGAAGCGCGAAGCATGCTCGCCGAGCACGTTGCTGGTCACATGGACGCCACGGGAACCTTGCCAACCGACCGTCATTTCACGATCGAAGAGCGTGACGATGCCTTGGTGCTGAACAGTTGTCAAGGCTCAAAAATCAACGAGGCGCTTGGCCATTTTCTTCTCGCCATGGCTTCAACCAAATCCGGAAAATGGGGGCGCTTGGTGGTGGAACCAACTCGAGTCGCTCTGCAAAGCGCCGATGTCCGTCCTGAAGACATCCTGTCGTGGTTGCTTGAAACCCCGCCGGACGCCATCGAACATGTGCTGAGCATCACCGTACCGAACTCGAGGCAGGTTCGGTGGCGCTTTGCGCAGGTTGCGAAAATATTCGGTGTGCTGCGCCACGGTGTTGACCCCCGCCGCATCAATCTTCAGGCCTTGCTGAGAAAATACAAGGGGACGGTGGTGATGGAGGAAGTCCTTTCGAAATTGTTCCACGAACGGATGGATGTCAAAGGTGCAGGGGATGTTCTGCACGGCCTGCAGTCGGGGGTCCTCTCGATTGAAGTAACGGCCCAAGGCCCTTTGGGGATGTCAAACACCACCCAAAACCAAATGCTGCTCCCGAACTGGGACAACGCGGCCATTCGCGAGCGCCTGAAACTTCGCCTCACCAACGAACGAGCGGTTCTTTGCTGTCTTCGATGCCATGGCGTACGTCGTTTCCGCGTGGCTCGGTTCACCGCGATGGAAAAACCCGGGTCGTGTTTGCGGTGCGGCGGCAACCGGCTAGCATGCGCCCGCGAAGGCCTGCAAGAAATGCTTGAAAAATGGGTAAAATCCGAAGACGTCAAGGACCAAGACCGGATGATGAAAAACGCAGACTTGGTAGCCAATCGCGGCTTGGAAGCCATCTTGTGCTTGATGGGGCGAGGCATCGGCGAAGCCACAGCCAACCGGTTGCTGGTCAAGGTGATGCCCGGAAACGAGGAGGGCCTGCTTCACGCCATTCACCTCGCTGAGGTCGAATACGCCCGGACGCGGCGGTTTTGGTAAAGGCGGTCCATACAGGATTTTATGCACGAGACCGATGAGGTGAGCGCATGGCCACGCCAGCGTCGTTTGGGTTGTGGTACCACCCGCTCTACACCGACGGGATTCACCCCTCAGCCCGCTTTCCTCGTGACCGATATCGGTTGCTGCTCGACCGTTTGCAAGCGTCCGAACCCGCCCCCTCCATCACCGTTCATCGGCCCGAGCCCATCTCAAAGAGGCACCTTCTGCTGGCTCACGATGCTGAGTATGTCGAACGTTTTCTTGAGGGCAACCTTACGGAAAAAGAAGAGAAGCGCATCGGCCTGACGCCGTGGACACCGGCGATGATTGAACGCACGAAAGCGCTGATGGGCGGGGCCGTCGAAGCAACGGAACATGCCGTACGGCAAGGCGGTTTTGCTGGGAACATGGCGGGGGGCACTCACCACGCTCACCGAGACTTTGGGTCCGGTTATTGCGTGTTCAACGATTTGGCCGTGTGTGCCCTGCACGCCTTGGAAAACCTCAGCATGGAGCGGGTTGCCGTCGTGGACTTGGACGTCCATCAGGGCGATGGAACGGCGACGATTCTCGCCGATGAACCGCGAGCCCTCACCATTTCAGTCCACTGCTCAACCAACTTTCCGTTTCGAAAATCCGTGAGCGACCACGACCTGGCGGTCCCGCCCGAATCTGGCGACGAAGTGTACCTCGACGCCGTGCGAGAAGCGCTTGACCTTTGCAAGGCCTTCCATCCCGACTTGATTCTCTACCAGGCCGGTGTTGACGGTTTGGAAGCCGACGCGCTGGGCAAACTCAACGTTTCCCGTCAAGGCATGCGAAAGCGAAACCAACTCGTCTTTTCAGCCGCTCAAGCGTTGAAGGTGCCGCTGGTGGTGTTCATGGGTGGTGGGTATGCGAAGCCGATCGATGCGTCGCTGGACGCATTCGAGGACCTGTTTTCGGAAGCAGCTCAATGGAACCAGCGCATCCATGCACAAGGGGGCCCTTGTGCACGCCCGTGAACACAACCCTAGCGATGTAAAGGACGGACTGCGACCCCTTCAACACCCTCTTTACGAACAAAAGGGTTCCAAGATAAAACCCTTGTAGACGTCAAATTCTGATTAACTCATTCAATATTACACCATTCCGGGGCTTTGATATTCGCTTCATCCCAATAGGATTCATTTTGTGCATTCTCATCAAGCGATAAGACCACACAATCATCGCTTGACACCGATTGAAGTTCAGCATCTGCGTATGGGGCGATGAAAAGGTATGGCTCAGAGATAAGGAATTTGTGATAATACTCGTATTCATCATCATCTGAAAACTGAAGCATTAGGTCTCCATCTAGCAGCCTCCATCCCACAACATCTTGTCCTGAGTGATTGACTTCTCCATCGGATTCAAATTCAATTGATTCAACGCTGCTGTACCAAGTATCTACAATTTCATGTTCAACTAGATCAGAGCTTCCGCTGCTGAACAAGAGCGTGACGAATAAACCCGCAGCCATTGTAGCGCCAGCGATGGAGATAATGTTCTTAACGCGTCTTGGAAGTTTATCCAAATATTGCAAATATTGTTCGACCGCAGAGTAGAATTTTATCAACGAATACAAAATAACTCCGAACGACAAAACATATCCAAGGAAATATATTCCCAAGCCGTCGAACGGGAAAATCAAACCAAGAATCGGCATCAAAATAAACGCCATGAAGAAAGAAGTCACTCCCGAAATGAGTATTCTGTCTTCTTTTCGATCTCTTTTCACGCATTTGTTGCATCTCACCCTTTCAGTTTTCATCAATTCTGATTTAGCATCGTCGACAACATCACTCGCCAAACCAGCAATATCTCCTGTGATTACATTGGCTACGGCTCCTATCGCCTTCGTTACTTTTCCAAGAGATGTGGGCAGCGGGTCGCATTCAAGACAGATTGGAGTTGAACACTTTCGACCAGGACAACCTCG